>JAAYOR010000154.1 GCA_012520235.1 Fretibacterium sp.
CACCATGATGACGACCAGCAGGAGGCCATAGATCAACATGCGGTACTGCGAGATATCCCGGAAATACTCCATCACCAGGGTGATGATAGTCGAGCCCAGCAGGGTCCCGCTCATGGAGCCCAGTCCGCCAAAGACAACCACTGCCGTCAGCTCGGTGGACTTCATCATATCAAACATGGAAGGCTGGATGAAGTTCATGTAACCGCCCAGAAGAGCGCCCGAAATACCGCAGTAAAAGGCTGAGATGAGCAGGGACTTCATGCGTGAGCCAGGGGTGTTGAAACCCATCAGAGAAGCCGCCATCCGGTCGTCGCGTGAAGCCTTGAGCTCACGCCCCAATCGGCTGTCTATCAGGTTGAACATCAGAATGCTCAGGACGATGAAGAAGACAACGGCTATCGAACGCGTGGTGTAGGAATCGATACCTGGAAACCCCCGCGCCCCGCGCGTAAAGGACTGCCAGTTCTCAAGAATCAGTCGGATGGTCTCCCCCAGCCCGATTGAGGCGATGGCGTAATAGTCGCCGGTCAGGCGCAGAGTGGGGATGCCGATAAGCCAAGCCACAATGACAGCGACAAGGCCTCCGGCGAGGATGGCAGGAAGCCAGTGGATGCCATAACGCACGGTCATAATAGCCGTCGTATAGGCCCCAAGAGCCATGTAGGCCGCATGCCCCAGGGTGAAGATACCCGTAAACCCGGTCAGGATAGAGACACCCATCGCAGCAATGCAGTTGATGCAGAGGAGGATGATGATCCCTTCCTGGTAACCGCCCAGGGGCAAAAAGACCAGACAGACCCCCAATAAAATCAAAACGAAGTTTCCCCAAAATGTTTTTTTCATGGTTTGCCTCCCCCGTTTTATATCTTGTCACTGATCTGCTTGCCAAAGAATCCGGCTGGCCGGACCAGCAGCATGATCACCAACAGGGAAAACACCACGATGTCACGCATCTGACTGCTGATGAAGCCGGCGGTCAGCATCTCCGCCAGCCCAAGGAGCAGACTGCCCAGGACGGCTCCGGGCAGAGAGCCCAGTCCCCCGATCACCGCAGCGATGAACGCCTTAGTTGTGATGTTGCCAAGCTGAGGGTACAGCGTGTAGCGCACCGAGAGAAAAATACCCCCCACCCCTGCAAGAAGCCCTGCTACAAAGAAGACAATGCCTATCAGAAGGGTAACGTTGACTCCCATCAATCCGGCGGTCCTGAGGTCGCAGGCTGCGGCCCTGATAGCCAGGCCCCATCTCGTTCGCGAGAGAAAGATCTGAAGGCCAACGAGAAACACCACCGCCACGATCAGGGAGAGGATGTCAAAAGCACTGGCTGTCACGCCTCCCCCGAGGTCAAAGATCGCCGTGGGAAACGTATCCTGCGGCAGAGCACGGAATCGACCGCCTACGACGATGACAAAAATGTTCTCAATGACGATGCTGACTCCCATTGAGGCTATCAAAAGATAGAGCGTCACAGGCGTGCGTTCGCGTATGGGCTTGTAGGCCAGTCGCTCCGTCAAAACAGCGACAAGACCTGAGACAGCAAGGGCTCCAAGGGCGGAGACAAAGATTCCAAACCCCTGCTGCGTCAGCAAAAAGTAGCAAACGTACCCCCCCACGACCAAAAATCCGCCGTGAGCAAAGTTAGAAAACAAAAGGATTGAGTAGACCAGCGAATACCCCACTGCAATGAGGGCGTACACCGAGCCCAAAGAAAGTCCATTGATAATTTGCTGAAACAGCGTCGACAAAACCACTCCCGTATTCAATACGGCATCCCTCCCGATTGTGCTTTCAAGCTAAAGAATGTTTTTGGAAGAAGGCAGAAGCAAGAACCTGCGGCCCCTCTTTCTTCACTCCAGCGCCTGAAACAATAAATTGTGCGGCGGAGCCATGCGACCCGCCGCACTTTCGCACAAACGACACTCAAAGCATGCTGCCAGTCATCCCGCCGTCCGCAAAGGGCAAAGCGCTATTCAGGGCGAATCTTTGTAAAGAACAGAGCCTTATTCTGAGCAGGATCACACTTCAGTATGACGCCATCCTTTCCCTCGGGGTTGTGAAACTCATCCATGGTCAGGATGCAGTGCAGCAACTTCAGGTTATCCGTCTTTTCCAGCGCATCGCGCACCTTGACAGGGTCTGTGGACTGAGCACGCTCAATGGCATCCTTCAGCCAATACACACAGTCGTAAGCCATGACAGCGTTCATGAGCTCCTGACACTCCGTACCCGTCTTCTCCTTGTATTTGTCAAAGAAGGGAAGGAGCGTGGGGTCGTAACGGTCCACATGGCTCACCCAGTAGGTGTCGCCCAGAGCGCTGCCCGCTATCTCCCACATGAAATCCCCGTAGCCGTCGCCTCCGACTATCACAGAATTGATGCCCAGCTCCCGGGCCTGTTTGACAGCCAGAGGAAGCGCTTTGCCCATAAACGGGAAGACGAGGATGTCCGCACCGCTGTCCTTGATGTTGGTCAGCTGGGAACGGAAATCGACGTCCTCGCCTCGGAAGCCTTCGTCAGCTACGATTTCCCCTCCGAACTCCTTAAAGCTCTCAATGAAAAACTCGCGCTGCCCCTGGGAGTAGTCGCTCGACACGTCATAGAGAATTGCGGCCTTGCTGGACTTCATATCCTTGGCTGCAAACCAGGCCATGATGCGCCCCTGATAGGGATCCAGGAAACAGATGCGGAAGTTATAGGGACGGACGGCCCCTTTTTCGTCCACCGTAACCAGCGGGTTGGTCGGAAGCGTACCGAGATGGGGAACCTTGCCTTTGTTGAAGATAGGGGCTGCAGCAATGCAGAGGCCGCTGCCGCTGGGACCGATGACGGCGACAACCTTATCCTGCTCCACAAGCCGACGAGCCGCATTGACCATGTCCTCCTGGCGGGTCCGACAGTCGTACATGACAACCTCAAGAGGCTTACCCAGGACTCCACCTGCCGCGTTGATCTCTTCGACAGCTATCCTGACAGACTCCACCTCAGCGACTCCATAAGCTGCGAAGTCACCCGTCACCGTGGCGATCTCGCCAATCCTGATCGTGTCCGCCGCAAAAGCGCTCCCCGCCATCAACACGACGCATAGCGCCAACATAAGTTTCTTCACACAAATTCCTCCCCTTTCATGATTTTTATGGCTGTTCCAGGCCAGACCCAAAAATCCTTCGCTCTTCACTTTCCGCTTCCAGCCCTCCTTTCGTAAGTCTGTTCTCAATGTTTGTATTGTATGGTATCTACACTGCGCCCCTCTGTCAAGACACAAAATGAAAAAAGATCCGAATACCTCCTTTCCCATAATTGTCTGACAAATGCTTAAGCTACGTCTTCAACCTTCTGCCTACCGTAAACCTGCGCTGGCGTC
>JAAYOR010000155.1 GCA_012520235.1 Fretibacterium sp.
TCCGCGAAGGCCGGGTTGACGATGGCCTCCTGTGTCAAGGACCCTCTAAGCTTCTCGACATCCAGCTCTTTAACCCGGGTTCCGTCCAGGAAGACGGCTATTGCTATAAATTTTCCGTCTTGCATCCCCATTGGCCTCAGGAGGACGGGACTGGCCATTCGCTTCTTCCCCTTGGGGTATGCATTCGTGTTCAACTCTCTCTCGCCCTTGAACTGAAAGACTATAGGGAGTCCCAGGGCAGCTCGGGGGAAACCTTTGGGCATCTCCTCATTGGGCCGGTGTGAAGGGTGACCGCCATGCAAGGCGCGTCGGATCGTGTCCGCCTCGGGCCACCGGGAACGCCCCGGCCTTTCACCACCTTCATTGCGGGCAAAGTTAGGCTTTTGCCTGAAGTTTCTCATGGCGTAGAGCCCCTTGGTCCAAGCACCCAAGGCATCCACCTCTTTGGGGTTATAAAAAAACCTCCTTCCCAGAGAGGGCAACCCCAAAGAGGACAACATCGGAATTTCTGAGGTCTCGATACCATATTCCCCCAACTTTCCCTTCAACCAGGAGGCCAAATTGTTGCTATCCTTAGGGGCAAAGTTCTCACAGTAAAGGGCTCCGCAGCCTCGCCGAGTTCGGGCCCCAATACCTCCGAAGTTCACCCAGGCCCACAGCGCGCAGAGGACATCATCCCTGTGCTCCTCTGAGTACCGCAGGCGCAGTTCAAAGGTCAGGCCTTCCTTTAGCAAATCGTGTTCGCCGCTTGAGGCGGGAAAGATAGCATAAGTCTCAATGCCGTATTTATCAAAACCGTGTCCAGGATATACGCGGCTTTCGACCCCCGATTGACGAAGCACCTCAACGATTGTCGAGCTCGCCTGTCCCATGCTCCCCCAGATCTCCGCTTCCCTTTTCTTAAGGTCCGCGATGGAGCTGAAGGCAGTCCCGCGCGTTGCCCGCCACCAGAACCGCAAATGTCCCCGCACCGAGGCCGCCCGGACGGGGTTATCGGCGTCGTTGACCCCCGCCTCGGCCCCTCCGCCATACATGGGGGTGACCACCTTGATGGTGTAGGAAACCTCTTCACCACCCTTTTTTACCTCAGGGCACTTTGGCGCTTCAAACGGAACTCTTCGACTCAAGACGCACCACCCTTTCTTTTGTGCCCAAGCTCTATCACCCGGGCACGGCCTCTTGAAATTCAAAAAGCTAAGCCATATCTTGCATCACCTTATATTGTAACCGACATCTCAGGAAAGGAAAAAAGGGACAGGGTATCTTAACAAACCTCTCGGCAAGTTTGTGCTATCTTTGACCTTTCTACATCTACGTTTTGGCTGTTGTCTTTAGATTCTAAATCAAGTATTGTAGGTTTTACAAATATAGGCTCTGAAAGCTTGCCCTTAGAGGGCCTTTCTTAATATTTATTCTGTAAGGAGGCGGTATTGGATGTCTAAAAAGTTGAAAGTGACGGTGAGCACCTGTGGCACTAGCCTGTTGACGAACAAGGCTACACTCGAGGAGAGGGATTTTTTGCGCGAAAACGCCAACAAGAAAGAGGAAGACTATTCGCCCTCGGATGCAACCCGGCTAAAGGAGCTGGCCGAAAAGAAGCGTCAAATGCTTTTGGAGGAAAAGGATGAGGCGAAGATCCGACGTTTGTCCGCAGAACTCAACGGCTTCATCGGCTGTTATCGCAGGGACGGGGACCTTTCTGATGCGCGCAGGGACGATCACTACCTGATCTGCACCGACACGTTCCAGGGGCATCTCGCCGCGGAAATAATTGAGGAATGGGGGCGATCCCGGGACATCAACATGAATGTTCTGCCTATCGAAGACCTCAACGCTCACAGTATGGACTCGTTCCAATTAGGCATCGCCAATCTGGCAAAATGGTGCAGCGAGACCCTGCCGGGCTATCGCAATTCGCACCACGTGCTCTTCAATATGGTGGGCGGGTTCAAATCGCTTCAGGGCTACATGCAGACTCTGGGAATGTTCTACGCGGACGAGATTATCTACATCTTCGAGTCCGGCGAGGAGATTCTGAGCATCCCCCGCCTGCCGATGGATTTAGACCAGTCAGTCAAAAGCTCCATTGAGCAGAACTTGAGCATAGTGCGGCGTTTGCAGTGGATCTCTCTCTCCGTCAAGGACTGCCCCAAACTGCCTGAGGTGATGCTGACCGTGATGGATGATGAGTGCACGCTCTCGGTCTGGGGCGAATTGATGTTGGATAAATTCAAGGACGATCTTTACAGGGTAAAATTACTTCCTCCGCCCTTGGATTGCATCCGCTACAGCGAAGCTACGGAATCGGCCGTGGTTGATATGGCCCACGACAAAAAAATTTTGGTAAACCGCAGGATCGACGACCTGGCGCGCTATCTAGAGCTCGACCACAACATCGCCAGACTTGACTTCAAGCCCTTGAAGGGGGATCCCAAACCGCCCTCCACCCACGAGTTCGACCTATGGTCCATTGAGGACGCCTGGCGTGGCTTCTGCCATTACGAGGACGAGGGTGGCAAGAGAATACTGGTCATTGATTCTATGGGCAAGGGACTGCACTGAATCAACCCTGCCAAGGCTGACTCATAAACCTTGACTCAGGAAGCTTTTCGGAAAACAGACATGCTAATACTTGGAGAAAACGCAGCTTTGCGGAACCTTCTGTTCATTCCCGACCCCTTGATATTTGTTGGCGGCGCATTGGAACACGATGCGCCTTTCCCTTTTAATCCCCATACACCAGAAATGCCCACAGTTCCGGTTCAGAGCAGAGGAACGTTTGGGGAACACAAAGTCACAGAACCCCTCGCACAAAAGGGCTGATCCCTCTTTATGAGATACCTGCCTAACAATCGAGGTGCAAAAACTAAGTTTTTACACCTCGATTTACTTTATTTAAGGGCAGGCTCCCTATCCGCACACGTTGAAGTTGGTGTGTTTGTGTTGTGCGATACCGTCCGCCATGTCCGCGCCGTACTCCTCCCGGAAGTCTTTAAGGACAAGGGCGTTGATCTCTTCCCCCTCGGCGCCGAAGATGGCGGCTGAGACCTCGCTGTAGGACCAGTAGGAGTGGGCGCAGTGGTATTGGAAGGGGCGCAAGTACTCCCGTTTTTTCTCGTACCGGCTCCCTTCGGAGAAATTGGCCCCCCTTAGGATCTGAACGCAACGGTCCGAGGTGTGGAGGGTCTGGGTGACATCGTAGACGAGGTACGGATTGAAACCCCGACAGATGGAGTTGTCCAGGTGCTTGCAGTACTCTATCCCCGCCTCTGTGAGCCCCATGGCCTTGAATTGAGCGTGCCATGGGCAGCGGGAGATGTGAAGGGTACAGTCCGGAGAGTAGGAGACGACCTCCGTTAGGTTGGAGCATTCACCCTCTATCGACTCGGAGGTGCTCACCCACTCACCGTACTGCTGGTACACGTCGAAGGTGAGCTCGTGTCCGTCCCGTATGGCCCGCTGAGCCATACGGCGGCCCCTCTGTTCGGCGTAGTACTGGGTGGCGTGGATGAAGGCCCGTTTGCCCCGATCACTGAAGGCCTCAATGAGACGAACGTAGAACCGGGCTGCGATAAAGGCGTGGCTCATTTCGCTGAATTCCATGGCATGTCCTCCTTGCTTGGTCGTGAGCACGACGAGTTGAGCGTTTTTCATAGTGTACCAATGCATTTGAGAATGTCCAGTTTTACATGGTAAAGGATGCCGCCAGTCATAAGGAACAGACCCCTCAAAAAACCTTGATTTTTTTGCCTCTCAAGATTATACTTACATCCGCATAAGCGAATCAAAGAATTTAAGGAGGGATGGAATGAGCGAGCTGGAACGATGTTCGGGGCTCTTCAAGATTCTTGGAGATGAGACGCGTCTGCGCATCCTGAACTTGCTCTTCGAGCGGGAGCTCTGCGTCTGCGACGTGATGAGGGTGCTGGACTTCACTCAGTCCAGGGCGTCGCGCCACCTCCTGGCCCTCAAGCGTGCCGGGCTGGCGAGCGACCGGAAGGAGGCGCAGTGGACTCACTACTCCCTCGTCCCAGGGGAGCTGGAGGCATTTCTAAGCGCACTGAAATACCGGCTTCGGGAGGACGCGCGCTGTCAGGAGGACCTGAAGGAGCTGGAACTCTGGCTTGAGGAAAAACAGCAAAGACAGGCCTGCCAATAGCCCACAATAAGGAGCTGAGAATGAGATGAACGACGTGCGCAACGCCGTGCGGGAGGCCTACGGCGAGGCCATCGGGAACAGGACTGGAAAAGCCGGATGCGACGTGACGGCCATCACCGACATGACGAAGGGCAACTACACGGCGGAGGCTGTGGCCGGGACGCCGCAGGACGTGGTGGAACAGTCCTTCGGCTGCGGGAACCCCGTGCAGGCGGCTCTTTTGAAGCCGGGCGAGCGCGTGCTGGACCTGGGCAGCGGCGCGGGGCTGGACCTGATCCTGGCCTCCAAGGCCGTGGGCGCTGTGGGGCACGTCTACGGCCTGGACATGACCCCGCCCATGCTGAACAAGGCCCGAAAAAACCTCGACCGCTTAGGGATACGGAACGTCACCCTGCTGCGCGGCTACATTGAGGAGATGCCGCTGCACGACCGGAGCGTGGAGGTGCTCATATCCAACTGCGTCATCAACCTGTCGCCCGACAAAGACAAGGTCTTTGCCGAGGCGTTTCGGGTCCTGACGCCGGGCGGGCGCTTCTGTGTCTCCGACGTGGTGCTGATGAAGCCCGTGCCCGAAAAACTGAAGCAAAGCCCCGCCGCATGGTCCGGGTGAGTGGCCGGCGCTCTTCCGTCGGAAGAGTACAAAACCAGGCTGGAAAAGGCAGGGTTTGGGGCGGTGAACGTGACTCTGACGAAACCGCACGACCTGAACATGGAGGTGGTTCGGACCACCGTTGAGGGGTTGACCCCGGAGGAGCTTGATTCCCTTGAGGGGCTCTCCTTCAGCGCCCTGATAACGGCCCTGAAGCCGCAGGGCGACACGCCCCGCTCGTAAAGAAACCTGACCACTCCAGGCGTTGAGGAAGCGCCGATTGAATCAAAAGCGCCTTTAGTTCGAATCGTGCGTTTGCGCGCAGCCGCACCCTCTACTTTTATGCCGTAGGCAAGCCTGCTGCAAAGAGCCGGCGCTCTTGAAGCTGGACTGCTCCCTGCAGAAAACTCATGCCTATGGTGGAGGGGAAGATGCAAAAACATCCCCGGAATGATATCCTAATTATAAGGGCTCCCACAGAGCTTTTCTTGGGGTTTGAGGAAGCGTCGGTTAAGTCAGCAATCCCTTAGAAAAGTTGTTGTTCTCTCCGGGGTGCTCCAATCTAATTTTCCAAAGTTTTTGATATCTTTGAGGAGGTGTTCGTCTTGAAATTGTTTGCAGCAATGCTCTCGCTGTCTCTGTTCCTTCTGCCAGGCGTCCCCGCCTGGGGCACGCTTCTCGATGACGTCGAAGCGAAGGTCCTCGCCAACCAAGAGGAGCAGATCCAGGCCGTGAAGGACATCGTAAAGATCGAAAGCTACAACGAGACCACGCCCGGCTACAGTGGGCCCTACCCTAACCCCGATGCTGGGGTGACCGAAGCCCTCGATTTTGCCTTGGAGAAAGCTGAGGAGATGGGCTTCCGGGTGGTCAAAGAGCCCCTATACGGGTATGCGGAATGGGGGCCCGAGGACGCTGAGGAGATGGTCATGGTTTTGGGGCATCTGGACACCGTGGCGCCGGGCAACCCAGTCCTCTGGGACCTGGGCGGGCCATTTGAGGCCAAGGTCGTTGAGCGGGACGGCGAGGATCACATCATCGGACGCGGAACCTTTGACGACAAGGGTCCGATCCTCTCCGCGCTCTACTCGCTCAAGGCCCTGAAGGACGCCAACGTTCTCCTCTCGCGCCGGGTTCGCATCTTCTTCGGGACCACGGAAGACTACGGCGGATGGCGATGCGTCTCAGCCTACGCCCAAAAGGCGCGCGCCGGCGAGGAGGAATGGCCCGTGCTCGGCTTCTCCCCTGACTCCGGCTCGTTCCAACCCACCTACATCGAGAAAACCAGCGTCAATGTGAGAGCCTACAACAAGATAGACAACGATGCCGCGGACGTCAAACTGACCTTCCTCAACGGAGGCACAGCCACCAACGCTGTCTCCGACCGCTGCCAGGTGGCTCTCCAGGGGCCCGACCACCAGCTGAAGGCCATCAAGCAGGCGATGCAAGAGGCCGCTGCGGCTGAGGGTTGGGACCTCGCGGCCCTGCCGATCAAATTTGAGTTGAACGTGGACGCCGGCGTGCTCTCCGTGGACGTCACCGGAAGAGCCGCTCACTCAGGCCAGGCATGGGCCGGTGTGGGCGCAAACAACCGCATGATGTTCCTGCTCTCCAAAGCTCCGGTGAACGCGGACTGGCAGGTCGTGGCCGAAAAACTGACACGCCTCGCTCCGCCCGACGAAAACCCAGACAACATGGGCGCAGCCCTGGGCATCCAGGAGGGCGGCATTGAACTTGACGACATCGTGACGGTCAACATGGGCTTCGCGCGGCTGGAGAGCGCGGACGTCGAACCCACCATCTACAACCACCTGAACATCCGCTACCCGGACAAGGGCGCGGAGCTGATCACTGGCAAGTCACACCAGAGCGGCGCGGAGATAAAGGCCAAGGTGGAGGATAAGTTCAAGGCCGCAAGACTTGAGGCCAACGTTACCGGAGGCGGATATCCTTACACCGTCCCTCTGGACTCCGAGATCATCGTCAAGCTCCAAAAGGCCTATAAGGACGCAACAGGCAAAGAGGTGAAGCCCTGCATCACCCACGGCGGCACCTATGCCTCCGCCTGGAAGAATGACATCGGCTTCAGCATGGTGGCCTGGGGCATTGACGGCGGTATAGGAATGCACGAGGCCAACGAGTCGCTCTCCATCCCCAAGATGATTGAGGGGACAAAGGTGATGGCGCTCGCCATGGCGTATCTGGCTCCTGCTGATGAGGCCCCGCAGCCCCAACCTGATGACGATGCGCGTCCCCATAAGAGCAGCAGCGGAGGTTGTGACAGCCTAGGGCTTGGTACCCTGGCGCTTCTGGGAGCCGTGCTCGTCCTGCGCAGACGCTGAGTGCAGGGGTGAGGGCACGATAACGCGGGAGAACCGGCCGCCCTTTGGCGCCTAACCCCGGAGAGTCAGCCCCAAATTCAAGGGCCGAGACGGCAGAACAGCCGTCTCGGCCCTTGAATTTGGGGCTCAGGTTGTCCCGCACCTGGCCCACAAAGCTGTAGAAGTAGCGGCACAGGCTGATTCCAGTCATTACCCTTACGAGCCTCCATCCTGTGCCCGAAAGACCTGTTCCGGTTGCCGTAAATAAGATCCACTTCACCCTGAGCCAAGTCTTTTTCTTGAGTCTGCTAGTCTGCCTTCGACAGAGACTTAGGACATCCGCAGCCTCCTGGTTGGTTAACTTCCCGTAGGCCAATAGCTCCATGACCTTAATACGCTTGATCTCTTTTTGTGGGGATGCCACTCGCTCCTGACTCATGCCCAATATTATCCAGACTCCTCATCGCGGAGGGGGGTGGAGCGAAGATTTGCGAGGCTACATTATCACAGAATAATGACACAATTTGCAAATAACTCTTGACTTTCTTATATCCAAATGCAATACTGCGTAAGAAAGTCAAGTTGTTTTTGTGAAATTGTTTTTTGACTTACGTAGCAGAAGTTTTTCATTTCATGGAAAGGGGTTGAGTTTATGCAGTTGCAACCGATTGCAGTAGGCGTGCTTTGTGTGTATATGTTCGGGATGTTTTTAATCGGCTATCTGACGAACAAGTTTTTCATCAAGACCAGTACGGACTACATGATCGCCGGGCGCCGCATGGGTGTCCTGATCGTGGCTTGCTCGCTTTCCGCCAACAACATCGGCGGGGGAAGCACCACGGGTGTTGCGGCCAAAGCCTTTGCGGGCTGGGGACTCAGTGCAGCGTGGTACGTCTTAGCCGCGTCCATCGCGATGATTCCCCTCGCGTGGTTTGCCCCTACCATCCGCAGAACGATGGCTGTCACCATTCCCGAGGTGGTCAACCGGAGGTTTGGCAAGGCCGCCAGCACCTTCACGGCCGTGCTCAACATTCTTTCTCTGTTCTGCCTGACCGCGTCGCAGATTTTGGCGGCGGCTTCTGTCGTTACTGCAATCACAGGCATTCCGCTCAACCTTTGCGTGCTCATCAGCGGTTTTGTTGTCATCCTTTACACCACCCTCGGCGGCATGATGGCGGACGCCATTGCGGACGTGGTTCAGTTCTTCATCATCCTGTTCGGATTGGCAATTTCGCTTCCCTTCATCATTGAGGGCGCGGGCGGGGTTGAGGCCATATCCAAACTGTTGCCTCCCGTAGAGCTTGACCTGTTTAAGATCGGCATCCCGACGATTCTGGGCCTGATCTTCA
>JAAYOR010000156.1 GCA_012520235.1 Fretibacterium sp.
ATCCGGGCAGCCCCCGTGCCGGGAGGTACGGGATTTTTGTTGCGGGGCTGAAATAAGCCCCACACCTTTAAGGCAGGTGACCAATATGAAAGACCGATATATTTTCCCCGCTATTTTCAACTATGCAGACGACGGTATTTCCGTTTCGTTCCCAGATCTCCCCGGCTGTTTTACGTGTGGGAGTACAGACGAAGAGGCCGTGCAGATGGCCGAGGAGGCCATGGGGTTGCATCTGTACGGCATGGAGCGGGACGGAGACCCCATCCCGAAGCCTACTCAAGGCGACCAGCTCGCTTCGTGTTCATTCGTCTCTTGGTAATATCAGGAACGGAACGAAAACGCTCCCCACACGGCACAGGATAAGGAGAACTGAGATGAGGCTGCTGCACACGTCCGACTGGCACATAGGCCGGAACCTTTACGGCAGGAGGCGTTACGAGGAGTTCGAGGCGTTCCTGAATTGGCTGGCGGAGCTCCTTGAGAGAGAGGGGGTTGAGGCCCTTTTAGTCGCTGGCGACGTCTTTGACACGGGGACGCCAGGCAACCGCGCCCAGGAGCTGTACTATCGTTTTCTGTGCCGGGTGGCGGAGTCCTCGTGCCGTCACGTGGTGGTGATAGCAGGGAACCATGATTCCCCCTCCTTTCTGGAGGCCCCCAAGGAGCTTCTGAGGGCCTTGGACGTCCATGTGGTCGGGAGCGCCTCCGGGGATCCGAGGGATGAGGTGCTGACGCTCCACGACGAGCGCGGCAGGCCGGAGCTGATCGTCTGCGCCGTGCCCTATCTGCGCGATCGCGATCTGCGGGTCTCGGAGGCAGGCGAGAGCCTTGAGGACAAGACGCGCAGCCTGCTGGAGGGATTGAGGGATCACTACGCCGCGGTCGGTGAGGAGGCCGAGCGGAGGAGGCGGGAGCTGGGCGAGCATGGGGACGACCTCCCCATCGTCGGCATGGGACATCTCTTTGCGGCCGGCGGAGAGACTTTTGGGGATGACGGGGTGCGCGACCTTTACGTCGGCTCGCTGGTCCGAGTGGCGCTTGATGCCTTCCCGGCCTGCTTCGACTACCTGGCCCTGGGGCACCTCCACAGCCCTCAGAGGGTGAAGGGCTGCGAGACGGCGCGTTACAGCGGGTCCCCCATCCCCATGGGCTTTGGAGAGGCCGGGCAGAGAAAGAGCGTCTGCCTTGCGGAGCTTCAGGGGCGGGAAGTCTCGGTCCGGCTCCTTGAGGTCCCGCTCTTTCAGGAGCTTGAGAGGCTCCGTGGAGACTGGAAAGGCATCTCGACCCGACTTCGCGAGCTGAAGGAGGCCGGGTCCTGCGCATGGCTGGAGGTCCTCTATGAGGGTGCGGAGCTGATGCCCGATCTGAGGGAGCGTCTGGAGGACGAGCTGAAGGGTACGGAGCTGGAGCTCCTCAAGGTGGGGAATGAGCGAGCGGTGGAGAGCGCTCTGGGCCGGATTCGGGAGGGGGAGACCCTGAGAGACCTTGACGAGAGCGAAGCGTTTGAGAGGCTCCTGGAGTCGCGCGAGGTGCCGGAGGCCCAGAGGCCCGACCTGAGGCTCTCCTATCAGGAGGTCCTGGCCTCGCTTTACGATGATGACAGTTTCGATGAACCTGACGGGTCCCAGGGGGGTGAGGGGATTTGAAGATCTTGCAGCTGCGCTTTCAGAATCTGAACTCTCTGCTCGGCGGATGGAAGCTTGACCTGACGGACCAAGCTTTCTCTGACGGACTCTTTCTCATCACCGGCCCCACGGGCGCAGGGAAGACGACGATCCTCGACGCGCTCTGCCTGGCCCTTTACGGCCAGACCCCGCGCTTAAAAAGGGTCTCGCAGAGCGAGAACGAGGTGATGTCCCGCCGGACCGGCGAGTGTTTTGCTGAGGTCACCTTCGAGACGGCGGCGGGGCGCTTTCGCTGTCACTGGAGCCAGCGCCGCAGCAGGGGAAAGGCGGACGGCAGGCTGCAGCCGCCGCAGCGTGAGCTGGTTGATGCGGATACGGGCGTCGTGCTGGAGAGTCGGATAGAGGGCGTGGCGAATCGGATTGAGGAGCTCACCGGCATGGATTTTGCCCGTTTCACTCGGTCGATGCTGCTGGCTCAGGGCGCTTTCGACGCATTCCTCAAGGCTGATGCCAGCGAGCGCGCGCCCGTCCTGGAGCAGATAACCGGCACGGATATCTACAGCCGGATATCCATCGGTGTCCACGAGCGCCGCAGGGAGGAGCAGGACAAACTGAAGGTGCTGGAGGCCTCGGCGTCGGGCGTTGCGGTGCTGGGGCCGGATGCCCGGAGGGAGCTTGAGGAGGAGCTGAGCGGGAAGAGGGAACAGGAAACGTCCTTCCTCTCCCGGCGTGAGGCCCTGGATAAGGCTCTGTCATGGCGAAGGGGCCTGGACGCGATGCAAGAGCAGCTTGCCGAGCTGGAGATTTCGGCGAAGCGGCAGGAGGCGGAGCGGACGAGTTTTGAGCCGGAGCGTGAGCGACTGAAGCGCGCGGTCTCAGCCGCGTCGCTGGACGGGGTCTGGGCGGCCCTCGGGGCCTCCAGAAGACAGCAGAGGGACGAGGGGCGAACCCTGAAACAGCAGGAGGAGGCCCTGCCGGCCCTGACGTTGGCCTTTGAGGAGAGCTCTGAGCTGTTGAGGACCTGCGAGGAAGCTGCCGGGAAGGCCAGCCAGGCCCTGGAGGAGGCCGGACCGGACCTGCGGGAGGCGCGCGAGCTTGACGCCAGGCTGGGCGAGAAAAAAAAGACCCTGGACAAGGAGAGGGAGCTCTGCCGGAAAACTTCTGAGAGACTCGCGCAGACGGAAAAGGAGCGGGACGCCCGGAGCTCGGAGCGCGCTCTGGAAGCCGAGCGGGGAGAGGTTGTTGCGGCCTGGCTCAGGGACCACGCGGAGGACGAGGTGCTGATCACAAGCCTGAGCGGCATCAGGGAAAGCCTGAAAGCTCTTGAAACGCTTGATCGGGATGCAAAAAAAAGGGACTCGCTTCATAAGGAGAGGGAGGCGGCGCTTGCAAAGGCCGGGAGGGCACTTGAGCGGTGCGGGAAAGACCTGGTGACGCACAGAAAAGATCTGGAACGTGCTTCAGAGCGCCTTGAGGGGGAGCGGGAGGCCCTGACTCTCCTCCTGGGAGGCCGGCTGCTACGCGAGCTCCGAGCTGAAAAAGAGGCCCTGCTCCGCGAGAAGGGGCTTGTGGCACGGATAACGGAGCTGGAGTCGTACCGCGCCGGGCTGAAGGCAGGGACGCCCTGCCCGCTTTGCGGCGCGACGGAACATCCTTTCGCAGAGGGGGTTGTCCCTGTCCCTGACGAGCTGGAGCTCAGGATCGAGGCTCTTGGACGGCAGCTGGATGAGGCTGAGAGCCTGGAGAGCTCTGTAAAGGAGCTTGAAGCGGCGGAGGCGGCAGTGCGCGAGGCCCTGAATGAGGCGGAAAAGGAGCAGCTGAGGGCGGCGGGCGAGTCCCGGGCTGCCGCTCAGGCCCTGGAACAGTCCCGGGAGGAACAGGCCCAGCTCAGGGAGGAGCAACTCGGGCGCAGGAAGGCCGTGATGGAGCAGCTTGCCCCGTTCGGGCTCCCTGAAGAGGAGAGTTCCTCATCGCTCGCAGTTCGCCTTGAGGCGAGGCTGAGAGCCTGGCAGGAGCGTGCAAAGGAGCGTACAGAGATTGAAGGGCGGATGGGAGCGCTCGACGCCCGGCTGAAGGCGTTAAACGAGCTTCTTGAGACGATGAGAGGCGAGCAGGGCGAACAGCTGGAGCGGTTGAAGACTCTGGAGGAGAACTACGAGGCGGATCGCGCGGAACGCCGGCAGCTTTTCGGAGATCGGGACCCTGAGCAGGAGGAGAGAGCCCTTAAAGAGGCGGTCGCCAAGTCGGTCCGGCTTGAGAAGGAGGCCAGAGAGCGGCGGGATCAGGCCTCGAAACGCCTGAACGAGGCCCGGGCCCGTATGGAATCCCTGAGGGAAGGGCTGGCCCGCAGGGCGCCCGAGCTGAAGGGGCTGGAGGAGAATTTTTCCGCGCGTCTTGCGCCCCTCGGGTTTCCGGGCGAGGAGGATTTCCTCAGGGCCCGGCTCTCTCCGGAAGAGCGGGGCGCTCTGGCTGAGAGGGCGCGAAAACTGGATGAGGCCTGGACAAGCCTGGGGGCTTTGAGAAAGGATCGGGAAAAGCGGCTGGAGGAGGAGCGAGCCCGGGAGGTGACGGACCGGAGCGCGGCGGAGCTTGAGCCGCAGCTTCAGGCCTGCGAGGCCTCCCTGAAGGAGCTCAGGGATTCACTGGCACGGATTGAACAGAGGTTGGAGGATGACGCAGCGGATGAGGAGAGGCTTGAGAAAAATCGGAAGGACATAGAGGTTCAGGCCGGAGAATGTGCCCGCTGGGAGCTCCTGCACGAGCTCATCGGCTCGGCCGATGGCAAAAAATACCGCAACTTCGTCCAGGGTCTCACCTTTGAGGTGCTGGTCGGTCACGCCAATGAGCGCCTGAGGAGGATGAGCGAGCGCTACCTCCTGGTCCCGGACGACGCCCAACCTCTAACCCTCAACGTCATAGACTCCTATCAGGCGGGCGAGGTTCGCTCCACAAAAAACCTTTCCGGCGGGGAGAGTTTTATCGTCAGCCTGGCCCTGGCCCTGGGGCTGTCTCAGATGTCGGGGCGCGACGTGCGCGTGGACTCGCTCTTTCTGGACGAGGGGTTCGGGACCCTGGACGAGGAGGCGCTGGACATGGCTCTGGAGGCCCTTGCGGAGCTCCGGCAGGACGACAAGACCATCGGGCTCATCTCCCACGTCCCGGCGCTGAAGGAACGGATAGGGGCTCAGATAAAGGTCACGCCCCTCTCGGGCGGCCGCAGCTCCATCTCCGGCCCCGGCTGTAGTCGGGAAGGCTGAAAGAGCCTTTCTCTTGAGATATAATTGCCCCATAGCGCAGAGCCTCTCAGGTTTCTTCCTTTTTTCGGTCTGAACCCACGCGGCCCATGCGGTGTAAAAACTTCAGGAGGTTGTGTTGTGAGCGAGAGCGGAAGCGGAAAAAATTTTGTCCATGTCTGCAAGGCGCGGGTGCGCTACGGCGAGACGGATCAGATGGGCGTGGCCTATTACGGGCGTTACCTGGACTGGTTTGAGATGGGGCGCACGGAGCTGTGTCGGGCCTTTGGCAAGACCTACCGAGACTGGGAGGCCGAGGGAGTGATGCTGCCGGTGGTGGAGGCAAACTGCCGTTACAGGTCCCCTCTCTTTTACGATGACGTCATCTGCGTGGAGACGACCGTGACCGCGCTCACGACCGTCAGCGTCACCTTTCAATGCCGCGTCACACGGGAGTCCGACGGGCGCCTGGCTGCGGAGGGCTGGACCCGACACGCCTTTGTGAACCCCCAGGGCAAACTGCTGCGCAAGGGCAACCCCCTGGCTGACTGGCTCAAAGAGCAGCTCGCCTACTTATAAACTACTCCCCTCATCCCTCCCTCACGTATCACTCACCCGAAAACCCTTTTTACGTAAAATACACTATACATTTTTGTTTTGCTGGTGTAAGATATTTGCAACCTGCACTCTTTCCATTAGAATGTCACAGGAAGGAGCAGGCCCAGGGAGGCAGTCTCCTTCTCTGCTTGCCGGAGAGTGTTGCATACTACATATATAAAGGGTATGGGCCACGAATGGAGGTTTCTGATGATGCGCCCTTTGAAATACAATCCGTCTTTTTTGAGTGATGAAGAGCTTTTGGCAAATTTCAGCGTCCGTCAGAGCGAGTTGAAGGCGATGATGGATTGCGTGCGGAAAAATTCGGGCAAGGCTAACCTCCATACACTACTTGTGGGAGCGAGGGGAAGCGGCAAAACTATGCTCCTGCGCCGTTTCCTTGTGGAGGTCCGAAGCGATGCAAAGCTTGCGTCCCTTTGGCATCCCGTCATATTTTCCGAGGAGAACTACGAGATCCTGAGCCTGGATGATCTATGGCTTCAGACTCTCTATTACCTTGCATCTCCCCTCTATGGGACGCTGAAAGCGCAGGGGGGCAGCAGCTCCGAAACGGAAAATACGGGCCTTGCTCATGTGCTGGATTTTGCCGACCAGATAAAAAGACGCATTTTATTGGTCTGCGAGAACATGGGCCAGCTTTTTGAGACGCTGCCAGACGAGGACGTGCTTAAGCTCAAAGCTGTTCTTCAGTCCGAGCCCCGGATCATGCTTGTGGGCAGCTCGACGACGCCTTTTGACGAGCCGGGACACCCTTTTTACGATTTTTTCAGGACGATACCCCTGGAACGTCTGTCTGCTGCCGAATGCTCAAAGCTCTGGATGTCCGTCGCCGAAAAAAAGATCTCCCCAAGCCAGGCCCGTGCCCTTGAGATCCTGACAGGGGGGTCTCCCCGCCTGCTTTCGATCCTCGCCTGGTTCGGAAAAGATCTCTCGTTCCTTGAGCTCATGAAGGAACTGGAAATGCTGGTTGACGACCACACCGATTATTTCAGGGGACAGATGGAAGCGCTGCCTCCCAAGGAGCGCAAGGTGTTTGCCACCCTGGCGCGGCTCTGGCGCAATTCGACCTCGGCAGAGGTCGCAGCCGAAGCTCGGATGGAGCAGCCGGAGACGGCCTCTCTTTTAAGTCGGCTCAGCAAACGCGGCCTCGTCGAAAAACTCCCCTCGGAAAGCCCCACAAAACGACGTCAAACCTATCAGCTCAGCGAGCGGCTGTTCAATATCTATTATCTTATGCGCCTGGGCGGTCGTTCGTCGTTATGGGTGCGTCCGGTCGTCGAGTTTCTGGCGCAGGTGTTTGGAGCTGACATCAGGGAAGAGCTTTACGCTCTCGATTACTCCACTTTGGATGGGCGCGCGCTGCGCTGTGCCGGTATGCTGATGACGGCTGTCAATTTTGGGGAAACTCTTGACAAAGAGGCTATTGGATATTTCGAGAGCGGCGATATCAACAAAGCCTTTGAACTTGGGAAAAAAGCCTGGGAAACTCAGGCCAAAGCTTTGGGAGAAGAGCATCCCTCATCGCTAAAGGCTTTAAATCACCTGGCGGCCGTCTATCTGGCGCTCGGGGATTCGGATAAGGCCATAGAGCTGAGCGGCAAGGCCTATGGAGCGATGGCCCGGCTTCTGGGCGAGGACGATGCGGAGACGCTTTGCGCTCTGGGGACCCACGCCACGGCCCACGCTCAAAGGGGCAACAGCAACTATTCCCTGGACCTCTTAAAGCGACTGTGCATGCACCCCGAGTTTCTGGGCCAGACCCTCCAGTACGCCAACACGCTCTGCACGACCCTGGCAGCCATGGAGCCGGACGTTGCGGAGGCGGTGCTTAAGATAATAGAGAACTCGCCGTCGCATAAGGAGCTCCATGTTCTCGTCATCGGCATCAAAGCATACCTCGGCCACGAGTTCCGTGCCCCCCAGGAGGTGCGTGAGATAGCCGAGGACATCAAGAAGTGGATAACCCAGATGGCCTCCCATAAGAACGAGGCAGCCATGTGAAAATGCGGACGCTCACGTAAAGCAGACTCAGACTTCGCATAAGCAGGCGACCGCAAGCGCAGCGCGCCGAGTCGAGTAGCTAACAGCTAACACCTACGGGCTTCGCCCTCCGGTCCTGTTTATGTCGAAGCGAAGCCCCCACGGCTTCGTCTTCAACGGATGCTTTAGCGTCATAACATGTCGAAAACGGAATGAACCGCGAAACGCACTAAAAACGCGAAAATCACGAAAGCTTGTATGGCCTCTTTTCCTTTAGCGGCATAAAAAAGGCGCAAAAAAAGCTCCAACCTCTTGACAAAAAGGGCCGGTGAGGTGATACTTACTATGCGGACCGGTTTGAAGAAGTTGTAGTTCGGCAAATTCTCATAGAGAAGGAGATGTTGGTATTGAGAAAGACGTTGGGTATTGCTCTTTTGTTGGTGGTGGCTTTTGTTGGGGTGGCCTTTGCTGCACTGGCGGGTCACGTATCGTACGATCAGTATGCGCCAGTGACTTACGATTCCACAGAGGCAGCTGAGGAGGAAGAGGCGAAATTCCCTGGCACGGGCGCGGTAGCGATGCGTTTTGCCGGGTCTATGGACCCTCTGACTACTTCGGAGGAAAACTTCCTGGGAAGTGAAGGCATGGTTAGTGCTCATGTCCTGTCTTCTAAGCTGGGGGTTCGTAAACCTGCGAATCTGGTTTTCTTTGGCATCACTATCGAGGACGTTGCTGCTGATAAGCTTGAGGCTGCGCTTAAGGGTAAAAGACTGTATGCCCGTGTGAACAACGAGAACACTCTGCGCAATCTCGGCTACATGGGGACGAAGAAGACAGTAACAGGTCAAGGTGCCCATGGTTGGTATTTCGAGAAGGGTTACGTGTTTGCTCGCTTTGGCTGGGCTCCTCATCTTGTACCAAAAAATAAGGCTGCCGTTGCCGACTACGCCCTTGATGATAACGACTCTGTGACCTTCATTTTTGCTACTCCCAGCGCAGGGCACGCGGCTCCGAAGGGCAACAGCGGCAGTGGCGGATGCAACGCCGGGTTTGCCGGGCTTTCCCTGATCGCTCTGGCGGGCGCTTTCCTTGCCATGAGGAA
>JAAYOR010000157.1 GCA_012520235.1 Fretibacterium sp.
TCAACGGCTCCTTAACGCACCTTTAATTCAAACCAGTTAATGATGGTACCCCGTGCCCTGAAGGATGGAGAAGGCGCGATAAAGCTGCTCGGCCAAAAACAGAAAGCACAGGTCATGAGGCAAGGTCATCCGGGACAGGGAGAGCCCTCGGTTCGCCCTCTGCTTCAGGGCATCACTCACCCCCCAAGGGCCTCCTATCACCAGCAGAAGTCGCCCGGCCACCCCCTCCAGCTCCTCAGCGATAAAAGAGGCAAAGGCCAGACTGTCAAACTCCTCCCCATCCTCGCGCAAAAGAATGACGCGATCCCGAGGACGGACGCGTCTCAAGAGTTCCTGCCCCTCCCGCTCAAGGGAACCAGATGAAGAGGCGGCGGCGATATCCGGCACGGACTCCACCGCCGTCATCCCGGGAGGACGGATGCGCCTGAGATAATTCTCAGCCAAAGCGGAGACTCGCCGGTCCTTCGTCCTGCCCACCTTAAGCACAAGGAGCTTCATTAAAAAAGCAACCCATCGTCTCTTGAGCTGGTTTTATTCATTTGAACCTTACGCCGCAAGGGCTCCGTCAAAAAGACGAGTTCCTCTGACGGTAGCTTCGTCAGCAGCCTCCAGGCTACCGACTCCGTCCTGGCAAGTGAAAAGCGTCGGCGAGCCCGTAAAAAAACCCTGTCGAAACGTGCTATAAAAGCGTCTTCCTGCGTGGAGCCCCTCACAGCCCTCCGCCTCAGATAAGAAGCTCGGAGCTGATCCGCAACGAGGCGATGCCCCGTAAAGGTCACGTTTCGCCCTGTCCGGGAGATGAGGGATGAACAGGAGTTTTCGAGGTCGAGGGAAAAGCTCCCTCTTCCCGTCGAATTCCAGATCCAACAGCCCTGCATCAGACTTTTTGTGGCCTCCATAAGCGGAGAGGCGCCCCGGCCCTGACAGGAGAAGACGGGGAGAAAGGTCAAAGTCCCCTCGGTATCCACACGGCATCCGCATCGTTCAGAGAGCCGCGCAAAAGCCTCCTCAGTCCCAGATGGGGTCTGCCCTTGCTCCTCCGCTCTCTCCCTCCTGGCAGCCTCATGGGCCTCCATATCCAGAGCCACCAGGACGACGTCACGCTCCAAAGAGAAGGCGAAATACTCCGCCACAGTGAGAGCTGTCTTTATGGTGGCACAACGTTCTGAGGCTGAGGCAGTCTCAGAACTCAAGACCAGGAGAGCCTCTCCGAAATCCGGGTCCTCGCGCAGGACGGAAATAAGACGCGATGCCTCATTGCGACTACGGCCGATTGCCGCTAGGACTGTCAAGGGAGGTTTTATCCCATCAACAATGCGTAAATCCTTCAGAAGACCCGGCAAAAACGCCTCGCCAGGCAGCCCCGGCGATAGGCCCAGTCCCATGACCTGCCCCATAAAAAGCGGGAAAAATAAGTCCAGAGCTCCTCGCCCCGTCTCAAAGGGACGAGAAGGGAGCTTGCGGCTCAAGAGGGGCGGCAGAGGCCGCTCCAAAGGAAGGTGTTCACCGAGAAAGGATTTTTGCCCGTCAACCTCGCCGAAACCGTTGACCTGAACGCCCTGAAGACGTTCACTCACCAGAGGACCGGGAAGACATCCTTCCAGCCAGACCGTCGCTACCTCGCTTCTCAGCCCTGAAACCCCGTCAAAAAGATGCACCTTGCAAGAGCTGTCCTTCAGGCCCACAACCTCTCCGCGCCAGGTCCCCTCCGGAGTTTCCACCGAGACAAGCTCCCCCAGAAAAGGATTTCTTAATCCCTCCACGCACAACATCGCTCCCTGCATCCAGGTGATGGAGCGCGAACCCTCTCGATAGAGCCTCATTTCGTCACGTCCTTCAGAGCCTTAGGGTCTCCCTCCTCTGCTGCGCCTGCAGGGGAATGGGAGGGGACAACCTGTTCGGCATCTTTTTCGGCTTTGAGAGCTTCCAGGACCTCTGAAAAAGCGGCAAGGAGAGCCCTTCCCTTCTCCAAGAGCTCCGATTCGCCCGGCAGACGCGTCAGGTCCTTCAAGCCCGTCCTGGGCACCAAGGGAAGAAGATCCGCCACACACCCTCCGCCCTCAAGAAAGCGGCGCGTCACTGCGTCAAACTCCCTCAGCAAAGACAGAAGTCCTGAGACAGCGCCTGAGGAGAAGGAGGCGTCAAAAGCATTTTGAAGCCATAGAAGGTCTTCCAGGAGAGAGTCAAGGAAGAGAGTCCAGCCCTGCAACTCCGAGCTTACTTCAGGATCGGAGGAGAGGGAGGAGAGGAACTTCCGATCCTCCGCACTCAGGGGAAAGGCCACTTCTCCGGGAGCGCAGATGAAACTCTGCTGCCGATCCAAGGCAGGGTATCGAGAGGAGGAGGCCATGGAGGCCTCCAATGCCCAGACTCCTTCATAGCGCACCGCCGTGCCCCTGAAATTGGAGCAAGCAGCTAATAAAGTTACAGAACCTCTGCCCTTGACCCCATTGACTGCACAGAGCCGGCTCCAGTGCCTCCTATCCTCCAGAGGAAGGGCGTCCACAAAAAGCAGGACATCAAGGCCCTTGTCCCTGTGGAAACAGGCAACTTCTGCCGCATGCCTCAGGCACAGCTCCGCTGCCCAAGGGCCCTGATCCGCAGTGTGGACGAATGTCAGGGTACGTTCCCGAACCCACTCAGGCAGACGCTCGGCAAAATCCAGGACGTCTGAACCTCGCGCTCCACAAAACGCCCAGAGAGCAAGCTCGGCCCTTTTTTCCGAGGGAGAGGAAGAGTTCAGCAGTCCGCAGAGGCTCTCACGCAAAAGCGTCGTCTTTCCGGTCCCGGAAGCTCCCGTCACCGCATAACGCCCTCCTCGCGCCAGGGGGAAAAGGACATCCAGAACTCGGATTCCCGTTGTAAAAAAAAGGCTCTCCTCCCCTTGCTCTTCCCTCTTCAAGGACGTTTCGGGCTTTAATAGGGAGCCAGAATTAGCCTCCTCCTTCAAAAGGAGGAGGCTACCTTTTGAGTCATAAAAGCCACCTCTGACAAAAGTCTCCGGGGCGTAAAGACGCCGGAGGCCCAGAAAATCAACGACATCCCCTGCGGAGAGGCCGATGGTCCCTTCAAGACAGCGCAGAGAGGCCCTGCCGTCTTCTACGCGAAAGACAACGCCATGACGCTGTCTTTCGCCTTGGGAGGCATACAGGAGGACGTTCTCTCCCACCTGGGGAGAGAACGCGTCGCACACCGCCGTAACATGAGAAAAAAAGACCTCCGATATCGCGCCCTTACGTTCCATGGGGAGATTTTCCTTTCGAGGCAGCCATCTCTGCCCAAGAGACGGAGGAACGGTCAAGGCGTTCGGAGAGATGGCTCATCATGTCGGGTTCGAGGCGCTTCCAACGGCTGTGGAAGGTGTTGTCCAGGACCCGCCCCGTCGCTTGGTCCACGATCAGAACCCCTCCCCAGACGTCGTTTAAGGTTCCGCTCAACCTTTCGGCCAAAGAGCTGTTCTCCTTCTTGAGGCGTTCGACGTCCTCTTTTTCAGCGTACATGACAAGCTCTCCCTCCAGAGAAGGAGTCACTTCCTGGATGAGGGCCTGCAGAACGAGGGCATATTCCCCCGAGCTCCGCAATCTTTGCAGTCTGAGCAGAAGCCGCCTCTCCAACTCCTCAAACAACCGAGCCCTGAGTTGCTCCCTCGCCTCGGCAAAAGAAGCCTCCGCCCTATGTCGATTCGACCTCAACCCCTCAGTTCGATGCCGCTCGTCAGCGAGGCGCAAGTCACGCAGCGTTCTCTCCACCTGAATGCGGCGCTCTGATATTCTGTCAGCCAACTCCTCGTCAACCTCGCGCTTCCAAATGACATAGCGCTCGCAAGCCTGCTCCGCCAGTTCTTTCATGAAGCCAGAGAGTCCTTCCAGCTGGTTTGGCTCCCCCTGATTCAAAGCATCCGCCTCCACCGTCCTGCTCAAGCCATCTTCATGATGACCATGATGGCAACGACGAAGCCAAGGATGACCATCGTCTCGGGCAAGGCCTCCAGGATGATAATTGTTCCGGCTGTCTCCGGCTTCTCCGCGATAGTCTCCGCCCCGGAGCTGCCAATGCGCGCCTGAGCGTAGGCTGTCGCAACAGCGGGAATAGACACGGCCAGTGCAGCTGCCAACGCCATGAGTGCCTTTTCAGTCATAGGAATCCTTCCCTTCATTTACAGCAATTTACAAACATAATACACGTTAGAGCAGTTCCCGGCAAGCCGAAACCTTGCCCTCCCGTCCTCGTCAGAGCCCATTCTTCATGGCCTGGAGCAAGCTTGAATATCCTCCAGCGCATCGCTACAGAAAACCTCCGAGGGGCCCTGTTCGCAGCCCCTCGGAGATTTTATTATCGCTTTTATCAGTCTAATCGTCGAAGTCCCCGGCAATTTTTTCTCGGTTGGGGGCCCTGTCAGGCGTGTAGTCCTCTCGGGAATGGAGCGGTTTGCGTTCCGGGGCAGCGTTGTGGTCGCGGCGTCGGGAGATTATCTCCAACACCTTCTCCGCGCTCCCCTCCCCGCGCATGGCCTTGATGTACTTCGCAGCCCACTCCTCCGTCTCGTCCACGATTCGCTCCAGAATCTCATCAGGCTCTTCAAGAATAGCCTCGCCGAAAACAAGGTTGGCCCTCTTGTAATCACCGCTCTTGCGGCTCAGCTTCTTCTCGTCCGCCCAGGCGACGATCTTCTCCCAAAGTTCAGGGCGGATCCCACGGTTCTTCTCCTTCACGTAGGCTCCCGTGGAGGTATCTGCGTTACCCGTGACCGGGTCCATCTTGATGCCGAACACGATGTTCTGAAACAAGGTCGCCACGTTCCCCTTATTGATACCGTACTTGTAGAAGTCGGAGACCTTGTCCAGCGGAGTGCCCGATATCCCATGCTGTGCGATGGAGACACCGTAAGGTCGAATGGCCTCGGCAATCTCCTGAGTGCGCTTCAGGTCGATGCCCTCCGCCTGCCCGCTCGCCGCATCATAGGTGCCGTGCAAAGAGCCGTTGGAGATGGCCAGGAGGTCCGGATAAATCCCCCAGGTGTTCAGCCCTCCGATGAAGTAAAGGGCCTCCTCAACCGTGGAGAGCTCTCCAGCTCCCTTGATCTCCCCCACTTCGACCTCAAGGCCGAGGTAAGGCGGGATGCTCATGGCGACGTCCCGGGTCGCACAAAGGTTTTGATAGTCATTAAGGTGCGAGGCATCCACGGCAAAGGAGGTCCAGCCCTTGGTCACAAGGAGAGGGATCTCAGAGACCGCCTTATCCAGGTCCGCCTCCCCCTTGATGCCATAATGGTCAATGTGCATGGTAAAGATAACTCCGTGCCCCAGCTCTTTGGAATACTTAACCGCCCAACCTGGCAGGTTGTCGAAGTTGCCCAGACAGTAGCCTGATTCCGATTTGGCTATCTCAAGGACCACAGCCGCATTCAGTTTCTTGGCAGCTCTGAGGATCCCCTTGGCTGTGATGGGATGACGGCAGTTCGCGGCCAGGGCGACAGCGCCCAATTCCTTGCACGCCGCAAAGATATCTCGGCCACTCACCAAACCCACCGGCTCATTTGCCCACAGCGCCTTGACGTTCAGCGGCCTGCGCTTCAGCATGGCCTGGTACGCTTTGCCCTCAATGTTCATGCAAATCACTCCTCACGCAAATTGTTCATAAAAAGAGCGAGCTCCAAGGGAACCCAGGAGAGACTTCTTCCTTCAGCAGTATTCTAACATAAGAAAGATTCCCTCAAGTGAATAGAGAGACTCCTTTTCTGAACGTCGAACGAGCGCTCAGATGATATCAGGTGACGCTTTGCTTTAATTAATCTCTCAGAGGTTTGCGGGGATAATTCCTCAGGACTTTTTGCGGGCTGTAAACCTGCTTGGCCTCAGCATGCCGTCTCCGTTTTCTCTCCTCAAACCAAGCTGACTCCAGAGCCTGAACCAGCTCCCCCCGGCGCTCCCTCCAGGCCATCACAGCCTTCCCCTCGGGCAAACTGCTCAAATCCGCATCAATTTCTACGGGAGGGCGATGGAGCGTGAAACTCTCTCCATCAAACGAGAGTAAGGAGGCGTCGTCAAATAGAAGATAAACTCTCACGTCCGTCACTTGCCCATCACTCCAGAGAGGGGATTTCCAGAGGCAACTCAGCGGAAAGCAGCAGGGCAGACTCGCCATTGGAATAGTAATGCAGAGCAGTTCCGGTCCGGCGGAAACCCAGAAGGCAGTAAAGAGCCAAGGCAGGCATGTTTGACTCCCTTACGCGAAGAGCCAAATTGGAAAACCCCAGCGCTGTGGCACATTCTGCTACCGCAGCAACGAGCTGCAGCCCGACCCCTCGCCGGCGAAAGTCGGACTGAACATTAAGGTTCATCAAAAGCGCCTCCTTTGCCTCAGTACCCAGAACGGCATACCCCAAAAGCCGGTCGTCAAGAAAGGAGAAAGCCCCCAAGTAGGAGAGGGGCCTCAAGGCCTCCGAAAAATCGGCCCTTATGACAGACTCCGACCAAGGGTACGGGGACAGAGCGTTCAGCTCCAGAAGCTCAGGTAAGTCTGAGGCCTCGCAAAAACGAATGTCCACGTTGAGCACAGCGCTGCCCCGCAAAAAACCTGAAAGAGCTCTTCAAAGACCCCGGTTGATGGTCTGAGAGCGTTCCCCTCCGACTCCAATGAGCTTCACCGGCACACCCAGCTGTTTTTCAATCCAGTTCACATAATGCTGAGCTGCCTCAGGCAGCGACTCGAAGGTTTTGCAGCTGGAAAGGTCCTCTTCCCAACCGGGCAACGCCTCGTAGACCGGCGAGACATCACGAAGTGAGCCATCCGCAGGGTAGCGGGACAGGCGCACCCCGCCCCTCTCATATGCCGTGCAAACCTGAATCTTGTTCAGGCCCGTCATAACGTCCAGCTTGGTCAAAGCGATTGCGTCCACGCCGTTGAGCCGCATCGAATAATTGAGGGCCGGGATGTCCAGCCAACCGCAGCGTCGCGGGCGGCCTGTGGTGGCCCCAAACTCACCGCCACGCTCGCGCAGGAACTCTCCCGTCTCCCCTTGGTCCTCAGTGGGAAGAGGTCCTTCCCCCACTCGTGTGGTATACGCCTTCATCACGCCCAAAACCCTGCCTAGGGCGTGCGGGGCCATGCCTGTTCCGGTGAAGGCTCCAGCCGAAGAGGTGGAGGAGCTTGTGATATAGGGATAGGTGCCGTGGTCCACATCCAACATGGCTCCCTGGGCACCCTCCAAAAGGATGTTCTTCCCCTCCTCAAGAGCTTTGTATAGTAGGTCTGTCACACTATCTACATAGGGCTCCAAGGCCCTTCCCCACTCCCTGGCCGGCTCATAGACCTCATCAAAGGGTATGGGCTTTTCACCGTACAGGCGGGTCAGAAGGTGGTTTTTCTCCTCCAACGCTGCCATCAAGCTCTCCCTCAGGCAGTCGGCATCCAAAAGGTCCGTGACGCGAAGGCCACAGCGGGCAAATTTGTCCACGTAGCAGGGCCCAATACCCAGGCCCGTCGTGCCTATTCTGTTCCCTTTCCCACGGGCAGCCTCTTCCAATCGATCCAAAGTCTTATGATAGGGCATCACAACATGCGCATGAGGGCTGATGACGAGCCGCGCCCGATCTTGCCCTTTTGAGTAGAGATCATCCATCTCTTTCAGGAGCTGTTCGGGGTCCAGAACCACCCCGTTCCCTATCATACAGAGCTTACCAGGATAAAGCATCCCGGAGGGGAGAAGGTGAAAGACCACCTTTCTGCCTTCAACAATGACCGTGTGTCCGGCATTGGCGCCTCCCTGATAGCGGACAAAGATGTCCACGTCCGCCCCCATAGCGTCAACGACCTTACCCTTGCCCTCATCACCCCATTGAGCTCCTATTAATACATCCACCTTGTTTTTTCTCAAAAGAACCGTCCTCCCCCACGGTGTCCTGACACCGCCGCCTGAAAAAAGACAAGCCCTCAACTCTGTCCGCTGTCTGCTTCTCGGCTTTTGTTCTGAGGCCTTCTCAGGATCGGTCCTTACCCTCAGTCTTCCTCTTATCGTTGCTGCTGCTCTCTATCTGTTTTTTTACCTCAGCGATAGCCCGCTGTAACGGAGCGTCCTTGGCCGGGTCTTTTTGCGGATCCCCTTTGACCTCAATGTTTGGGGTCAAGCCCACATGATCGATAACCTTGCCCGAAGGGGTGTGGTAGCGTGCTATCGTCACATAAAGGCCCGAGCCATCCGTCAGGTTGAACAAGGTCTGGACCGAGCCTTTGCCAAAACTCTTCTCTCCCACCGAGACAGCCCGCTTACGGTCAACCAGAGCGCCGGCCACTATCTCCGAAGCACTCGCGCTCCCCTTGTTGATGAGGACGGTCATAGGCACATCTGTCAGGTAATAAGCCGTGTCGGCATAATAATCCTCGTTAGCCCTCTCCGCACGTCCCTTAGTCCCCACCACCAGACCTCCCTTGAGAAAGAGGCTACTGACACGGACGGAAACATCAAGCAAACCTCCGCCGTTATTACGCAAGTCCAGGACAAGCCCCTTGATCCCCTTCTTCAGCATGTCCTTTACAGCGTCTCGGGCCTCCTCATCCGTCTTCTGCTTGAACTGTGTGAGCCTCAGATACCCGATGTCGTCCGAGAGGATCTCATGCCGCACTGAGACTATCTTGATGATCTCGCGAGTGAGGTCAAACTTCAGAAGTTCGTCCTCCCCCTCCCGGCGGATCCAGACAGCAACGGAGGTGTTCGGCTTACCCCTGAGGCGCGTGACCACCTTCTGCGTGTCCCAGCCCAGGACGACCTCCTCCTCAATCTTCACTATCTGGTCCATAGGCTTCAGCCCCGCCCTGTCCGCCGGAGTCCCTTCGATGGGGCTGATGACCAAGATCCTGCCGTCCCGCTCTCCGACGTACATCCCCAGTCCGCCGTACTGTCCTTCCATCTCGATCTCCTCATCCTTGAGTCGATCGGGCGGGACAAATCGTGTGTAGGGGTCCTCCCAGGCGTCAACCATCCCCTTGACCGCCCCGCGCACCAGGTCATCCTCCTGGACAGGCTTTGAATCGGCGTCGACCTGATAAGCCTCCACGATAGCTCTGGCCTGCCGTAAAAGCCAGAGGGACCGGGCACTGAACGGTGAGATCCGCTCAAAATCCGAGAGCTCCGAAGCCCCGGCCACAGCCTGGAAAAGCCATCCTACAATGAATATTAAACCTATCAATCCTGCACATACGGCGCCCCCTACGAGCCACCTGTTTCTTTTTTGCATCCTTACAAACACCGTCCCCGTTTGTCCGTCTTAAGCCTGACCCTTCAAAACCTCCCCTTCAAGCTGCGATGAGCACCTTCTGGAGGAAACCTGCCCTTGTCAGGGAGCTGCTGAATTGAATCGCTTTATTTATAAAAATTTAACTATCGCTGCGTCCTTTAGAATCCAAAAGTTTATCGGGCCGCGCGAAGCACGTGAGGTTCAAGGGTAATGCCAAAACCGTCCCATGGCGTTCGCAGCGATGAAAAATTGTCGTTTTTATAATTTTTTAAGGTACTGCATGGGATTTTTTGCTGCCCCGCTTTGGCGGACCTCAAAATGCAGGCTATACTCTGACATCGCGCCCGTATTACCCACCGTCCCGATCACTGTCCCAGAGCGCACCCCATCTCCCTCGCTCACTCGGGCAGAGGCCAGATGTGCGTAGACCGTCGCCAGGTCGTTCCCGTGGTTCACGATGACCACCTGTCCAAAACCTCGCAACCAGCCCGCGAACAATACTTCTCCAGATCCGGCCGCTTTTACGGGAGCCCCTGACGCGGCTTGGATGTCTATACCCGAATTAAAGGACGTGGTCTTGAAAACAGGGTGCTTCCTCGAACCGAAAGGAGCGATGACCGGCCCTCTGAGAGGCCAATCCAGAAGCGACCCTCTGGCCATATAAGAATAATCCCTCTGGGGCACCCCTGGAGTGGGCCCTGGGGCTGACTTACCCCCCGGCTTCGCAGGGGTACTCTGGAGAGAGGCCTGCTTTTTCCTATCAAGCAAAGCGAGGATCTTTTGCCCAATCTCATGCTGTGCTTGCTCCAGGTCCCGCGCTGCAGCCTGTGCCTTTTTCTTTTCTTTTTGGGCGTTCGAAAGCATGGTGTTCGTCCGAGAGAGCGTGGAAGCATATTCCTCTTGCTTAGTGCTCAGCTCTTGGGTCTGGGCTTCAAGCTGACTGCGGCTATGAGCAAGCTTTTGTTTCGCCTGCTCCAGATCCTGCAGGTTCTTTGAAAGTTCTTCTATCACCTTTTGGTCCTGCTTGGCCATGCGATCCAGCATGTAAGCCATCGTAAGGGCATCGTGAGCGTCATGCGCTGCCAGGAAGATGTTCAGCTCCTCCTGGGCACTGTATTTATAGATATTGAGGATGCGACCTTGAAGTTCGACCAAAAGGCTTTCCAAAGAGCGATTCACGCGCTCTATTTCCTGGTTCAGTTCCTGCATGGAGTTTTTGAGCTTGGATGAGCGCAGCTCCAGAAGTTTGATCTGCTCCTGAGCCATCTGGGCTGTCTGTCTCAAATTCGTTATCTTATTCAGCAGACCCTGAGCTTCTTTCGTTTTCTTTTGGGCTGTCTCATTATATTGCCTTATCTGCCGGTCCAGGTTTTCGCGCGTGCGCTCCTGAATCGCTATCTGAGAGTCCAGGTTTTCGACAGATGCCGCAGCCCAAGCTTTCTCTATAAAGAAAGGCACGCTCCCCAAAAAGAGGGAGAGAACCAAAGTCCAGACAGCCGGATTTTTTGAGGGATTTTTTCCTCGCATTATTTCAACCTCTTTGCTCATACTCAACATTTTGTTCGCCGCTGCTGAAAAGGGCGTTCATCGTTTGAGATAGTTCAGGGGGTTTTGCACTTTACTCCCGACGCGAACCTCAAAATGAAGGTGATGCCCCGTTGCGGTGCCGGTTCTGCCAACCCCTCCCAGGACCGCTCCACTCTTCAGAACCTGCCCTTCCCTCGCGTTTATGGAGGAAAGATGAGCGTAAACCGTGGAGTAGTTCTTTCCGTGCTCCAGGATAACCACCTGCCCGTACCCTCGCAGCCAACCCGTAAAGAGCACCTCGCCGGCAGCCGCAGCCTTGACCGGTGTACCCTGAGGGGCAGCGATGTCGATGCCGGAATGAAAGGCCTTCGTCTTAAATATCGGATGTATCCTCATGCCGTAGCCGCTGGTGATGGGCCCCCGCACAGGCCAGTCAAACATTGAGCCTTGACCGCGCCCGGCCAGATAATCGACCTCTCCGCGCCGTGCACGGCCCTTCCGGGCCTCTTCAGCATCCCTCTCTTTTTTGCGCCGCATCAGAGCAAGAATGGTCTGCCCCACCGCTTTCTGGGCCTCTTCCATCTCCCGTGCCGCCTTCTGAGCCAAAGCCTTTTTTCTCTGAATCTCGCCCACAAAAGCATTTGTCTGGCGTATTGAGGTGTTGTAGAGCTCTTTCTGTTTCCGGAGGGAGGCAGCCTTGTTTTTAAGGCGCTCCCGATGTTCGCTTATGACCTTTTCGGAAAGCTTCATCTCCTGCTGCTTGTCCAGAAGCTGGGATAGAACGAGCTCATCGTAGCGGTCAAGCTTCTTTAAAAGATAGACAGACTCAACGGCCTCAAAGACGCTCCGGGAGGAGAAAAAAAGGTTCAGCTCCTCAGAGCTTCCATACTTGTAGAGATCAATCATGCGCTGCTTCAGCCGGGCCTGGAGTTCGTTCACCACCTCTTGGGTGTTCCGCGCCTCCATGCTCAAAAAAATGAGATCCTCCTGGAGTTTGAGATTCTGAAGCTCCAAGATCTCTATCTCCTGGCGGGCAATGGCCTCATTTTGCTGAAGCTCATCAATGCGGATCAAAAGCGAGTCCACCTTTTGATCCATCTTCCGTATGCTGGAGCGATATCCTTCAATCTGTCTATCCAGGGCCTTACGCCGCTGCTCTTCAATCGCTATCTGGCGATCAAAATCCTGCCTTCCCGCTGCTTCAGAGGGAGAGGAGAGGGGGAGAAGGCAGAACAAGAAGAACGGCAAAAATCTCAGGAAGGCTTTCATCTGAATCAGAGGACAGATCAGTCAGGACGTATCGTAGAGCTCATGAAGCGCATCACAACAATACAGCTGCAAACCCAACCCAGGGTAGCCCCAAAGCCCACCAGGAGGAGGCAGAACTGCCCTATCACGCGAGGGTTCTCCAAAAGGCTCAAAAAGGGCAGGTTTTCCTGAAGAATGCGGATGCCCGGCAAATAAGCCAGCGCAATACCCCCCACCGCCATCAGAGAACCCAGGAGGGCCAGAAAGGTCCCCTCCAGGACAAAAGGCGTTGAGATGTAGCTTCGTGTCGCTCCAACCAGGTACATGATGGCTATCTCCTCCCGCCGAGAATAAAGGGAGATGTGGATAGTGTTGTAAACGACCAGGGAGGTGACCAGTATGGCAATCACAAACATAACGACAGCCGCCCGAGAGGTCACCCGTGACAGCGACGCGACCCTCTGAACCACCATCCCGGCATAAACAACATCGTCTATCTCCTCCATCCCCATCAGGGTGCGCACCAGAGGCTCCACCTCTCTTGCGCTCCGAACCCGCACCTCGAAGTTCCAGGGAAGCGGGTTCGTTCCCATCAGGGAGAGCGCGCGGGACTGGCTCCCCATCCTTGACTGCAGCTTTGCAAGGGAGTCCTCCGGGGAAAGCGGCTTCAGCGAGAGCACCGCCGGCATAGCTCGAATTTTCTCCGCAACCTTTTCGACCTCCGCACCCTTTTTCAAGTAAGGCTGCACCACCAGCTCACTCTCCAGCCTACTCAGCTGATGCCGGACGTTGAGGGAAAAGAGCGTGGTCAGCCCTAAAATCCAGACCATCACAGACGTTGTAAGCAAAGTCAGGAGACCCAGAAACCAGTGACGAATAAGGAGGCGGCCGGTGTCACGCAATATGTAGCTAAAAGTTGTCATCCAGCGTGTACCTCCCCAACTGTTCGTCCCGAACCAGCTTGCCCTCACTCAGCTCGATAACTCTCTGGCGGCAGGAGTCCACAATATACTGATTGTGGGTGGTCATGACGACTGTGACCCCTGCGGCGTTGATGGAAAGAAGGATTTTCATCACATCTGCCGCAGTGCGGAAATCCAGGTTGCCGGTAGGCTCATCAGCAACAAAGAGCGAGGGGGAGTTGGCAAGAGCGCGCGCGATGGCCACGCGCTGCTGTTCGCCCCCCGACAGCTGGGGAGGCCGCATGAAGCGTCTGCGCCAGAGCCCCACCTGCTCTATAACCTTGCTGGCCCGATACTCCACCATACGGGGAGGCACCGCCATCGCCTCCATCACAAAAGCAACGTTCTCAAAGACGGTCAGATGCGGGATAAGCCTGAAGTCCTGGGCCACCAACCCCACATCTCTACGGTAATACGGGATGTCCACAGCGCGCATCTTGCGGAGGTTGACATCGTTCACAAAGACAGAGCCCCGGGTTGGGATCATTTCCCTGGTGATCAACTTCAGTAGAGTAGATTTTCCCGAACCCGTAGCTCCTACGACGTAGACGAACTCCCCCTTGTCGATCTGCAGATGGATATCCCGAAGGGCGACAATACCGGGTTCGAAGACCTTGGACACACCCGAAAATTTAATTTTCATCCAGAGGCTTCCCCTTTTTCCTTTAAAAAGTGTTCCTTCTCAAAACGACGCGCAACCTATCCCTGCGAATCAGAGAGTCTGCCCTCGCCCTCAGCGACGGCGGCGTGTCCATGCCAAAACGGCGGCACTGACTATCTGCGCCGCCGTAAGCCCATAGTATTCCCTCAGTTCCTGCGGAGCACCGCTCTGGCCAAAATCGTTTTGAAGCGCTACCGGCTGGACCGGCACGGGATGCTCTCGCGAGGCCAGGCCCGAGACGATCTCAAACAGGCCCCCCGACAAAAAATGTTCCTCAGCCGTCACACAACAACCTGTCCGCTGAAGAGAGGAAAGGACAAGCCGGGAAGGAAAGGGCTGAAGGGAGTAGCAGTCGATAACCTCCGCCCGGATATCTTGCTGCGACAAAACTTCAGCTGCCTTCAGGGCCTCTCGCACCATAATACCACACGCACAAATGGTGATGTCCTCCCCCACCCTCAGGATGGTCCCGCCTCCCACCCGCAGTGAGGCAGAAAGAGGTTCAGAAGGCCTGAGGGAGGCCTCTCCCAGGCGCAAATAGGAGGGCCCATCCCTCCCTGCAGCCTCGCGCAGCAGGGAGTCCAGCGAAGCCTGATCTGCCGGCTCCAGAATGGCCATGTTGGGAAGGCTCCGCATCAGGGCAACATCCTCAAATATCTGGCAGGGAGCCCCGGTACGGCCCGGACAAAAGCCAGCGTCCAGCCCCACAAGGCATACGGGGAGGCCGGGAATGGCAACAGCCGATCGAATTTGTTCATAA
>JAAYOR010000158.1 GCA_012520235.1 Fretibacterium sp.
TCCTGTAAAGAAGGCGACCACTGACAGCCACGACCCCATCTTTTCTCCCAGGGCCCCGGCCAGAGCGTCCTGAGCTTTGGTCAGGATCTCGGTCATGGAGACGTAGAGCATCACTCCGGCGGAGAATCCGAGGCTGAACGCCAGAAAGCGGGTGTTCGTCCTCCGGGCGAAGAAGGCCATTGCACTCCCCACGCCGGTTGAGAGGCCTGCAAAGAGCGTCAGGGCGAAGGCGAACAGCACGCGCATCCAGATTACTATATCCAAATCCAATTTTTGTCCCTCACCTTTCAGGCTCCCTGCTCACGCCCCGGCATCAGGGCTTTGCCCACGTTGAAGCTGGGTGCCAGGCGCGGGCCCAGGTCGTAATAGGCATCCTCCGTCATGTAGATGAGGGGCTCCATCTTCGAGGCCTGGACCGCGTCCTTCTCGTTCAGGAGGGACTCCTCTACCAGACAGGAGACGACCTCCCCCACAAAGAGGTCGTGGGAGCCCACGTGGACCGTGTGGGTCAGGCGGCATTCGTAGGAGACCGGAAAATCCGCTGCCAGAGGGACGCCCAGGACGGGGCCGGGCTCGACCTTCAGGCCCGCAGTTGCCGGTTTATCGAGGTTGCGCCCCGAGGCGATCCCGCAGAAATCCGTCTCGACGACGAATTTGTTGGATGGGATATTGACGCTGAACGCTTTGTTGGCGATGATGGCGGCATGAGAATGCCGGCTGAGCCTGACGGATATCTGGATGGACGGGGGCTCCGAGCAGCAGATGCCGGCCCAGGCCAGGGTGGCGAAGTTGTGGCGCCCGTTCTCGTCCGTCGTCCCCACCAGGATGATGGGAGTGGGAAACCCGCGCACTTTTGCACCGATGTTCTTCTTCATGATGTGTCCCTCCTGAACTTTGGAATGTGAATCCGGATGGCAGGGCTCCCGTTCAGGGGCCCTGCCGTGCCTGCTTATCGCCCGACGAGTTTGCGGACGATGGCGTCCAGGGCCCTGACCCCCAGGACCATGCTGCTCTCATCAAGGTCGAAGGAGCCGTTATGGTGGGGCGCTGTGATGTCCGAGCCCAGGGCCAGGTAGGTGGCCTGCCCGCCTCTCTCCTGAACGCGCCGCATCATCCAGGTGGCGTCCTCGCTGCCGCCGCCCTTTGCGGTCTCCTGGACGCTGGTGAAGCACCCCAACTCTCTCACGGCCTCACCCGCCAGAGCGACGAGCTCCGCGTCGCCGAACGCGGTGGTCCCGGCGCCGGTCTTGACGACGGAGACCTCCGCCCCGTACATCGTCGCCGCTCCCTGCAGGATCTCCTGAGCTCGTTCGTAGACGTAGTCGGCTATCTCCTGGTTCTCGCCCCGAGTCTCAACCTTCATGACCGCCTGGGCCGCGATGACGTTGCGCCCGGTGCCCGCGTTCAGAACGCCCACGTTCACACGCATGGCCCCGTCCCGGTGAGGGGCTATTCCATGCAGGGCCAGGGCTGCCGACGCCGCGGCCAGCAGGGCGTTACGCCCTTCATGAGGGGCCCCGGCCGCGTGGGCCGGACGGCCTGTGAAGGTGGCGTCAAACTTGGTGGTGCTGAGGTAGCCCAGGGAGTTGATTCCGAAGACGCCGGAGGGGACGCCCCCTCCGATGTGCATCGCCAGGAAGTAGTCCGAGCCGTCGACGACGCCCTTTTCGGTCATGGCGTAAGCGCCCCGGCAGCCCTCCTCGCCCGGTTGGAAGATGAGGCGTATCTCTCCGTTGAGGTGGAGAGAGTCTTTCTGCTCCATCAGGACCTGGGCGACCCCCAGTCCGATGGCGGTGTGGGCGTCGTGCCCGCAGGAGTGCATCAGGTTATTGTTGACGCTGGCAAACCCCTCCTTGCGGGGGCGATGGTTCTGGTTCTCTCGGTCCTCGTCCACGTCGACACAGTCCATGTCGAACCGAAGCGACACGACAGGGCCGGGCCGTCCGGTGCGAAGCGTAGCGACGATGCCGGGATAGCGGCGCATCCGGTCTATCCATTCGGGGTTGCCGCCCTGTTCCCGGGCCCGAGCGATGTGGGCGTCTATCTCCTCCTCGGAGGGGCGCCCCATGACGGCGGAGAGCTCCACCGTATCCGGCCCGACCGTCAGATCCCAGCCCATGCGCGACAGGCGTTCGGCGACCAGCGAGGCCGTGCGGAACTCCGTCCAGGCGCTCTCGGGGTACCGGTGCAGGTCACGCCGGATGGCTATCAGTTCCTTTTCCAGTTCGTTCCAGTTCATTCGCGTTCCTCTCCTTTCTCGATTAAAAGATCAAGACCTGTGAAGCCTGTGGTCAGACCCACCCCCCCATTATATAGGAGCCGCTGATTTGGTCGCCGTATCAATTGCTTTATTTTGCAGGAAAGCCAATCGTATTGCGCCTCATCCCCTCTTGGATGACGTCCGGAGGCGCTGTTGGGGCTGCTTCCCTTTCCGGGCACACAGCACCTCCGCTTCTTTCGGAGCGTGGTCGCGCTTAAAATGTCCCCAACCCTTCCAGTCGGGAGATTTTGTAGTACAATTAATATAATAACTGTGAGATAAAGCGTTTTCTCCTGAAATCAGGGGATAAAATAGGTATTTCTTTGTCAAGGGACAGGACGTGGTTTTTGTGGGTGTGGATGAGGCGGGCTTCTGGTGGAGCGTCGAGTTTGAGGCGGTCGCCGGGCCGGGGGCGGAGGAGCGGCTGATGACCCTCTCGGACCTCTCGGGGGCCGTCGGATCGGAGCTCCTTGAGGAGGGAGGGCCCCTGACGCTGCGGGCTGCTTATCGGAGCTCGGAGTCAGAGGAGGATCTGCGCTCTCGCCTTGGGACCCTGCTGAAGGATTTTGAGGGCGTCTCCATGAGCACCTTCGGCAAGGTCAAGGACCGTCCCTGGCATACGGAGCATCTGGAGGCGTTTCCCCCCATTGAGGCGGGGGAGCGCTTTGAGGTGATGGCCCCCTGGCACCGTGAGGGGCGAAGTCCGGGGGCGAGGATCCCTCTTTACATCTACCCGGCCTCGGCCTTCGGGACCGGATATCACGAGAGTACGCGGATAGCCCTGACCCTGTTGGAGGACGCTGTGGAGCCGAAAGACCTGATCGTTGACGTGGGCACGGGCACAGGCGTGCTCTTCATTGCTGCTCTGAAGCTGGGGGCCGGGCGCGCCGTCGCGCGCGACCTGGACCCCGCTACCCTGCCTGAGGTGCGCCGCAACATGGAGCTGAACGGGCTGCCTTTGGACTCCTGTGACTTGGCGGTCGGAGACCTGCTGAAGGGTGTGGAGGTCCGTGCCGACCTTCTGATGGCCAACATCCTGCTGGAGCCGAACATGGCGCTTCTGCCCGACGTGAGTCGAGTCCTGAGGCCCGGAGGGGCGGCCGTCTTCTCCGGCATGACCGGGGAGGAGCGGGATCGTTTTCTGAGCGCTCTGACGGACGCGGGATTGGCTCCGGAGCGGGAGCTGACTCTGGGGGATTGGTGGGGCTGCCGCGCCCGCTTTTCTGTGGGCTTTTCAGGAAACAAGCAAGGATGACGGGGGAGGGTGCAGGGCAGCAGGCCCCCGCCGGGTTGGCCGGGGCGCGGGTCTGGCTGCGCGTCTTCGGCTGCCGCTCCAACCTCTGCGAGGCGGAGTTTCTGGCCGCTGAGCTTGAGGCGCGGGGCGCGTGTGTGACACAATGTCCGCAGGAGCTGGACTCCTGCCAGGCGGCTGTGGTCCTTACGTGTTCGGTGACGGGCACGGCGGACCGCAAATGCCGCCAGACCCTCCGAAGGGCGCGCCGTGCATTGGGGCGCAACGGGGTTCTGGTGGCCTGTGGGTGCTGGGCTCAGGCGGTGACGGCGGAGGAGGCCCAAGAGCTGGGCGTGGACCTGCTGGTGGGCAACCGCAGGAAGGTCTCTCTGGCCGACGCGCTGCAGTCGCTATTGGCTCATGGGCGCGCCTTTGTGGAGCTCAGGGCCGACCTGACTCGGGATCGGGAGTGGGAAAAACTTTCCCTACCCGGGGCGCGTCCCCGGCTGCACACCCGCGCCTTCCTGAAGGTGCAGGAGGGTTGTGATCATTTCTGTTCCTACTGCGTCATCCCCTTCCTGCGCGGCCGTTCGACCAGTTGTCCCCTGTGTGACGTTCTGGACGAGGTTAAGGGTATCCTGGACGCGGGCTGCAGGGAGGTGGTGCTGACCGGCATACATCTGGGGGTCTACGGACGGGAGCGGGGGAGCTCCCTGGTGGAGCTGATCCGGGCTCTCTCCGCCCTGCCCGGGCTCGCACGGCTCCGGCTGGGGTCCCTTGAGCCCTTTGCCCTCACGGATGAGCTCCTGGACGCTCTGGCTGAGAGCCCCGTCTTTTGTCCGCATCTGCACCTGCCGCTCCAGAGTGGGGACGATGGGGTGCTGGAGCGGATGCGGCGCGGCTACAAGGGGGAGGACTTCGTCCGCCTCTGCGAACGGGCGCGTGGGAGGCTGGGGGACGAACTGCACATCAGCACCGATGTCCTGGTGGCTTTTCCCGGGGAGGGAGAGGAAGCCTTTGAGAACACCCTGGCAGTGATGCATCGCGCTGGGCTGGGGCGCGCCCACGTCTTCCCGTACTCCCCGCGCCCGCTCACAGCGGCCGCCGGTTTCGGGGGGCGTGTTCCCCGCGTCGTCGCCTCCGAGCGCGTGGCGCGGGCTTCCGCCCTGGGGGAGCAGCTCCTGAGCCGCTATGCGGCGTGCTTTGTGGGGCGCGTCCTGCCGGTCCTGGCGGAGGAATGTGAAAAGGATAGTTTTAAGGGCTATACGCCCCACTTCATCCAGACGGTTGTCCTGGGGGGCGCGGAGCCGGGCGAGATTTTAAAGACGCGTGTCGCGTCTGAAGAGAGAGGAGAGCTGAGGGCGTGTCTGGTTTAAAGCAGCCTACTGTCGGGATTGACCTTGGGACTCGAAACGCCCTCTGTGCTTGCGTGGAAGACGGAAATGCTATGGTGATCCCAAACCGCTGGGGGCGGCTTGTGACTCCGTCCGTCGTCGGCTGGGACGAGGGCTGGAAGGTGGGGGAAGATGCGGTCCGTCTGTCGCTCCGCGGGGCGGAGGAGGTCTGGTGGGACCTGAAGCGGCGTGTGGGCACGTCCTTTTCCGCTGTCGTGGAGGGGACGCCGCATCGTGCGGAGGAGCTCCTGGTCCCGCTCCTGACCGCGCTTCGGGAGGATGCGGAGGCGTATCTGGGGACGTTCGTCTCCTCGTGCGTCCTCGCTGTGCCGGCCTGTTTTTCCCTGCTCCAGAGGGAGCTGATGGCCAGGGCTGCCCGGGCTGCGGGGATGGAGGCGCGGGTCGTGGCGGAGCCCACGGCTGCCACCCTGGCCTTTGGGCGGGAGGGGCGTTTCCTGGTGTTCGACTTCGGGGCCGGGACGGTTGACATCTCCGTGGTTGAGAGCGAGGGAGGGGTCTGGCAGGTCCTGGAGAGCGTGGGGAGCCCGGAGACCGGTGGCTACGATTTTGACCTGGCGCTGGCAGCCTGCCTGAAGGAGCGCCTCCTGCTGTCGGAGCTTGAGGAATCGGACCCGCGCTGGCGCACCCTCGTCGCCGAGGCGGAGCGGGTGAAGATAGCCCTGTCCGGTGTGGCCTCGTACGAGTGGACTCCGCCGCCTCTGGGTCCACGCCCCTCCAATCCTCTCATGGTTGAGCGCGAGGAGATGGAGCGGTTGATGCGCTTTTTCATCCGACGCCTGGCTCACGTCGTGCGCCGTCTCTGGGAGCGCTATGAGCCGGATCATCTGCTTCTGGTGGGTGGGTCCAGCCGCATTCCCCTTTTGAAGGAGATCCTGGAGCGGGAGGTGGCTCTGCCTGAGAGGCTTAGCCTCTGCGCTGAAGAGGCCATAGCCGTCGGAGCCGCCCTTTATGCTTCAGGAGGGCAGGAGCGTCTTCTGCTGGACGCCCTCTCCGGCGATATTGAGGCGCTCTGGGGGGACGAGGTGGAAAAGATAGTCGCGTCAGGCTCGCCTCTGCCGTTTGAGGCATGGAAGGAGTTTGAGGCGAAGGAGGTGGGACGGGTGTCTCTGAGGCTCCAGCAGACCTCCGGCGAGCTCCGGGGAGAGCCTTCTCCGCTGTCTGCCGTTGAGCTGGAGCTGAGGGCGGGCGAGAGGGTGACGCTCTTTTGCCGGCTGGACGCCTCCGGACGGCTGAGCGCGGAGCTTCGGCGCGAGGACGGCGCGCGCTCCAGCCTTCCGCTGTCGGCCGGTGCAGCCGGAGAGTCCGATAAAAAAGAGGATCCTGCTGTGGTGAACGAGCGGCGTCTGAGAGAGCTGAAGCTGGCTCTGGTGCCTCTTGAGGTCTGCCTGGACGAGGAACAGCGGGGGCGTCTGTACAGGCTTATCCGTCAGGCGGAGGGTGTCTGCTTTGACGCGCGCAGCGTCGAGATTGTCGAGGGCCTTGTGAAGGACCTGGAGTCGCTCGTCTAGAAGGGCGTTCTTCGGGATGGTCCTCTGTTCCGGGTGAACTTTTATTTTTCTCAGGAGAGTTTTCATGAATCTTGCATCGGAAGTGCGTTACAACCTCAACATACTGGGACTTGCGCCCGGAGCGACCTCAGCGGAGATACGATCCGCCTTTCGCAGTCTGGCCCGGTCCTGTCATCCGGACGTGCTCGGAGGACGCGGGGCCTTTCGGTTTCAGCAGATATCAGGGGCTTATTCCTTCCTCAAGGGCCTGGGACCTGAGGAGCTGGGCTGTGCCGCGCCACGACAGAAACGGGCTGAGCCTGCGCGTCAGAAACGGGCCGAGCCCGCGGGGTGGAGCGGCTGGACGAATCCCTTCGCGCGGCGGAGACAGAGGCAACAGGAGAGGCGCGAGCGTGATGAGGCTGAGGCCGCGCGCGCGAGCCGCGCCTCACATCAAGTGGCCCGGCAAGAGGAGGAACGCCGTGCTGCCTTGAGGCGTGAGCGCGCCGAGAGGGCTCTCTCACGAGGAGAGCGTGCGATGGCCGAGCTCACAGCACGCCTTGAGGCTGAGACAGATCGGGAGCGCATCACCTTTCTCCTGGAGCGCCTGAATGCCTCCGTCGCCGAGGTGCGGTGCCTGGCTCTATCACATCTGGGGCCCCTGGCGAACCGTCCTGAGGTCCTGGAGGCCCTGGCGGCTCTGCTCCTCACCTTTCCGATCGACGACAGGACGGCGCGTTCTGTGACGGCTCTGCCGCTGAAGCCTGAGTCCTGGGCCTTTCTGGCTCAGAGACTGGAGCGCTGCGCCGCTCGCTTGCCGGACGCCCTGCTCACGGCACTCCTGGGCCTGACGAGGGGCGTTCACTGCGAGCGAAAGACCCTTGAAGCCTACCTCTGCGGGGCGCGGAGCAGCGGGGCTGCCCTGATCCTGCGCTCCTGGCCAAAGCAGATGAGCCTCTCGGACGCGGCTCTGACCCGGCTCCTTCAAAGCACGGAGGAGGAGGTCCTTGTCCCCCTCCTCCTCCTGATGAAGCAGCGCTTCCCCACGGTTGCTGCGCGGCATCGGAGTAGACTGGAGGATCTGGCCGAACACCCGGTCGTGGGAGTCCGAGTCTGGAGCCGATCTCTTTTGAACGCCTGAGCCCCGGCCGGGGCGAACAGTTCAAAGTTATCAAGTTTATAAAGTTCAAATTAAGGGAGCAAATACCCCAGATATATGCTACAATAAAGGGGAAATCCCGCCCGGGAGAGGTCGGACGGGTTACTTCTTTAGGCTGCCGAAGCGGGGTCAGGCCCCCACCTCGGACTTACGCCCTTCTGGTGCTTCTGGTGAAGGTTATCACGCTTTGAGACTGCGGATGAGGTCGAGACTGCGGATGAGGTCCGCGGCGGCTCGTGTAAGTGCTGCTAACGCTTGCACGAGCTTTATTATTCTCTCCACGTTATCACCCCCTTTCGGGGGGATACCCCAGACAGCTTCACCCGATGATGCCGGGTGCCTCTCCTGCCTTATATTTTAGCGCAACGCTCTCAAATAAAACAGATGGCCGGAGGCAAGACGCCCCGGCCGGGGGGTTTGGTTTGGTCCGATCCGGGTGCGTGTCACATAAAGCGTTCGACCGGGCCCTGCTGCTCTTCGAGGATGGGGTGGTAGTGTTCTGGCTTGCGCCCGAAACAGATGTCCATCTGTTCGTAAAAAGATATCTCGTCCAGGTTGACAGCGCGCTGGACGATGGCCTCGCTGGTCGGCATGTAACGGATGCGTCCGTCGTTGACGCCCACAACGGTCACGCCGGTGACCCCCTGCTCCAGCAGGATGACCCCGGCGGCTCCTATCTCCTTGCCGAAGTTCACGTCGTAAGCGGAGGTGGCGCCGCTGCGCACGATGTGCCCGGGGATGACCTCACGCACCTCCGGGATCTCAAAGACCTCCGGCACGTACATACCCGAGACCTTCATGAACTGGCGGATCTGCGGGTCCTCCCTCATCATCCCCTCCAGGCGCTTGCGGACGTAGCGGCCCGCCCCGGCCAGGCGGACATGTCCGAAGGAGTCCGTGCTGTCGCCGCTGTCCGAGAATACTTTGCCATCTTCGCCCTTGACGCCCTCTGCGACGACCATGACGTAGGTGCCCGAGTGGACGTCGGAGTTCATGATGCGGCGCATGTAGTAGTGCTTGACGTGCTCATAGACCGTGTCAAAGTCAACCGCTATCTCCGGGATGAGGATGCAGTCTGCGTCGGAGGCCACGCCGCCTCTGAAGGCAGTGTGGCCGGCGTAGCGCCCGAACACCTCTATGATCATGATGCGGTTGTGGGTCTTTCCGGTCGTCTTGATGTCCTCGACGATGCGGGAGATTTTGTTGATGGCCGAGTCGCCGCCCACCGAGTAGGTCTGCAGGTCCAGGTCCATCGTCTTGGGCGCGTGGACGCAGGGGATGCCGTTCTCCGAGAGGTCCACCACCACGCTGCCCGTGTCGTCGCCGCCCGAGATGAGGAGCCCGTCGATGTTGAACTTGCGCAGCCCGAGAAGGATGCGGTTGTATTTTTCGGGGTCGGGGATCCTGGATATCTTCACCCGGCTGTGGCCGGCGTCGCTGCCGGCAAACGCGGAGTTGACATGGTCGGTGCGCTCTTCGTCCAGAAAGACTATTTTGTCCAGGTCCACCAGGTTGTAAAGCCCTGCGTAGCCGTTTGGGATGATGTAAGCCCCGATGCCTCGGGCCATTGCGGTCTTGGCAGCGCCGCGCACGACGGCGTTCAGGCCGCCGCAGTCTCCACCCGAGGTGATGATGCCGATGTTCTTGATTTTACCCATAATGTCTGTTTCAACCTCCATGATGTTCCATTAAATCGCCCAAAGGGGCGTGGTTTTGATCGTTTTGTTCACATTCTATTTTATATCAGGCATTGCGTTTTGTCGCAGGGAGATTTTGGGGTTCCCCTTGCTCTGCCTTCCCTCCCTTTGGGCTGAGGAGATGAAGAACGCGGGCACGGCCAAAACCATGCCCGCTGGCAAAGAAATCTGACGCAGGAGGGGAGAACTTTCCCTCAAAGGCTGTCCTTGAAGTCGGCACGGAACTGGGCGGCGAGCTTCTCCTGCCAGTCGCCCCTGGCCTTCAGACGCCCGCTGAAGAAGCGCAGGGTTTTGGGTTCCTCCACCCACTCCAGCCCTCCGATAAGGGCGCGATTTTCAAAGAGCCAGTGGATGCGGTCCACCGCGTACTTGACCTGAGAGAGCGTGAAGACTCGCCTCGGGAGTGCCAGCCGCACCAGCTCCACGTCCGCGGGCCGCTCGCTGCCATCCGGGTTTCGGACCTCGGAGAGAGTGCCTCGTTCCATGCCCCGGATGCCGCCAGCGATGAAGACCGCGGCTGCCAGGGCTCCGGCCGTGTACTCCAGCGAGGGGACCTGAGGGATGAACTCCCGTGCGTCCAGGTGGCAGCCTAACCCGCCGGAGGGCGTGACCACCGGGACGCCCCGGGCCTGCAGCTCGTCCGCCATGAATTGGATGAACTCCGGGCCGTGGCGGATCATGTCAAAGTCCATCGTCTCCTCAAGTCCTACGGCTATGGCTTCTATCTCGCGCACCGACATGCCGCCGTAGGTCAGGAAGCCCTCAAAGAGGGGGATAAGAGGTTTCATCCGGTCGTGATGAGCCTGTTCCCGCGTCAGGATCAGGCCGCCTCGTGCACAGCCCAGCTTACGAGCCGAGAAGTAGATGATGTCGCATAGGTCGGCGATGGCGCGGGTTATTTCGGAGACGGAGGCGTTCTTCCAGGCTTCCTCCCGGGTCTTGATGAAGAAGAGGTTGTCGGCCAGCAAGGAGGCATCCAGCACCAGGGGTACGCCGGAGGCCCGGCAGAGCCCGGAGACGCCCTTCAGGTTCTCCAGCGACCAGGGCTGGCCCCCTATGAGGTTGGTCCCGGCCTCCACCCGGACGAAGGGGACGTTGGAGCTCTCCTTTTTCAGGAATTTCTCAAGCCCCTCAAGGTCCATGTTCCCCTTAAAGGGAAAGTCGCTGTGCAGGTTCAGCCCCTCGGGGATGAGGAACTCCTCCACGCGCCCTCCGCGCAGCTCTATGTGGGCGCGGGTGGTGGTGAAGTGGTAGTTCATGGGGATGACGTTCCCCTTTTCCACAAAGGCGGCGCTGAGAACGTTCTCCGCGCCGCGCCCCTGATGGGCCGGCAGCATGAAGGGCATGCCGAAAACTCGTTCAGCTGCTGCCCCGAGGCGCTCAAAGCTCATGGAGCCCGCATAGCTGTCGTCGGCCGTCATCATGGCCGCCAGCTGACGGTCGCTCATGGCGTTGACGCCGCTGTCCGTCAGCATGTCCAGGAACACATCGTCGTTGCGCAGCAGGAATGTGTTGCAGCCTGCCTCCTGAAGCGCTTTCAGACGATCCTCGACGGGTTTCAGGGACAGCTTTTGCACGATGCGCACCTTGTGCATCTCCAACGGAAAATGTTCGTCTCCAAAAAATGTGATGCGGCTCATTCTTAATACCCCTTTCGGTCCTGTGGACAGATAATAAAATAAAAAATAAAAAATAAAAAATAAAAAATAAAAAATAAAAAATAAAAAATAAAAAATAAAAAATAAAAAA
>JAAYOR010000159.1 GCA_012520235.1 Fretibacterium sp.
AGGCCCTTAAAAAAAACAAAACTCCCTCAGCCGAGCTCCGTTTTTATTCTCTTTCCACCTGAGAACAAGCTTCGCTCTGCCGTCACAGTCAGTACCTTCGCCTCAGAAATGGGAGAAGCCCCATCAATAACCCAAAAGCTCCGATCCCACCGACATCGCAGCCGCTGCTTTTGTCCTCGTAGTTTTCCGGAAACTCGGAGCCTTCCTTCCAGATGGCACTGTTGGAGTTGAACTTTGTGGTCCCGAGCACATCAAGATCCAAAGTTCCATAAATCTTCACAACCCCCGAGGTCTCCGACTCCAGAGTGACCTGATAGATCAGGCCGTCCTTCGTCTCGACTGGAGGCAGCTCAAGGGGATTACTTACGGTTGGACGCAACTCGCGAAGAGGAACCGGGGCTTTCAGCCTTTCAGAGGAATTTTTGTCCCAGACCTTAATATCAAGCTTGGAGGCGTCAATCCTCAGCTTCAGGTCGTATCCTGTAATGCACCGCCGCCCCTCAAAAACCCCGGTGTGGATGTCCAGATAACCGTTGAGGTTCAACTCCGAACGGACCCCGCTCTTGTCACCATAGCCCGTCCCCTTCATCAGCCAGCGTCCGGCTATATCGTAACCTACATGTCCGACATCCGCCTCCGAAGGCAGGGGCTGGAAAGCGGATAAAAAGAGACAAAAAAACATAAAAATGCTACATATCACGATGCGCCGCATCGGGTTTGCTAATTTCCCCATATCAGCCCTCCCGGAAATTTATTCCTCTAAAAAGACCTCGGTTTCAAAGTTCGGATGGTGGTCGATGGTGCTGCGCACCGCGCAGGTAGCCTCGCTCTCCTCGACGACCGACTTCACGTCCTCCAGGGAGGCAGAGGTCTTCATAAAGACCTTCGTCTTTACGTTTCGGAAAGCAAACACCTCAGACTCCTCCGGGATGGCGCTCTCTATTTCGATGCGCAGGGACTCATAAGAGAGGTTTCTCTCCTCCATCGTCGCGCGAATCGTCATGCCCAGACAGCCAGCGACCCCAGAAAAAAACAGGTCCACAGGCGAAAACCATGTGACGGGCATCTCGTTGTTCTTCATCGTCTTGCTCATCAGCAGATGATGCCGCCCGGAGACGAACTCAAACGAATAGTCGTCCCGCTCCTCAGCCTTCAACGCGTAAATTTTTCCCTTTTTAGCCATAGTATTACTCCCTTTCAATATTAATTATTTATCTGCATACCGGCGCGTTGACCTCTCCCACCCTCTTCCCGGCAAAGAGCGCCGAAGAACAAAACACCTCAAGGCAATTCCATTATAATATAAATTCAGAGCTAAAAGGAGAGTGAACAAGATGCTCAAAACCAACTCGCCCTTCCCACCCTTTGCCCTCCCCGATCAGACGGGAGCGCTTCGAACCGAAACGGACTTCTCAGGTCAATGGACCGTCTTCTATTTTTACCCCAAGGACAACACCAGCGGCTGCTCAGCCGAGGCCCAATCGTTCGCCGAACTTTTCGAGGAGTTCCGGGCTCTCAACGCCATCATCGTTGGGATCAGCCCCGACAACACCAAAAGCCACGAGAAATTTGCGGCAAAACTGGCTCTGCCTTTCCTCATCCTGAGCGACACAGAGCACACGCTGTTAACGACGTGCGGCGTCTGGCAGAAAAAAAAGATGTACGGGAGGGAATACATGGGGGTTATTCGCACAACAGCCCTCATGGATCCTCAAGGCCTTGTGGTTGAACTCTGGGAGAAAGTCAAGGTCCCGGGACACGCTGAAGCGGTGCTGGCAAAACTGAAAGAACACATCGCACGATGACCTCCCCCTCAGAGATCTGGACCCTCCTGCGGCATGCCGAGTCTCAGGCCAACGCACAAAAGGTCTGGACAGGTCAGATTGACGTTCCGCTCTCGGAGAAGGGGGCCCTGGAGGCAGCAAGGCTGGCCCGGCAGGGAAGCCTTCCTCGGGGTGACTTTTTCGTCTCCTCCCCTCTGATACGCTGCCTTGACTCTTTGCGTCTGTTTTACAACCGGGAGCCCGACCTGATTGTGGAGGAATTTATGGAGTGCGATCTGGGGGCGTGGGTGGGAGTTCCCTATGAAAACCTGACGACCGACCCCCGCTACCTCAGCTGGCTCGAACAACCCGACCTTCCGCCTCCCGGAGGCGAGAGCCTTGAAACCTTCAAAAAACGCGTCACCCGCGGATTGCAAAAGACACGGTCAGCTGCGCGAAAAGGGACGCACAACGAGCTCATCCTGGTGCTCCACGGCAATGTGATGCGCGCCCTCCTATGCCTGATAGTAGATCCCTCCAGAGCCCATCACGAATGGCCCATCCCCAACAACGGGGGCTATCGGCTAGAGCTCCAGGGGGATCGCGCCACAGTCTGTCAGGCCATAACCCTGACCTGAAACCGCCCAATCCGGTTCGCAGCACAACATCAGGCCTCACAGAAAAAGCCCCCCTGTCGGGTGGGGGGCTTTTGGTATTGCCGCTCTCCGGGTTCAGGAAGGCTTCGTTTGCCCCTTACCAGGCAGAGACGATGGCGCCCTTGTATTTCTCATCCACAAACTTCTTGATGGTGTCGTTCTGATAGCTCTCCACCAGAATTTTGAACTCCGGGCGATCCTCCTCGCCCTCCCGCACCGCAATGATGTTGACATAGGGAGACTTGTTGCTCTCAATGAGAAAAGCATCACGCGCCGGGACGAGACCGGACTCCACAGCGTAGTTGGTGGTTATTATCGAGAGATCGGTGTCCTCAATGGCCCGCACCATCTGAGCGGCGTCCAGCTCCACAAACTTCAAACTCAGCCGGTTCTCCGTGATGTCCAGGACCGTGGGCAGGAGTCCCTGTGCCGGGTCCAGGGAGATAAGGCCATTATCCTGAAGTAAAAGCAGCGCCCGTCCGCCGTTGCTGGGGTCGTTAGGGATAGCCACAACCATACCCTCTTGGATCTCCTCCGGACTCCTGACCTTTTTGGAATAGGCCCCCATGGGCATCAGGACCGTGTTTCCGATGGACTTCAGCTTATAGCCTCTGTCCTTCATCATGTTCTCCATATAGGGGAGGTGCTGGAAAGAGTTCACGTCAATATCGCCGTCAGCCAGTGCGGCATTGGGCAGGATAAAGTCGGCAAACAGCACCAGCTCAATCTCCAATCCCTTCTCAGCCGCTATCTTCTGCACAACCTCGGCTATCTCCTCGTGAGGCCCGCCGTCCACCCCTAGCTTGATCTTCTCCAGAGCCTCCGCACCTGAGAACACCAAAAATGAAAGGACCACTCCACTCATTAACTTCTTCAGCATATCCGTTCCTCCTCAATAGGTTTTTGAGATTTTTGTAATACCAACTCGAACGCTTCTTTTGTCTGATTGATGTCTGTCTGCTGCAAGCCTCCTCACACTAATCCTCAAGCCCTCTGCGTCTCTGGACACAACGGGCCAGAGCGTCTCCCGTCCCTTGGATGACCTGAACCATCGCTATCATGATCACGACCGTGACAACCATGACATCGGGGCGAAACCGCTGGTGCCCGAAACGGATAGCCACATCTCCCAAACCTCCGCCTCCCACCACACCAGCCATCGCGGAATATCCCACGAGGTTGACCAGCATCAAGGTAACCCCCCGCAGCAGGCCGGGCACGGATTCCGGAAAAAGTACCTTACAGACAATCTGCCAGGGCGAAGCTCCCATTGCCTGAGCCGCCTCAATAACTCCAGGCTCCACCTCCTTCAGAGCGCTCTCCACCAGACGGCTCATAAAGGGAAGGGCTGCAAAGGCCAGAGGGACAATAGCCGCCGTAGTCCCGATAGATCGCCCCACCACAAAGCGGGTGAAGGGGAGCAACGCCACCATCAAAATGATGAAGGGGGTCGAGCGCGCCGCGTTGACGACAAAACCCACTATGCGGTTCAACCAGGGACGAGGCATCAGCCCCCCGGGAACTGTGGCGTACAGCAGCACCCCCAGAGGAATCCCTCCGAGGCAGGCCAGAAGGCCTGAGAGTCCTATCATGTAGAGCGTCTCGCCAAAAGACTTAAAGAGAAGATTCCAGATTACGGCGGACATAACCGATCACCTCCAATCCCAGATTCAGATTTTTCAGGTAGTCCAAAGCGGCATTTCGAGAGCCGTTGCCGCTCAGCTCCACGATCAGGGTCCCAAACGGAACACCTTGAATGTGGTCAATGGCTCCGTAAAGTATGTTGACGTCAATGCCAAACCGGCGTACCATGCCAGAGATGATGGGCTCGGCCGCCGTGTCCCCCAAAAAGGATACCCGGACCAGAAGACCACAGTCTCCCTCCGGCTCCTGCAGGAAGTCCAGAGCTGCAAAATGAGGGGGGATCTCCTGATTCATCACCCCGGCGACCAGTGCCCGGGTCACCGGCGATTGAGGGCGAGTGAAGACCTGGAAGACCGCACCGGACTCCACCACCTCTCCCCTGTCCAAAACTACCACCTCTTCACAAATCTCCTTGATGACAGACATCTCGTGGGTGATCAGGACGACCGTCAACCCCAGTTTCCGATTGATCTCCTTCAGCAAAGCCAGAACCTCGGTGGTCGTCTGCGGATCCAGGGCTGAGGTGGCCTCGTCGCACAGCAGGATGTCGGGGTTTGCAGCCAGGGCACGGGCAATGCCCACACGCTGCTTCTGCCCCCCCGAGAGCTGAGCCGGGTATTCATCCTTCTTCCCACTCAAATCCACCAGCTCCAGCAACTCACTCACCCTGCCCTTTATCTCATCTGACCCCCTGCCCTCAAGCTCAAGGGGAAAGGCCACATTGTCCGCAACGCTGCGGCTGGAGAGCAGGTTGAACCCCTGAAAGATCATGCCGATCTTTCTCCGGGCTACGCGCAACTCCACCGGCGAGAGCGAGGTCATATCCACCCCTCCCACCCGAACGGTCCCTGAGGTAGGGATTTCCAGAAGGTTGATGAGCCGCACCAGGGTGCTCTTACCCGCTCCGCTACGCCCGATTATTCCGAAAATGCTCCCCTTGCGGATGGAGAGAGAGACGTTTTTCAGGGCGTGAAAAGCGCTCTCGTTCCGCAGGTCAAATTCCTTGCTGACATTTTGCAGTTCAATCAATCAAGACACGTTCCCTTCAAAAGTTCAAACAATGCGTTCTCAAGGAAAAAAATAAAAGGCTGAGGGTCTCAATAAAAAAAGCTCCTTCCGCGAGGAAGGAGCTTTTTGACAAAACGACACAAGTCATTCGTTCAAGCATCCATCATCTCCCAGGAATATCCTGCAGGAATTGGCACCGTTTTGCTCTCGCAAGGGTTGCCGCGGCTTCATAGGGCCTTTCCCTCCACCGCTCTTGATGACATCGCAAGATTTATTCAATTTTTTTAAAAACAAACGGCTCTTACAGCCCTCAAAGAAACAGAACGCAAAAACGCTCTTTACAAGTAGATATATTAGGGACAGATACCACCCCTGTCAAGGGGTAGAAGCGTGGATTGCTCAATTTCTTCGCTTTTATCGGCTGCGGCAGGCTCTGGAGGTGACGACAACTCCTGAACATGGCCTCAAGCATGAATGCCACTGCTGCTGGCAAAGTCATTTTTGAATGGTCCAGCATAGGTAAAAACTCCGGGCCCGAGATACGTCTTGCCCACAATCCCTTTTCTGTACTCTGTGGTAACCTCAATCCTGAAAAAAGGGGGCTGAGACAAAAGTGAAAAGAAAAGCAAAAGTCTTGCTGGAGGAGTGCGTTGCTTGCGGCAGCTGTGTGAAGGTTTGCCCCAGAGGAGCCATTCAAGTGGTGAAGGGTATGTACGCAAATGTTGAGCCTGAGCTCTGTGTGGGCTGCATGGCCTGCGCAAGAGCCTGTCCGGCCTCTGTAATCGTCGAAGCTCCGGCGGAAATGGAGGGGGCATCTTGAGGAAAAAAAGTATAAGAAGTATCTTCGATTACACCTGGGTGTTCACGGTCGTCTATTTTGGGCTGGGTTTCTTCAACATCCTGTTCGCCTGGCTGGGGCTGATATGCTTTCTCATTCCCCTCTATGGAGCTCTGTTTCAAGGCAACAAAGCCTTCTGCAACAGGTATTGCGGAAGAGGGCGCCTCTTTGACCTCCTGGGAGGGAAACTGGGGTTATCTCGTCATCGTCCTGCGCCCTTGTGGCTGCGTAGCAAGTTCTTCCGCTACGGTTTTCTGGTCTTTTTTATGGCGATGTTCTTCAACATGCTGTGGGGCACCTGGCTGGTTTTTTCCAGCGCAAGAGAGCTGCGTGTAGCTGTTAAGCTCATGTGGAGCTTTTATGTTCCCTGGGGTTGGGCTGCAGGGAGCGGTGCGGCTCCCTGGTCGTTGCAGTTCTCCTATGGACTCTACAGCCTGATGTTGACCTCTCTCCTGATCGGGCTGGGAGTTATGTGGCTTTATAAACCGAGGACATGGTGCGTTTTCTGCCCCATGGGAACGATGACGCAATGGATCTGCAAGGTGAAAAATGGTAACACTAACGAAATGCATAAAAAAGCCTGAGCTTAAGCTCAGGCTTTTTTATGCATTTCGCTTATAGTATAAGGCTATTTGAGCTTATTCTTAAAATAGCCGTCCTTTTGATAAAGTGCAACAACCGGATTGTGGCCCGTCACGCGATCTTTGGCAAGCACCGTCGTGCAAAGGGCTTCTGAGAACTTATAAAATAAAGAGTCATGTCCAACGCACAACCCCATCACGACGTTAAACTCCGTACCCATCTCGTTCAGCATCAGGGCTTGTCCCACGGGATTGCACATCGCTTCGAACTGACCGGGCTTCAATTTCTTATTCTCCCCAAGCCCCGTCTCCGTCTTGTCCTTGCCGCCGGACTTGCACATCACACCGATGATGTTGATGCCGTGTTCCCTGCAAAGCTCGCTGAAGATTCGTGCCTCATTCACCAGCCCCGAACAAAACGCCAGCCCCACCTTGCTGTAGCCCATGCGCTTTATGAGCTCAATGGTCTCCCTGACCCTTGGCATAGAGCCATAAAAATCCTTTTCAATCTCAGAGCTCTTCACGTAAAATTCGTTATGCTCCGCAGAGTTTGTGAGCTCCAAAGCTCTGTCATAAATGGCGTCCGCACCCTCACGTCCCATGGGACAGAACTCGGGCAGAGCGTCCTTTCTGTTCTCTTTACAACGATAAGCCCTGCAGTCAATGCAGCTCATTTCTCTATCCATGAGAATCTCTCCTTTCTCTAAATGGTAAAAGCGGAAGAGCCAAAGAGCCCTTCGCCTTAAAAGCCTTGAAAAAGAGGCTGGAAGCCCGAGAGAATCCCATCCCTCAGGCTTCAGCCTCTTTGGGTTCGGCTGACTTAAGCCTCAGGTGCTACACTCTCCACCACCACGACGGCCACGGCGTAATCGCCATCGTGGCTCAGGGACACCCATGCCTTCTTGCCACCGCCGGGCAGGAAATTGGGATCGAGCGAGGCGTCTATCCGGAGGCTGGGAACTCCGTCTTGTCGCGTCAGGCAAAAACCGGAGCTCAGAGCCACTGCAGCGATCGTGTGCCCCGCAGCTTTGCAAAAAGCCTCCCGCGCTGCAAAGGCAGAGGCGTAACTGGCCGCGCGGGCAAGGTCATTGCCCTTGCCCTCAGCATAATCAATCTCCTCAGGCCGAAAAATGCGCTTCACAAAATGACGGGAGGATATCGCTCTTTGCATTCTTGGGATGCTGCAGAGGTCAACCCCTAATCCGAGAATCACCCCTGGAGGAGGTGCGCTCTAGGCAAACATCGCGGAAACGCTGCTTTGCACTTCTTTCAGCAGCGTCTTTGCCTCTTTTTCGAGCTCGTCCATCCAAGTCCTTTTCTCGGCTACATAGCCCTCGTCTTTGATGGCAGCAAGGTTGATGTGCACGTTCTCAAGCGCTCCCTTCAAGCCAGCAAAGGCCTGCATCGCCCCCACGGCAAGGTCGCTGGCCGCGTTTTTGTTGCTCTTGTGCAGCAGCCCCTTGGCCAGGTGAATCACCTCAAGGCAGTCCTTAGCCGTAGTCTCAGGGGAGAGGATTGCCGTCTTGTACGCCTTTTGGATGGCCTCGCTGCGCGCGGCTTTTTCCGCGTCCGTCGCTTTGGGCATCCCAAAAGCGGCTATCACGCCATCAAAGGCGTTCGTATCCTTCTGAATTCCCTCCAGGAGGTTCTTGATCAAGGAGGTCGCCTTCTCCAGGGAGTCCTTGACCAATGGCTCAAACTCGGCGTACTTCTCCTTGCCCACGGTCAGATTGCAGACCATGGAGATGAGCGCCGCTCCCAAAGCTCCGGAGAGCGCCGCCGCGCTTCCGCCGCCAGGCGCCGGGGCATCCGAGGCCAGTTTTTCCGTAAAGGCTTTCACCGTCATATCCGTCAGGTTCATTACAATTTCCTCCCAAATAAAATTTTTTCATCTCTATCCCTGCGCTACCACAGGAATTAAAATCCCCTCAAGAAAAGGCGGCAAACACTGCCAGGCCCTCATTTGACTAAAATTATAGGCCACCATCTGCAAAGTTCAATCCGACCCGAAAATTCAAGAAATCCAAGCCGGAAGAAATGTCGCAACACTTTAAGCCTTAAATTGCCCCCAGGTAAGCCGAACGGATCTCGGGGTCGTGCAAAAGCTCCCGGGCAGCGCCCTCCTTCATCAGATGTCCTGTCTGCAGAACATAAGCTCTATCCGAGATCTGAAGAGCCTGACGGGCATTTTGCTCCACCAAAAGGATGCTGACTCCCTCTTCGTTGATCATCTGAAGTTCCTTGAAGATATCCCTGATGATAATGGGGGCAAGCCCCAGGGAGGGCTCGTCGAGCAGCAAGACACGAGGACGCGCCATCAGGGCCCGCGCGATCGCCAGCATCTGCTGTTCTCCACCTGATAAGGTACCGGCGTATTGATGAAGGCGTTCCTTCAGGCGAGGGAATAGGGTGAATATCCACTCGAGGTCCTCGTCCTTGCCGCTTTGTGAAGAACGAGAAAAAGCTCCTATTTCCAGGTTTTCCTGAACCGTCAGGGGACCAAATATCCTGCGTCCTTCCGGCACCAGGGCCAAACCGCTCCTCACCACCTGAAAGCTCTTCTCGGGCAGAACCTTCCCATCCAACAGAACGGAACCACTGTCACGCCTGACCATGCCCATCAGAGCATTCATGAAAGTGGATTTGCCTGCGCCATTCGAACCGATGACCGAGACGATCTCCTTCTCCTTTAAGACCATGGAAAATCCCTGAAGGGCCTTAATAGCCCCGTAACTGACGCAAAGCTCACGGGCCTCCAGCAAAACGTTTCCCATCAGATCGCCTCCTCACTCTCGTCTCCCAGGTAGGCTTTGAGGACCTCGGGATTACTCTGAATTTCCTCAGGTGTCCCTTCGGCGATCTTCGCCCCGAAGTGCATGCAGATGATATGAGGGCAGATCTTCATGATCACGTCCATGTGGTGTTCAATGACCAGCGTAGTCAGACGAAAATCGCGGTGTATCCCCGTGATGAGGTCGTTCAGGGCAAAAACCTCCTCAGGGTTCATGCCGGCTGCCGGCTCGTCCAGCAGCAGAAGCTTGGGGTCCAAAGCCAGGGCTCTGGCAATTTCAAGACGTCTCTGCATCCCGTAAGGAAGGGTGCCGGCCGCCTGCTGAGCCCTATCCGCAAGCCCCACACGGTCCAAAAGCTCCATGCTCTTAGCTTTGATGCTTTTTTCAACCCTGTTCCAGCGCCCGATGTGGAACATGGACTCGAAAATGCTGTAGTGATAATCCGGGTCCGGTCGATAGGCAGGAGACAGATGCCCTCTCAGGTTCTCACGGAAGGAATAGCGGAAACGATTTTGAGCCGCCGTCATCACGTTCTCCAGAACTGAAGAACGGCCGAAAAGACGCAGATTTTGAAACGTCCGCGCAATCCCCAGACGGTTTACCTGATAAGCCCTGAGGGGCGTGATGTCCTGATCCCGGAACCAGATGCTCCCCGACGTCGGATTGTAGACGCTCGATATCATGTTGAATATCGTCGTCTTACCCGCTCCATTGGGGCCGATGATCCCGGCCAGCTCATCGTCGATGATGCAAAAGCTCATATCCCGAACGGCATGAACTCCGCCAAAGTGCATGTTGATGTGCTCCAGTTCGAGGAGGACTCGCTTTTTTTCAAGCTGTTGCTCGCTCATCTTCATCCCCTCCTCTTATTGCCGGGCAGAAACGTCCATATCTCCCGATTTCCAAGCAGCCCCTCCGGACGCGCCACCA
>JAAYOR010000160.1 GCA_012520235.1 Fretibacterium sp.
AGTTAAGCCAGATAGCGCTGATGGTACTATGTGGGGTACACATGGGAGAGTAAGTAGCTGCCAGAAAACAGTAAGACCTACAAAAGCGGTGCGGGGAAAGAGGAAACTCTATACCCCGCACCGCTTTTTATTTAGTACTCGACGAGTAAGCGACCAGCCCTTTTGGGCCGTAGGCCTCGGATGCTGCGCCGTTCGCTTATACGGGCCAGTAGCGGTCAACCTCAATTTGGGCGTCGGCCTCCGAGAGGTTGAACATCCTAGCTACCCTTGCCACCGTCTCGTCCCGAGAAGCGCCAAAATCACGGCACATCCCCACAGCTCCCTGAATATTGCCCCTTGCCTCGCCCTCGGCTCTGCCTTTGGCAAGGCCCTTGGCTTCGCCCTCGGCTCTGCCTTGCCTGAGCACGTCGTTGATATAGGTATTTGTCACTGTCTCCTGGTCAAACAGCATCGTCATGATGTCCATCACTTCCACCTCCCTCTCCTCCAGATATTCCCTCAGCACGTCCCGTTCTTTGCAGATGCGTATCGTCTCGCTAAGGGCCTTCCTCGTCTTCCCGCGGAGCTTCACCTGCTCTTTGAGCACCTTGCAGAATGTCACATACTGGGTGATGATGTTTCCCTCACCCTCGCCATAGATAATTTTGGCCCGCACCTCAACAGCACATTCCTTACCCCCAAAGAACACCTTTGACAACGAGAGCTCGCTGGGGCAATCCTTTCGGTCACCCGTATAGATAACGTAGATCTCCGGCTTGGGCAGGTTGACGCGGCTATTGGCATAAAGGTTCTTCATCGAATCGATAAAATACCTCCGCCAGGTCTGAGACATGTAGAGCATGGCGCGGACAAGGATGTTCTCCGTCCAGGTGCTCTGGGCCTCCAGGAGGATCATCAGCTGGTCTGACACCATAAAGCCTAAATCGTTATAGAGGTCGTCCACCAGAATGTTCTCAATGGTGATGTCCTTCAGGTCGTCCTCCGTGGTCGTCGTGTCCTCTGGGTGCAGCGTCTGATAGAGCTGTAACAGGTACTTTTTTTGACTGAACAGGTCGGAGAAGACGCTGGCCTTTATCGTGCGCTTCATCCCCTCCGGAACCTGCATCATCTGTGGTTCCGTCTTGTCCATGCCGATCGCCCCCTGATTGATATCATTATATCAACCTCACGGCCCAGCGTCCCTCGGATTCTTTGTATTTGTAATTTCTCACTCCTCGGACAGGCGGCAGAGGTAGTCCAGGCAGGTCCGGACCCCGAAGGCAGTGGCCCCTTTGGAGTAGACGCCTCGCTCTTTGTCGCAGAAATCGACCCCGGCGATGTCCAGGTGGGCCCAGGGGATGTCCTTCTCCACAAACTCAGCCAGGAAAAGTGCGCCAAACGTGGCGCCGCCGTAACGACCCCCGGAGTTGACGAGGTCTGCGACGTTCGATTTCAGCCCCTCGGCGATCACTTCGTCTTCAGCCGGGAGGCGCCAGAGACGTTCGCCCCGGCGCCGGGCGGAGGCCAGGAGCTCTTCCGCCAGGTCGTCGTCCCGGGTGAAAAGTCCTGCGGTCCCCTTGCCAAGCGCCACGACGCAGGCCCCTGTCAGAGTGGCCATGTCGATGATGGCATCGGGCTTCAGCTCGCTGGCCAGGGAGAGAGCGTCGGCCAGGATGACCCGCCCCTCAGCGTCCGTGTTGGTTATCTCGATGGTCTTTCCGTTGCGGGCGCGGACGATATCGTCCGGGCGGTAGGCTGTCCCGGAGGGCATGTTCTCCGCTGCGGCTATCAGGCCGTGGAGCTCCAGCTTCAGCCCCAGCTCGACCGCCCCCTTCATGATGCCCAGGACGTTGCAGGCCCCGGATTTATCGCCTTTCATAGTGGCCATGTAGTTGTCAGGTTTGATGTTAAGCCCACCGCTGTCAAACGTGATGCCCTTGCCCACAAGCACGATTTTTTTGCGCGCCTTTTGGGGCTTGTAGCTCATGTGGATGAAGCGAGGCGGGTTGTGCGAGCCGCTGCCCACGGCCAGGAGCGCTCCCATGCGCTCTTCTTTCAAGCGCTTTTCATCCCAGACGACGCAGTTCAGTCCGGCTTCCTTGCAGCTCTCCGCAAGGGCCAGGGCCCGTTCGGCCAGCTCGGAGGGGTTGATGACGTTGCCCGGCTCGTTGGCGAGGTCGCGGGCGTAACGTTGAGCGGAGGCGTAGACGCGTCCCCTCTCGACAGCCTTTTCCTTGAGCTCCGGGGCGGACAGCTCCTTGAGGGCGGACTTTTTTTCTTCCTCCTTCTCCTCATCGGGCGCTTTTTTCTTCTTGTAAGCGTCAAACGAATACCCGGCAAGCTCTGCCGCCTCAGCCAGGAGCTCGGAGGCGGGGACGGAGTTTTTGTCCTTCTCTTCGTTTTCCCAGAACCTCTCCAGCCCTTCGGGCAGGAGCAGCGCGGACTCGCAGTTGTGACGCCCCAGAGCGCGCAGCGTCTGCGCTACCGTGTCGCGCACAAGGACAGCGGAGCCCTCCTCAGTTTTTCCCAGACCGACCAGATAAAGATTTTTCGCGTCCCCTTCTAAAAGCGGGATGCGGAGCATGGAACCTTTTTTTCCTGTGAAATCCTTGCGGCGCACCATCTCCTTGACCGTTTCCTCGTAGGGGCCGGCAAAGGGGATGCTGTCGGTGCAGTCCTCCTCGCGCAGGAGCAGGACCAGGGCGTCGCCCTTCCATTTTTTGAGGGCCCCCTCGCAGAGTTTTAGTTTGGGCAGTTTGGACATGATATCGGAACCTCCTGTTCTGGTTTTAGTGATGTTCAGGGGTCGGGTGGCCCCTTCATGATCTCCTCCATTATATGATATAAAATATAAGACCATAAAGTTTTTATGCCCATCCTTTCTGGCTATTCCTTGCTGGGTTGTTAACCTAAATGTAACATTTGAGATTGCAGAGGGGGCTTCCTTTTACGAGGGACTCGGGGTATAATGAGTAGAATGTCGCGCTTGGAGTGAGTCTTAAGTCTCAGGGGGGGGGTAGTGCTTATTGCTTTCCCCTCGGTCTTTTAAGTTTTTTAATTGAGCATGTGCTGTTCTGCGTCTTATGGCGTGGGGCATTCCTAAATTTAAACAGAGCACGGAGGGATCCTCTTGAAGATACTGAAAAGAGTTTTTTTGTGTGTAGTAGTTTTCACCATCCTTTTAGGATGCGTCTTGCCTGCCTCTGCCAAGACCCCGCACGAGAGCGTGCAGCAGGCGGTCCTGACCCATGCGGACGTCCAGTCGATGATCCATGCCTTCTATGCCTCGGGGAAGGAGCAGGAAGCGGCTGAGGGCGCCTATCAGCCCAGGATAGACATATCGGCCTCCGTGGGCTGGGAGGACCTGAGTGGCTCGGGCTATAGCGCTCAGGATCGCGGCTCCTACTTCCGAAAAGGAGTATACCTGTTGTTGAACCAGATGATCTATGACGGTGAGCAGACCAGGAACAAGGTCCGCAAGATGGGCCATACCCGCATCTCAAAGTACTACGACCTCCATGGCGCCATGGACAAGGTGGCCCTGCTGGCCTTCCGGAGCCATGTGGACGTGGCCCGTTACCGGGAGATGCTGAAGCTTGCGCGCGAGAACCTGGAGCGCCACGGCGAAATAGCGAAGCTCGTTGAGGAGCGGGCCTCGGCCGGGCTGGACAGCGCCATCGACAGGGAGGTTGTGCAGGGGCGCCTGGCTTTGGCTGAGGTCAATTTCCTGACGGAGGAGAGCAACCTGCACGACGCTAACACGCAATATTACCGTACTGTAGGCGTGAACCCCGACGAGCTCATGGAATTTGAGCCGTTAGACTACACTCCGATCAAGGAGGAGGAGGAGATCATCGTCGGTTACCTTGCCTCCAATTCGCGCTGGCTTGCGGCTCGTGAGAACGTTGCCGCGGCCCGTTACTCCGTCAGGGAGCAGGAGGGCAGTCTGAAGCCTCGCCTGGACCTGAGAGCGGGCTACAACCTTACCGACAACGAGCAGGACCGCGGCCGTCGCGACAGGGCTTTTGTGGAGCTGGCTATGCGCTACAATCTCTACGACGGCGGCACTGAGAGGGCCACGCTGGAACGTTTTGAGGAGATATACAAACAGTCTGAGGAGGTTTTCAAGAAGACGGAGCAGGACATCCGTCAGTCCCTCCTCATTGCCTACAACGAGTTCCACGCGACCGAGCTGCAGCTGGTGCATCTCAAACAGCATCAGGACTCCTCCGAGGCCATGGAAAAGGCTTATCGCCAGCAGTTTGAGGTGGGGCGCAGAAGCCTTTTGGACCTTCTGGACGCTCAGAATGAGCACTATCAGGCCAAAAGAGCTTACCGCAACTCTCTCTACAAACTTGAGACCGCAAAGGTCACGTATCTGGCTGAGTCGGGCGGGATCCTGCGCTTTTTCAACGTCCTGAGGGACGATATTCCCGATGTCAACTCTCTGGATCCGGCGACCTCCAGGCTCAGGAAGGTAAAGCAGTA
>JAAYOR010000161.1 GCA_012520235.1 Fretibacterium sp.
AGTTAAGCCAGATAGCGCTGATGGTACTATGTGGGGTACACATGGGAGAGTAAGTAGCTGCCAGAAAACAGTAAGACCTACAAAAGCGGTGCGGGGAAAGAGGAAACTCTATACCCCGCACCGCTTTCATTGTATACTTTACAGGGAATACTAAAATTTCAATCTAGCTCTGGAGGCAATGAACGTGAAGGATGAAGATATAAAAAGGCTCTCGTCATGACAGCAGAGGAGAGGCAATCTGTTACCAAGCCCCTCCCTGTCGCGGCAATTATCGGTCCTACGGCAGTCGGCAAGACGGCTCTGAGTTTGGAGCTGGCACGTCGTCTGAACGCTGAGATAATCTCTGTTGATTCCCGCCAGGTTTATCGCTACATGGACATTGGTACGGATAAAATTTCTCATGCTGCAAGACGTGAAGTACTGCACCACAGCATTGATGTTGTTGACCCGGATGAGGTTTTTACGGTGGCTTCTTTCGCGAATTTGGCGCTTGAGGCTGTCGAACGCATCAGAGCACGAGGACGTAGGGTCCTTTTTGTTGGAGGCACTCCCTTTTATTATCATGCACTTTTTCACGCCTCAATGAACGTCTCTCTGCCCCGCGATGCGGAAGCGCGCCGCCGCTATGAAGAGATGGCAAAGCAAGAGGGAGCGGAGAGCTTGCACCGGAAACTGGCGGAAGTAGATGCGGAGTCGGCACATCGGCTGCACCCGAACGATGTGAGGCGTGTTTCCAGAGCCCTTGAGATCTGGGAGGCAAGTGGCATTCCACCCTCAAGGCTTTATAAAGAAGGAGCAAAGGCGGATTCAGGCCTGAATGTCTTGTATATTGGCTTGACTCGACCGCGGATAGAGCTCTCCGTGAGGATAGCGAATAGAGCGTCTCGACAATTTGCCTCAGGGTATCCTGAGGAGGTCGCGTGGCTGATAGAAAACGGCTTTGACGAGCGATTCCCATCGATGCAAGGTTTTGGCTATAAAGAACTCTCCTTGTGGTATCGAGGAGAGAAGACTCTTGAAGAGGCACTGGAGAGAGATATAAGCAGGACGAGGGCATTTTGTCGCAGACAGATGACATGGTTTCTTAAATTTAAGCCCGCTTTGTGGTATGATAGCTCTGTTTTGTCCATGAGTTTTTTGAGGCGTAAAATTTACGACACAGCCTCGCGGCACTTAGATGGAGTCTAGAGTTTTTGATGAAATGAGTTGAATTTTTGTCCCCCTGAATTTTAAGAAAGCGGTTTTAAATCTTACAAAATCAGGGTAAAATAAATAGGATTCCCCTGCAGAGAAGGCTGGGCACTTCATTGTCTATGGATGTGCTCTGTTTATTTTGCTTTAAAAAGGCGGGGTTGTTTTGAAGGAGATCGTGAGGGCAGAGCCGGCGGGTTTTTGTTTCGGGGTCAAAAGAGCTGTTGCTGCCATCCTTGAAGCCTTGAAAACCACAGAGGATGGGAAAGCTGTGTGGACGATTGGAATGCCCATTCATAACCCCCAAGAGGTTGAGCGCTTGACTGCAATGGGGCTCTGCGTGGCTTCTTCTGCTGCGGAGATTCCCAATGGTGCCCTTGTTCTGGTTCGCGCTCACGGTGAATCGCGCACGGTTTTAAAAGAATTGAAAGATAAGAACGTTCAGATTGTTGATATGACGTGTCCTTTTGTCAAACGAGCTCAGAACCTGGCAAATTCTCTTTCCGAAGCTGGCTATCATGTGGTCCTCCTCGGTGATCGAGAGCATCCGGAGATTCGTTCGATCATGGGCTACATTGAAGGCGCCTCAGATGTTGTGGCAGATGTGGAGGACGCTCAAAAACTGGCTAAAAAGCCACAAATGGCTTTGATATCTCAGACTACTCAGCAGGAGGAGCTTTTGGCTTCAGTGGCGGCAGTCCTTGTCTTGAGAGCCACGGAGCTTCACGTCTGCAACACAATATGTCGGGCGACCGTAGACCGGCAGGAAGCGGTGCGCCGTCTTGCGGGCAAGGTCGATGGAATGGTTCTCATTGGAGGACGTCAGAGCGCCAATACGGGAAAGCTGAGCGATATAGCTGAGGAGAACGGGCTGGATGTCCTTTGGATTGAGACTCCCTCAGAGCTGCAGGAAGGTTGGTTTGCTGGACGAACAAAGATTGGTATCGCTGCTGGGGCAAGTACGCCCGAGTGGCTTATCATGGAAGTATGTAATAAAATAGCGAGAATGTAGGCAGTCAAGGGGGCTATTGGCATGGATCAGATAACGGAAACTGAAATGATGGAGCAGAATGGGCATCAGGAAACTGGCGAGACGATGGAGAGCATGATGGCGCAGCTTGGAGATATCTCCGGGCTCCGCAAGGGTGAGATCCGTACGGGCACGGTCATCGAGGAGAGAGATAACGGTTGGCTGGTAGACGTCGGATATAAGTGTGAAGGATTTCTTCCCATCAAGGAATGGACACACCGTATCTTGGTGGGGGATGAGGAGAAACCTCAGATAAATGACACCATTGAAGTCCAGGTTGTCAACATCAGGGAGGGCGAAGAGGCTCAGTTGCATCTGAGTCGGTGGCGATGCGAGTTCGATCGCCGCTGGACTGAATTTGAAGATAAGATTGCTGAGAGCGAAATCGTTCAAGTGAGAGGCCTCAGAAAGGTCAAAGGCGGCCTCATGGTGGAATGCTGCGGTTTGGAGGGTTTTGTCCCCATGTCTCTCCTTTCTGCTGATGGCAGAGGGGTTAACGTGGGGCAGTTTGTGGATCAGGTCTTTGAGGTAAAATGGCTGGAAAAAGATCGCCGTAAACATCGCATCGTCTTTTCCAGGAGGCCTCTTGTAGAAAAAGAGGCGGCGGAGCAACGCGCCAAGTTCTACGAAGAGGTGCATGAAGGGGATGTCATTGAGGGAGAGGTCAGCAGCTTGACGGATTTTGGCATCTTTGTCAATGTTGGCGCCCTTGATGGACTGGTGCACGTGAGCGAGATCTCATGGAAACGCAACCCCCGTATGCGTGAAACCTATAAAAAAGGCGATAAAGTGACGGTCAGGGTCATTGGCATTGATCAGGAAGCAAACCGGATCTCTCTCAGCATCAAGCAAGTTGAGGGGAATCCCTGGTTGACGGTCTCCGAGCGTATTCATAAGGATGACGTCATCACAGGTCCCGTGACCAACTTGACTGACTTTGGCGCCTTTGTGGAACTGGAGCCGGGCATTGAGGGTCTTGTCCATATAGGGGACATCAGCTGGGCCCGTATCCGCCACCCGCGGGAGGTTTTCCGTAAAGGGCAAGAGATCCAGGTGCTGGTTTTAGATGTGGATTCTGAAAAACGCCGAATTAGCTTGGGCTACAAGCAACTCAACGATCCCTGGAAAGACATCGATCAGCGCTATGCCAAGGGCACGGATATCATGGTGAAAGTTGTGCGCCTCGCGGACTTTGGTGCGTTTGTTGAGGTGGAAGAGGGAGTCGAGGGATTGATTCACATCTCACAGCTCAGCACGAGACGGGTGGAAAAGCCCGGTGATGTTCTCCAGGAGAAACAGGAAGTGCTTGCCCGCGTCATAGAGGTCAGTCCTCAACAGAGGAGAATGCGTCTTTCCATCAAAGAGCTTGAGATAGGGGCTCAGAAAGAGAGACGCCCTGAGGAGGGAAAAAGGCACGAAGAACATCATCCTGAAGAGACGCAGCAGCGTGTTACTCTTGATGAGGTCCCACAATACAATCCTTTTGCAGAGGCCTTTAAAGAGCATTTTTCCTGATTGCTCCTTGTATCCGCAGATGGGGGTTGCGCGCAAGCGCAACCCCTTTTTTATGGCCTCTTTTAAAAAAGCCGCCGGCGCACAAACATGCCGGCGGCTTTTGAGCAGAATAAGGAGAGGTTAAAGACAAAAACTCATGTGCTCAACTGAAAGTGGTCCAGGAGAAGGAGTCCATAGATTTTTCGTCGTTTTCCTTCTGGTAGGGGATACGGGGCATGCCTAGGACGACGATGCCTGAGCTGGGGTCGACGAAGTAGTTGCGG
>JAAYOR010000162.1 GCA_012520235.1 Fretibacterium sp.
CAGAATGTCGCTTAAAACAGCGGTCCCTCTGTAATAGGTGATACCCGTCATTCCCAAAATCGCCAGCGACACGATAAGCGCCACCAGCATCAGCTTTCTCTTGATAGACATAAAAACCCTCCTGCTTTGCTAACGGTGCGGTTCAGAAAAAACGCGGGCAAACTCCAAAGCCAAAGTGCCGGGCTGAGTCTGCCAGGGGCTACCAGGCGAAATGGCCTCCTATAACAGGGAGCCCGCCTTCATCCTTAGCCGCATCACAATCACTCCCTTCATTCTGGTCCTGACACACAAAAACCGCCCGCTCCGCGCACAAAGCGCGAGACGGGCGGACGTTTTTTCTATAGGGAAATGGAAAAACCGACCTCAGCTTTTCGTCATTCAGGAACGGATGAGTACAAAAGACGCACGCACGCACGCACGCACGCACGCACGCACGCACGCACGCACGACGTTGTCGCCCTTTCAGGAAAAAGTCAAGGGGAAAAGAGCTGTATTTAAGGGCAAAGGTCATAGACACACGTCATCTCACTTCTCGGAAAATTTCATCTCCTTTGCCCCCTCAGTTCACGGGGCCGCGCATTGAAGCCGGAGAACCGGCCAAAGGCACCTTCACCCCGGAGTCCACGAGCTTTCCGTCCTCAATTTTCAGGACGGACATGTTTTTATCCGTGAAGTTGCCGACGTAGAGCCACTTGCCGTCCGGGCTCCACACGACGCCCTCGGGAAGCGCCCCGACCTCGACCTCGTTGACCTTGGTCACTTTTTTGCCGTCGACCTTCAGCAGGGAAACGGTTCCATTTTTGTTGTAGAACCAAGAGTCCGTTGCCACGTTGCTGCCCCGGATGTTCACCGCCGCCACATATTCTCCGGTGGGAGAAACGGCAAATCCCTCGGGGCCGTCGCCTGCCGCCACGCGGTCGATGACGCGCGGCGGGTTCTGGGTCATGTCAATAACCGAGACGGTGTCGACGTGGCCGGAAGAAGCGCCGGGGCCGCCCATGCCGGGGCCAAAGGCCAATTCGCCGTTAGGGGCAATGTCAACGTTATAGGGCCACATGACGGGAATTTCAAACTTCGCGGGGGTGACCTTTTCCCCGTCGATGTTGAGAAGCGCGAGCTTGTGGGAGAGGTTCTTCACCACCCAGGCTCTGGTCCCATCGGGGGTGATGGCGACGCCCGAGACCTGTTCCTCCATCGGCACGGTGTCGACGAGGGTCACGACCTTATCCTTGATTGAGAAGACGGACACGGAGTTGTCCTTTCGGTTCGCCACCAATGCGAGGGTCCCAGCGCGGTTGATGGCAAGCCCCGAAGGCTGAAGCCCGCCGCTCTCCACGGTGGTCAGCAGTTTGGGCGGGTTGGCTTCCATGTCGATGACGTAAATTTTTTTGCCCGGGACGGCGGTCCATTTGCCGTCTTTTTGCTCCCAATCCATGGAGTTGGCGATGAGCGCCAGCTTTTCGTCCTTGGTGATCTGCATGTTGGTGGGGGGACCGGAGACGGAATTCATGAGCTCCAGGGTGACGACCAGTTTGGGCTCCGTTCCGCCCTCGGAGATGTCGAAAATCTGAACCGTGTCCTTGCCGGAGGGCAGGTTGTAGGTCTTGCCTTCTTCGTCCCAGGCCATTTTTTCGTCGTTGCCCACAAGCATGTACTTCGCCTCGGCAGGCGAGAGGGTCAGGCACAGCGCCAACGCCGACAAAACCAGAAAAAATCCGAAGCGCTTCATTCAAAAAACCCCTTTCATAGTTGAGTTGAAGACAGCACATACCGCTCTTTTTTTTTAAAAAAAGAGCAGGACTCAGGTGAATATCCCTTGTCACAATCATAAAGCATCTGGGAAGAAAATAAAACCGACCATTTGAATTTTAACTGTCGAGCTTGCCTTTTTCCTGCCGTCTCCCCTTGCGCATACGCTTTATTTTGACGCAGGAGTTATATTGCCCAGATTGGCGGTTTGCCGTTTGTGCGTTTTTCCATTCCAAAAAACATCAGCAGCATCAAGAATTTATCTGCGGTTTAGGGCAGCGGACAGGTCAGTCATTCCTCATGCGGGGGATGGGGTTGACCTTGAGGCCGCCCACCTCCATACTGTTGTCCTCGTCCCCGCTCACCGTGATGTCCGCCGGCAATCCCACGGGCGAGGCCTTGAAAGTCTCCGCCTCCTTCTGAATGGGGACGACCTCCAGAGCGGGGTCCGGCGCCGCATCCCTGCCCTTAAGAAGCGCCCTGCGGACGGATTCGGTCGGCTGGAGCGGGGAGCGCCAGAGCCAGTCTGTGCCGGACGTGCCGAAGAATAGCCTGTCCCCGGCCCCAACCCTCACGACACCCTCCTCCCCCCCAGCCTTCATCCAGACCCGGGGACCGCTCAGCCAGGGCGTCCTCCCGTCCTCCTCAAAGACGTCCAGCCTCGGGGAGTTCAGCCTCAGAAAGCGCCGGACCTCCTGAGAGGCGGGAACCTCCAGACCAACCCACCGGTCACCCTCGCGATCTTCGACGGAGACTTTTGCCCATGCCCAATCCAGGCCCCCGGGGAGGAACGAATCCTTGAGAGGGTCGGAGGCCTTCAGCGCCGCCACAGCGGAGAGTGCGGACAGGCCGCCCATCAGATCGTGCAGCTCAGGGTCCGGCTCAATCGTGTCAGCCCAAGTCGCCCCCGAGAGCATCAGGCAGATACAGAGAGCCCACAAGACAGATTTTTTCATTTTTGCAGTAACTCCTTTCGCAAACTCAAACAGATGGGCAGAGCAGGCCCCCCACACCTATGACCCCCGGAGGAGAGGGAAAAGTTGATTTCAGCGGTCCCTTAAAACCGCTCCTTGTAGTCGCCGTATCCTTCCTCATCCAGCCGCTCAAAGGGGATGAAGCGCAGGGCTGCCCCGTTGATGCAGTAGCGCAGCCCCCCGCGCTCACGCGGCCCGTCATCAAAGACGTGTCCCAGGTGGCTGTCACCCGCCCGGCTTCGCACCTCCGTGCGTACCATGCCGTGGCTGACGTCCATGAACTCTTTTACCGAGTCCGGGTTCAGGGGACGGGAGAAGGCGGGCCACCCACACCCGGCGTCAAACTTATCTGTGGAGAGGAACAGCGGCTCGCCCGTCACGACATCCACATAAAGCCCCTTCTCAAAGTGGGAGTCCAGAGGGCTGGAGAAAGGGGCTTCCGTGGCGCTCTCCTGGGTCACCCGATATTGAACGTCGGTCAGGCGAAGTCTCAGTTCCTCGTCCGACGGACGAGGCCATCGCGTCGTCCCGGCGCCGGCGGGGATGTCCTTCAGGCGCTCAAAGTTTACGTGGCAGTACCCGTCCTTGTTCTTTTCCAGATACTTCTGGTGGTAATCCTCGGCCGGATAAAAACAGGTCAGGGGCTGTAACTCGACGGCCAGAGGCCGATCGTGCCTCCGGGCCACCGCCTCGAAGACGCCCTGAGCCGTCCTTCTGTCCTCCGCCTCATGAGGCCCTGAGAGGTAGACGCCCGTGCGGTACTGATCTCCAAAATCACCGCCCTGACGGTTCACGCTCACCGGGTCGATGATGGAGAAGTAGGCGAAAAGCAGCTTCTCCAGAGACAGCCGCGCCGGGTCGTACCGCACCCGCACCGCCTCCGCGTGGCCGGTGTCCCCCCGGCAGACGTCCCGGTACGTCGGGTCCTCCGTGTCCCCGTTCGCATAACCCACCTCGGTAAAAGCCACTCCGGGGACCCGGTCCAGGAAAGCCTGGACGCCCCAGAAACACCCCCCGGCCAGGACCACCTCTCTCAAGGCAGCCGGGTCAAACTCCACCCCTGCGTTGGGGTTTGGCGGCAAACCGCCCCTGGTTCCGGCATTCCCCATCTCCGCACCTCCGTTCCCCAAGACAACGGCCAGCAGGCCCCACAGCGCGGCCTCCCTCTTACTCCAACACCAAAGTTTTTTCAGAACTGCAGAATTCACAAGCCCCTCCAGCGCTTTCTCAGATTTTCCTGGATTTAGTTTTGATTAAATTAGATTTTAACATGGAGCTGCGCCCCAAACCCACGTCGTTTTGCGCTCCCATAAGGGCTCGGGGCCTCTTATCCTCCTAAACGCTGCCCCTGCAGGTTTTAGCGTTCAAATTATGTTGACAGAGGATACTCAGGGAGCTAGGTCAGGAGATGCTCATGAGATGTTAGAATGAGAGGGTGGAAAATGTGGGCTGGCAGACTCTGCACTCGCTGGACCGCATTAAAAAACAAGGGAGGTTTTTTATGTGATAAGCAAAATCACCAAAATATTTGCGCTGTCCCTCTTCGTCCTCCAGCTTTTTGTCGCCGGAGCGAGTGCCGCCGAGGTGGTCAAGGCCTACACCACGATGGAGGAACCCCTGGCCAAGGCCCTCTTTGACGAGTTCGAGAAGGAGACGGGAATCAAGGTGGAGTGGGTACGCCTCTCCGGCGGCGAGGCAGTGGCACGCCTGGAGGCAGAGCAGGCCAACCCCCAGGCCTCCATCTGGGTCGGAGGCGTGGGCACCCAGCACATCGAGGCCCAGCTGAAGGGCCTGACGACCCCTTACAGGTCCCGCATGGCCGACAACATCCCTGAAAAATATCGCGACCCTGAGAACTACTGGACGGGCCTCTACATCGGTCCCATCGCCTTCTGCATGAACACGAAGCGGGCGGAGGAGCTGAAGCTGGAGATGCCCCGTTCCTGGGCCGACCTGGTGAAGCCCGAGTATGAGCGCAAGGTTCGAGTGGCGCACCCCAGCACCTCCGGGACAGCATATAATGTGGTGACAACCGTCATCCGCGTCTTTGACGGCGACGAGGACAAGGCCTTCGACTACCTCAAAAAACTGAACAACTCCGTGGAGCAGTACACCCGCTCCGGCTCCGCGCCCGGCAAGAGCTGCGCCATCGGCGAGATCCCCATCGCCATCGGCTACCTGCACGATCAGGTGAAGCTCCGCAACGAGGGCGCGCCCCTTGAGATCGCCGTCCCCTCGGACGGCACGGGCTTTGAGACCGCCTCCATGTCCCTGGTCAAGGGCGGGCCGGACGCGCTCAACGCTAAAAAGCTCTACGACTGGGTCTTGGGCGGCAAAGCCATGGACATCATCGCCAAGTGGTACGTCATCCCTCTCTCCAGCCTGGCCAGGCCCACGGAGACGGGCTTTGCTCTGGCCGAGATGAAGCTGGTGGATCAGGACGACCGCTGGGACGCCTCCAACAAGGAGCGCCTGGTCGACCGCTGGAACAAGGAGATAACCAGCGAGTACAGCAAATAACCCTTATCTTGCAAAAGCCCGGGCGCTTGTCCCCGGGCTTTTGTCTTTATAACACGCCCTTAAGCACTGAGAGACCACTGCCTGAGGAAACGCAGTTGAATGATTGCTTTCCTGAAGACAAGGAGGTTGCTGTGTGTTTACCAGAAAACGAGTGACTGGCTTCATCCTGTCACTAGTCTTTGTACTGCTGCTGGGGTATTGGGTCTTCAGCAACATCCGCGGCGCGTTCCTCTCTCTGGCCGAGGACCGCCAGCTTCAGACCGTGGCTGCCGTCACAACCTCTTTCCCTGAGGACGACGTCGAAGCCTGGCTGACTCGGACCGGACCTCAGAGGAGCGCGTACCTCATAGCCTTCGTCCCATCTCTGCCCGCCCCCGGCGAGCCAATACGCGCAACGGGCGATGAGGCGCTCCTTGCGCTCTGTGACCGAAGCTACGCCGAATCCGAGTTCGCCCGGGGCTTTGATAACGTCGCTTATGAGGAGGTCTATCGGGCAAAGGGCGAATGGACTGCCGGAAAGGTGTCCGGCTCGCTCGTCTTCGCCCCGGTCCTCACCTCCGGGGAAGGAGGCGCGCTGCTCCTGCTCTTTGACCAGGCCGGGGAGCGCTCGTTCCTCCAGCTGCTTCACGTCCTCTCTGCCGTCGCGTTGCTGCTCTTCACCCTGGTGCTGTGGCAGATCCTGTTCAGCCGGGACCCCATCACCGGCTTCGCCATCGTGGGCCTCTTCCTCATGACCCTTACCTTTGTAGCCTATCCCCTCTTCGAGGCGCTGCGCCTCTCTTTTGTGCAGGAAGGGCGGTTTTCTCTTGAGATATGGCGCTCCATCCTCAGCTCCCGCAACTACCGCGAGGCCCTCTTCGGCAGCCTGACCCTGGGCTTCTGGACCGCCACCACCTCCACCGCAGTGGGGTTCCTCTTCGCCTTCGTCTGTTCACGGACCAACGTCCGCTTCAAGACCTTCATCGCCACGATGGGCACCCTGCCGGTGATCTCGCCCCCCTTCTCCCTCACCCTGTCCGTCATCCTGCTATTTGGCAACAACGGCCTCATCACCCGCTTTCTGAGCTCACTGGGGGTCTCCGACTTCTCCATCTACGGCCTTCCCGGGCTGGTCGCCGTGCAGACCATGGGGATGTTCCCCATCGCCTTCCTGACCTTGAGCGGCGTCTTGGAGGCCATCGACTCCACCTTCGAGGAGGCTGCCCTGAACCTCTCAGCCAGCCGCTGGGAGACCTTTTCGTCCGTCACCCTGCCCCTGGCCCTCCCCGGGATCCTCAGCGCATGGCTCCTGGTCTTCACCAACTCTCTGGCGGACTTCGCCAACCCGCTCATCCTGTCGGGCAACTTCCGCGTGCTCTCCCTTGAGTCCTACCTTGAGGTTACGGGCATGAACCGGCTGGGGCACGGGGCAGCGCTCTCCATCCTGCTGCTGCTCCCCACCCTCACCGCGTTTCTGGTGCAGCGTTTCTGGGTCTCAAGGCGTTCTTTTGTGACGGTGACGGGCAAGCCCTCGGGCCGCATCACGGAGCTGACCACCCCCGCGGCGCGGCGCGTCCTCACCACCCTGATTGCTGCCATCATACTGCTTCTCCTGATGCTCTACGGCACCATCATCGCAGGCTGCTTTGTCAAGAACTGGGGCATCGACTACTCCTTCAGCCTGGAGAACATCGGCGAGGCCCTGTCCCGCGCCCGCGACGCTCTGGTCGACACCGTTACCCTGGCGGGCATCGCCACGCCCATAGCCGGTTTCCTGGCGATGATCGCCGCTCTGCTCATCGTCCGCAAAAAATTTGCGGGCAAACGCCTGTTGGAGGCCCTCCTGATGACGCCCTTCGCCCTTCCGGGCACCCTGGTGGGCATCAGTTTCATCCTAGCCTTCAACCGCCCCCCTCTGATCCTGGTGGGCACGGCCGCCATCATCGTCATCAACTACGTGGTCCGGGAGCTCCCCGTGGGCATTGAGGGGGGTATCGCCTCGCTGCGCCAGATAGACCCCGCCATTGAGGAGGCGGCCACCGATCTGGGCGCGGACTCTGCGACGGTATTCCGGACCATCGTGCTGCCGCTCATCCGTCCCGCCTTCATCTCCAGCCTCTCCTACACCTTTGTTCGTTCCATGACCGCGGTCAGCGCCGTCATCTTCCTCATCTCCGCCCGGTGGTACCACCTCACGGTCCTCATCTACAACTTCTCGGAGAACCTGAGGTTCGGGCTCGCCAGCGTGCTCTCCACCGTGCTCATCTTCATCGTGTTCGGCGTGTTCGGGCTCATGCGTCTGATGGTGAGGCGGAACGAGAACCTGGCCAAGAGCATCACTCACGGGGCATAGCGAAAGAATAAGGGGAAAAACGAGAGGAAGTCGATGCGCAACGGAGGCGCATTTTCGGATTCTGCCAGACGTCAATCCAGGAGGTGCACGGGCATGTCCACGCCCAACAAGGTATCAAAAGTTTCAAAATCCGTTCGGTTAGAGAACATCGTCAAAATTTTTCAGGACCCACAATCCGGTCAGAAGGTCACAGCCGTTGACAACGTCTCCTTTGAACTGCTTCCCGGGGAGCTGGTGACGCTTCTGGGTCCGTCAGGGTGCGGCAAGACCACGGTACTGCGGATGCTCTCGGGCTTTGAGCAACCGAGCTCCGGCAGGATCCTCATCGGCGGCACGGACGTGACTCAGGTCCCTGCCAACAAGAGGGACACAGCCATGGTCTTCCAGAGCTACGGCCTGTTCCCCCACATGAACGTCTTTGACAACGTGGCCTACGGCCTGAAGCTGCGCAAGCTGCCTCACGCGGAAGTCGAGGAGAAGGTGCTGCGTTTCCTGGATATGGTGGGGCTGAAGGATCTGGCGAAACGCCCGCCCTCACGACTCTCCGGCGGGCAGCAGCAGCGCGTAGCTCTGGCGCGCTCCCTCATCGTGGAGCCCTCGGTGCTGCTCCTGGACGAACCCCTCTCAAATCTCGACGCACTCCTGAGGGAGCAGATGCGGGTGGAGATACGGCGGCTGCAAAAATCGCTCGGCATCACCGCCATGTACGTGACCCATGACCGGGTGGAGGCCATGAGTCTCTCGGACCGGATCATCGTGATGCAGTCCGGGCGCATCATCCAGATAGGGACGCCCAGCGAAATTTACCGCAACCCGGTCAACCCCTTTGTCGCGGGCTTTGTGGGCAAGGCTGCCTTCTTCTCCTGCACCGTCCGGGCCATCGGCGAACGGTGCGCAGTGGAGGTGAAGGGACAGACCTTCGAGCTGCCGCGCTGGGCCTCCGGCCTGGCTCCGGGCGCGTCCGCCGTCGTGATGGCCCGCCCGGAGTCCCTCCTGCTGGGCAAGCCCGGCACAGGCATTGAGGACGGGACCGTGACCACCAACGTCTACCTGGGCAGCAGCGTCGAGTCCTGGGTGAGTACGGAGCTCGGCGATATCCTCGTCCAGATAGACAATCCCGACGTGAAGAAGGTATGGGCCGAAGGCGAGCGGGTCTCCCTGACCTTTGACCCGGACCTGGCAAAGGTCTTGTCCCCGGAGGACGAGCCCGCATAAGGCGCTACCTACCCGCGACAGGGCAGGGTTCGCACATTTTGCATATCGAGAGAGAGGCGCCCCGCGCTTCTCTCGATCTTGTGAGGAATGGAGGCTCGTTATTCTATCTTCGAGATGCTATGGCGCTAAGGCATCAGTCGAAGACAAAGCCGTGGGGGCTTCGCTTCGACATAAACGAACGACACGGCATTCGTGGCCTTGGAGAAAAACGGCCCCAAAGTTGCCGGACAACTGCTTATGCGAAGTTTGAGTTAGGTTATACTGCTCTGCAGTCCTGCTCTATTCGTCCTCCGTGTTCCAGACCCGCTCTCCCTCCACAAAGGTCATAAGGACGTTCAGGTCCTCGTCGAGGCAGACGATATCCGCGTCAAAGCCCGGCGCGAGGGTCCCCTTCCGTTCCAGCTTCAACAGGCGCGCCGCGTTCCCTGAAGCCATCGCCACGACCTCCGGCAGAGGGCGGTGCGTCGCGTCCCTCATGTTCCGCACCGCCTCGTTCATCCTCAGGGCGCTGCCGGCCAAAGTGCCGTCTGGCAGGCGCGGAGTCCCATCCTTCAGGACCACGGTCCTGCCCGCAAACTCGTATGTGCCGTCCGGCAGACACGCGGCCCGGATGGAGTCGGTCACCAGGACAATACGGTCGGGCCCCAGAAGCCGACAGAGCGGCTCAAAGAGCTCGCTCCGAACGTGATGCCCATCAGCTATCAGTTCGCAGGCGACATCGGAGGCAGCCGCGGCCCCAGGCATCCCGGGGCTGCGGTGGTGCAGGCCCGTCTGAGCGTTGAAGAGGTGAGTGATCGCCTGAGCCCCGGCTCCGATGGCCGCCATAGCCTCCTCAAACGAGGCGTCCGAATGCCCCAGGGACGGGATGATCCCCAGCTCCAGGAGACGACGCAAAAACGTGTGCGAGGGGTCCTTGCATGGCGAAAAGGTGAGGAAGCGGATGACGTCAGCGTTTTTCTCAACCCAGCCGACGTCGGGGGTTTCCTGGATGAAGGGCTCAGGGTGCGCCCCTTTGTGAGCGACGTCGATCCAGGGGCCCTCCAGATGCAGCCCCAGAACTCGGGCCCCGGGCAGAGGCCGTCCGAGAGCGCGTCGGACCGCGTCCGCAGCTGCGCTCAGACGCTCCTCAGGGGACGTCACGGCCGTCGGCAAAAAAGCTGTCGTGCCGTTGCGGGCCATCGCCAGACTGAAGGCATCCAAAGCCGCGTCCGTCGCGTCCAGAGTGTCGACGCCCGCCGCACCGTTGACGTGGATGTCGATAAAGCCGGGAGAGACGAAGCAGGGCGTCCTGAGCGTGATGTGCTCCGCCTCCAACCCTTCTGTCATACCGTCAGGGATACAACCAAGCACCTGCCTGGAGAAGAGGAGAGAATGGCCCTCAAGCAGCCGCCTCTCCCAAAGGATCGTCCCGCCGGTCAAAAGCTTCATGCCTCCATGCCTCAATTCAATCCTCCCTTGAGGTTCGGACACAAAAAAAGCCCCGAACTCCGGGGCCTGAGAGCAGCTTTACGCGTTTACGCGTCCGCGTCGCGAGGGGCAAACATCTGGGTGAAGGCTTTGTGAGTCTCGCGGGGCAGGACACGGTATCCCTGCTTCTCCTTGCTCATCCAGAGAAAATAGTCCTTGTAAAAGGACGAGGCCATGTCCAGAATGGATTTCCTGCGGTGCTCCTTGAGGTTCTCGTAGATATTCTTGAGGATCCGGTCCTCGTCGCTGTCCCAGCGGAAGGTCCCCAGTGCATAGAGCAGGGACTTTTCGAGAGAGTCAAAGGGGAAGACCGGCAACAGGAGCGTGTGGTCCAACCAGTCATAGGTCCCAAAGCCCTGACCGGGCACAAAGATAGCCTGGGGAATCCCATACATGCGAATCCGCGCGACGGAGAACATGTTCATGTCGTTGTCGGCCAAGGCCTCCAAATTCTGGGACACCTGGTCGTAGAGCACAGGCGCATCGCTCTGGGGGCAGAGCAGCGAGGTTTCGCAGCGGGCTGTTTTGGCCGGGACCGCAAGGTACTCCTTCTTCTTCATAAGCACGTTCTTCAGCTCCCGCCGCATCATCAGCTCCGTGAACTGGCTGCAGGCGTCGGAGATGCGTCTGGCGTTACGCAGGATCTTTTCCTCGTCCTGATAGACGTAGACAAGCTTCTTACCCAGGGTCTTGGTGGCCTCGTGGAGCGCCATAAAGCTCTCAGCCTCCAGGGCAGACAGAGGAGCCTCCAGCTCCTCCATGGCTTCGGAGTCATCCAGGTCTAAGTCCTCCGGAATCTCCGGAACCTTTTGGGCACTATGAAGGATAAGCCCTATCCTCTTTTCGGCCTCCAGGTAACGGAAGCGCTCCTGCGATATGGTCTGCTTGAGGTCCTCCGGGGCCTCCCGGTACTCCTTGGTGCGGAGACTGACCTTACAGAAGCTCATGAGGTACTGTCCCAGGGCTTCAGCCGCCCTCTCGGCCTCAATGGGCGAGCCCCCGGGGTCACGCTCCGCGATAGCCACCAGCTCGGAGTCGCGCCGGGCCTCAAGCGCCCGGAGCTGCTCCTTCAGCTCCAGAAGCCTCCCCTCAAAGTCGGCGCCAGCATAGGGCGCAGGCAGATATTGGTCGGTGATCGCCGCCCAGGTCTCCGCGATGTAGTCGGAGAAGGAGACATAAGGGAAAACTCCGGCCACAGCCCTGGAGTTCAGGGCTGCATCAAGGTCAAACCCGGCGTTTCTGGGCGTCAGGGTCTCTCCCAGATATCCAAAGTCGATGAAAAGACGCTCCGACTCGTCAAAGAACAGCTCCTCGGGAAAGGAGGCCATCTGAGCGTCGAGAAGCGCAAACAGGAGAGTCCAGTAGCCCTCTGCCAGCCTCTGCCTATGCTTTCGGGCCTGGATCCTGTCCTCTGTCTTGGTCGAAGCAGAATATCGGTCAAGGCGCTTTCGCGTCGCAAGTAGTTCGGCCATCACCCAGTCGATCTCAGGGTTGTTACGCCAACGTTGAAATTCAAAGTTTTTTTCCAAGGCGTCAAATCCTCTCAAAAATACAACAAGAGCGCCAACCCCTCTGCTCCGGCGACAGGCGCATCATATTGAAGATAAGGCACAGCCTTAAACGTTTTCAAGTATAGCACATAGCACAGATGCCGCAGCCTCCAAAAAAGCCGGAAAGGAAAGAGAGGGGTAAGGCAGATAAAAAAACCGTCCCAGCCCCTCAGCGAACCTCACAAAAACCCCACGAACTCAGAGTCTCCCCCGGCTCCAGGACGAGAAACCCCTGATCCCAAGGTCCGGAGATCAGCGCCTCCAGCAGGAGAAGGCTGCCCGGCACATAGTTCAGACGACAGCCCGTCAGGTCGGCGTTCCGCCGTACTCACTCGCCCCACTCGTCCAGACGGCGCTTGAAGACCTCCATCGTCCGCTCGAAGGGCTCGGGCGAGGTCAGATCCACGCCGGCACGCTCCAGGATGGAGAGCGGGAAATCACAAGAGCCGCTCCTGAGGAAGGTCAGATAGCGCTCCCGGGCCGGCTCCCCCTCGCTCAGGATGGCCGAGGCGAAGGCGCCAGCGGCCGTGAAGCCCGTCACATACTTGTAGACGTAAAAGGCGCTGTAAAAGTGCGGGATGCGCGCCCACTCCATCTTGAGGGGCTCGTCCAGGACCAGGGCCGGCCCATAGTACTTTCCGTTGAGCTCGCCCCAGAAATTACAGAGCCACTCCGGCGTCAGGGCTCCGTCAGCCTCCACGTGAGCGTGAGTGCGCCGCTCGAACTCGGCGAACATGGCCTGGCGGAAGAACGTCGTGCGCACCATGTCATATGAGAAGGCCAACAGCCACTTTCTCTCCGCATCGGACCGGCTCTTTCGCAGCAGGTACTCAAGGAGCAGCGCCTCGTTAGTGGTGGAGGCCACCTCTGCCAAAAGGATGGCGTAATCGGCGTAGACCTGAGGCTGGTGTTCGTGCGAGTAGTGAGAATGCAGCGAGTGCCCCATCTCGTGGGCCAGAGTGAAGACGTCGCGCAGCGTCCCGTTATAATTCAGCAACACGTAGGGGCGCGTGCCAAAACTACCCCAGGAGTAGGCGCCCTTGCGCTTGCCCTGGTTCTCGTAGACGTCAAGCCAGCGCTCCTCAAATCCGCGCCGGAGCGTCCTGACATAATCCTCACCCAGAGGCTCCAGGGCCTCAGCCACCATCTCACAGGCATCCTCAAAGGACACCTCGCTGACGGGCTCCTCGCTCATCGGGACGTTCAGGTCGTAATAGTGCAGCTCATCCAGCCCCAGCACGCGTTGACGCAGCTCCACACAGCGGTGCATCAGGGGCGCAAACCGGTTGGCCGAGTCCACCACGTTGTCGTAGACGGTGGCCGGCACGTTGTCCGAAAAGAGCGCCGCGCTCAGGCTGTCGGGGTGGCGACGGGCCCGGGAGTAGAAGATGTCGCCCTTCACCGAGCCCGAGTAGAGGGCTCCGATGGAGTTGCGGAAGGAGCCATAAGTGGAGTGGATGCCCTCGAAGGAGGCGCGCCGGACCCCCCGGTCGCGCGACCGGCTCAGCTTGTAGGCACGCTCCTCGGTCAGCTCGACCTCCGAGCCGTCCTCGTCCCGGATGGTCGGGAACTTCATGTCGGCGTCAGTGAGCAAGCTGAAGGCCCGCTCGGCCACGCCCCCCAGATCACGACTACGGGCCAGGAGCTCCTCCTCGGCGTGAGAGAGCACGTGAGGGCGCTCCCTCAGCAGCTCGGACAGGTAAAAATCGTAGAGCTTCAGCCCCTCATCCCCAGCCAGCCAGCTACGTAAACGCTCCTCAGGGATCTCCAGCACCTCTGGCCGGAAGAAGGCGCAGGCGGCAGCAAAGCGGGTCATCAGCCCCTCGACACGCGCCGCTGCCTCCTGCCGGCTCGCTATTCTCAGATCCTCATGGCTCTTCATATTAGCATAGACGTACAGCTTGCCCAGCTCCAGGCTCACTGCCTCCTGCTCCTTCAGGAAGCTCAGCAGGGCCTCCGAGGAGCTGCCCAAGCCTCCGGCATGGCGCGTTAAGGCGTCTACCTTCGGCAGCAGGCCGGAGTAGGCTCTCTCCCAGTCCTCGGACGAGGGATAGATGGCCTCCAGGTCCCAGCGGTATTTTTCGGGGATGGACTCCCTCTCCGGAACGGCCCCGCCACCGCTTCGGGCCGCGGAGGAACAAAACGGTCTTTCAAACCTCATCTCACGCACCTCAATCTTTATGTTCCTTGGATTTACAATCTAAATGCACCACCTGAAAGTAGCGGAAACAAAAAGGCCCAAAGTTGGCAGAAATTCGCTAGAATGAGTTTGCACACCACAAACAGCGAAGGAGACTGCCTCCCATGGGTTGCAAACATCTTACACCAACCCCGAGTATCATTCAACTCACAACAAGCAACAAAACAGTAACCCGGGCCTTCCGGCCCGGGCCTCTGTGGTCTTTATGCCAGAATGTCGTAGCGGAGCATCTTTGCCCCTTTGCTGAGCGGTGGGATCAGGTGGAGAAGCACAGCCCAGCCCCAGCGCCGGAGCTCCTGCCTCATGTAATAGTCGACCTCCCGGAACTTCAGGGCAGGGCTCCACTCCTCAAGCCCCCTCATGTCGTCAAGCCCCCAGGTGAACTTCACCTCATCACCGTACTCCTGAATCGAGTCATGCATCTTCGAGTGCCTCGCCATCCAGGTTGAGACCACGTCAAAATGTAGCTCTCCCCCGGGGAAGCGCTCTGCCAGGTTCCGGAAGAGCCCCCTGATATCCGGCTCCTGAAGGTACATCAGCACCCCCTCCATGATGAAGGCGAAACGGTGCTCGGGGTAACGCTCCAGCAGGTCGTCCATCCACTTCGTCTCAAACATTGAGGAGCCTATTTGCGGATTGCGCTCCGACTCAGAAAAAAACCGCCCCCTCAGCGCCACCACGTCCGGCAGGTCCAGGTCCACCTGAATGCCCTTTCCCCAGTCCGTGCGGATAAAGCGGGAGTCCAGCCCACAGGCCAGATTGACGACAACCGGCCTCTCCCACTCCATCAGGACGCGGCGTACCTGCCGGTCAAACCTGCGAGCACGGATGACCGCTCCCACCTGTGACATCCGCTTATCCGCAAAGCGCGACATATCCACCCCAAGCTCCCGCAGAATCTCAACCGCCATGGGGTCCTCAAGGATAGGGTCAGGATGGCGCGTCTCCAGAGCCCTGAAGAACATCGTCAAAAGCGCCGTCTCCGAAATGGGGTCTTCCAGCCCAAACTTATCCTTCTTCTCATGGGTCATGATCTCAGCTCCCTTTCTGCAGCTCTCATCATAAAAAAACTGCTTTTTGTTTTGCTTGTCAAACATAATAAGATTAATCCTGATGTCCTGAAAAGTCAATGAGAACCGCGCTCAAGCAAATCAACTGAGCGCCATGAGCCCTTGCAGAGACCGTAGAATATTGATAAACTTTCCACAGAGGGGGTATCATGAGAAGGGACAGCTGACGAGGGGGCAGGTCCTGGAGTAGACGAGGCTCTTGTGGGAGCACTGTCCTTTTGTTGTCATGCCCTTGCTGTTCGCCCCACTTTCACGGAAGCCACCAGGGTTGCGGAGCCCTTCCCCAATCGGAGCGCCAGGCCGGAAGGCTCTGGAGTGCCGGTCAGCCCGTGAAAGACCCTAAAAAATAAGGAGGCACGCATCATGACACATCCGCTTGAAGAGGCTCGCACCAAGGCAAATGAAAAGCTGGGGAACACCCTTGTCGAGGCCCTGAAGAAAAAGGAGTACCAGGCCGTCTACGCCCCGGACCGGGAGAAGGCCCTGGAGGAGGTGCTGAAGCTGATCCCGAAGGGGGCTTCCGTCGGGGTTCCCGGCACTGTGACCATCCGGCAGATCGGGGCTATGGAGGCCCTCGCCGAGCACGGCTGCACCGTCCACCATCACTGGAAGCAGCTGACCCCGGAACAGAAGCCACAGGTCTTCATGGACGAATATGGGGCGGACTACTTCCTCACCAGCGCCAACGCTATCACCCGGGACGGGATCATCGTCAACATCGACGGCACCGGCAACCGGGTCAGCGCCATGGCTTGGGGGGACAACACCATGATCTTCGTTATTGGTCTCAACAAGGTGGCCGGGACCCTGGAAGAGGCCATCAACCGCGCCCGCAGCGCGACCCCGCCCAACGTCATCCGACTGGGAGGCGACACCCCCTGCATCCAAACGGGCTACTGCCTCGACTGCCAGTCCCCCGCAAGGGTTTGCCGCGCGATGCTCATCCTGGAGAGGCCGACCTTCGGCCGCAAGGTGCACGTCATCATCGTGGGCGAGAACCTGGGTTATTGAGGCAATAACTGACCGGAGCGTTTTACAACTGCAACTGCCCCTGCGCTCCCTGGAGCCCGGAACTTTATCAGGCTGCATGCGGGGCTTGGGACATGGCCCTATGTCAAGTGTCGCTTGGGGCACATCCCATGTTCATTCAAGACAGCTGTAGACTTAATCGTTTTACAACTTGCCAACCGTGCCCCAGCGCAGCTCTCGAAAGGGAGAGTTCTTCAGGGCGTTACCCTTTTTGAAAAAAGCCGGGCTATCCCGGCAGGAGGAACAGGATGCCGAACCGAAACAAAGTCACTTTGCTCCTGGCAGGAGGACAGGTAGTCCACCGGAAGAGCGCCACGCCCACCGAGCCCACCGAAAACATCCCTCTTACGCGGGAGGAGGTCGAGGCAGCTCTGGGCGACGTGGCCCAGGAGGTTGAGATCATGGAGTGGAGCTTCCAGCCCATCTCCCACTACTCTCTGCGCATGTGCAGCGACCTTGTGCAGCTGGCCGCCTCCCAGGTCAAGGAAGGAGCCCAGGGAGTGGTGATAACCTTTGACACTCAGGCTCTGACGGAATTTGCCTATTTTGCCGACCAGGTCTGGAGCTTTCCGCAACCCCTGATCTTCACCGGTTCCCTCCTCTACTCCGGCCTTCCCGGCTCCGAGACGGCCCTGAACCTCACCCAGTCCGTCCAGGCAGCGCTCTCCGAGTCCTGCTGGGGACAGGGAGTCATCGTGTGCATTCAGGACCGGGGCTATGCCGCCTCTGAGATCCATCAGCTTAGCAACGACAATCGCTCCGGACTCCTTCTCTCGCCCTGCGGCCCCCTGTTCGAGTTCTCCATGCCGCTGGGAGAGCTTCGTTGCCTGAGGAAGAACAATCGAAACGTTCTGTGGAACACAGATACTGTCCCCGCCCGTAGCATCGAGATCGTCGAGGCCTTCATCGGAGGGGGTGATCTGTTGCTGAACGCGCTCCTGGAAAAGCACATCAACGAGCTGGACGGTCTGGTCGTCGGAGGTTTTGGTAACGGAGACGTGCCGCCCTCCTGGGTCCCCCTACTGCGCAACTTCCTCAGGGCAGACGTCCCGGTCGTCCTCGCGTCCCGCTGTCTCACGGGACGTGTGCAGCGCTGTGCAGACTTTGAAGGAAGTGCAACGCGACTTCTGGAGATGGGCCTGATCAGCGCGGGCTCGCTCTCAACCCGCCAGGCCCGAATCCGTCTCGCCCTGGGGCTGGGGGGCGGACTTGAGGGCTCGGCCCTGAAAAACTACATGAAGGGCGAGTGACCAATGTCCATCGTCGCCATCATCGGACGCCCCAACGTGGGCAAGTCCTCGCTGTTCAACCGTCTTATCGGGCGCCGTGAGGCCATCGTGAACGACACCCCCGGGGTGACGCGCGACCGTCTCTATGGGGAAACCGAGTGGGGCGGGCGCTCCTTCTACGTCATCGATACGGGGGGCATCCACGGAGAGACGAGTGCCTTCAGCGCCGGAATAGAGGCTCACGTCAACCAGGCCCTCGTGGAGTGCGACGCTGTCATCATGCTCCTCGACGGGCACACCGGGGTGACAGCCGCGGACGAGAGCGTCGCTAATCTGCTCCGCCGCAGCCAAAAACCTGTCGTGGTGGCTGTGAACAAGATGGACGACCCCAAACATGAGCTCCTGGTCTCCGAAGCCTACGCCCTGGGCTTTGAGCACGTGATCGGCATCAGTGCCCTGCACAAGCGAAACCTGGAAGACCTGCTGGACCTCCTCTTGGAGCTCCTCCCTGAGGAGCCTGAGGACAAACGCGGGGAGGACGAGATCCGCATCTCCATCGTCGGGCGCCCGAACGTGGGTAAATCCAGCCTTCTGAACCGCCTGGCAGGTGTGGAGCGCTCCCTGGTCAGCCCTATCGCCGGGACCACCCGCGACCCTGTGGACACCTCCGTAACCCTGGGCGGGCGGAACTTCCGCCTGATAGACACCGCAGGCCTGAGGAAAAAAAGCCGCATGGACGACGACCTGGAGTACTATTCCTTCGTCCGCACTCTGGCAGCCGTGGACCGATCCGATGTAGCCCTGCTGCTGATGGATGCGGAGTCGCCCTGCACGGACATGGACAAAAAGACAGCCGCTCACATCATTGAAAAGGGCAAGGGCCTGATCCTCGTGCTCAACAAGTGGGACCTGCTGCCAGGACAGGAGAAGCAAGGCGACATCATGACCGAAAGGGTCCGGAACGACATGCCCTTCCTGGCCTGGGCGCCGCTTCTGTTCCTCTCGGCCCTGACAGGACGTGGGCTCCAGAGGCTTGCGCCCCTTGTGACGAACGTCTTTGAGAACCGGCAGAGGCGCATCCCCACCAACGTGCTCAACCGCATGATGCGCGACATCCTGGCCTTCGGCCGCCTGCCCTCCAACAAACGGGGTAAAGGCCTCAAGATCTACTATTGCAATCAGGCCGGGGTCGAGCCGCCCTCTTTCGTCTTCTTCGTCAACAGCCCGGACATCGTGGACTCCTCCTTTGAAAACCACGTCCATAAGGAGCTGCGGAAGCTTGAGGATTTCACAGGCTCCCCTATCCGCATCTACTGGCGCGGCAAGGAAAACCGCTGAGCTCTACCAAAGCAACTCTCGAATTCCGGATAAAAGCCATCAAAAAGGCCCCCTCGCTGAGGGGGCTTTTTGCTGGCTTTTATCCCGCTCGGGGACCGTCAGAGCCCCAGGAAGTTCGGCAGCCAGGTGATGGTGATAGGGACGTAGGTGATGATGGCCAGAAGGATCAGAAGTGGCAAGAGCATGAGCACCAGGTCCTTGAACATCTCGACGATAGTCGTCTCGGCGATCTCACAGGACACAAAGAGACAGACCCCCAGAGGCGGCGTGCACATGCCGATCGTGAGGTTCACCGCCACGACGACCCCAAAGTGGACGAGGTCGATCCCGAAGTTCTTGACCAAAGGGAGGAAGAGGGGCACAAAGATCGTGATGGCGCTCGTGGTGTCGATGAAGGTCCCTGCGATGAGCAGGACGATGTTCATGATCAACAGTGCGCCCCACTTGGTGTCGATGACCTGCAGAAGGCTCTGGGTGATGCTCTGGGGGATCATCTGCACGGTCATGAACCAGATGAAGAGGCTGGCTGTCATCAGGACCGTGAGGATGATGCCGTTCGTGATTGCAGCATCAATGAACGCCTTGGCAATCATCTTCCAGCTCAGCTCCCGATAGACCAGCCCCCCCAGGATGAGCGCGTAGGCCACCGCAATAGCGGCCGACTCGGTGGGGGTAAAGATACCGGCGACGATGCCTCCCACGATGATGACCGGCATGAACAGGGCCAGGAGCGCGTCCTTGAGGCCCTGAAGGATCTCCTGGGTCGGGGCCTTCTCGGGCCGCCCCACGTAGCCTCGGCGCTTGCTGATGAGCCAGTTGGCGATCATCAGGAAGATGCCCATCAGGATGCCGGGGACGACCCCGCCCATGAATAGCTTGGCGATGGAGCCGCTGACGATGACGCCGTAGACCACCAGCGGGATACTCGGCGGGATGATGGGCCCGATGGATCCGGCGGTGGCCACAAGGGCCGCGGTGTAAGACCTGGAGTAGCCCTTGGCGATCATCTCGGAGATGAGGATCGCTCCGATGGCTGCTGTCGCAGCGATGGCCGAACCCGTCACGGCCGCAAAGATCATGGAGGCGACGATGGTCACCATCCCAAGCCCGCCGGGCCAGTGTCCGACAAGAGCCTCGGAGAAGTCCGTTATCCTCCTCGATATCCCGCCGACAGCCATGAGGTTGCCCGCCAGGATGAAGAGCGGGATGGCGACAAAGGCGAAGTTGTCCACGCCCGTGAACATACGCTGGACAATGACCTCAAGGGGAAGACCCGTGCCGAGGAGTCCGGCAAGGGTGGTGATCCCTAGAGAGAAGCTGATGGGAATCCCGAGCAGAAAGACCCCGAACAGACCTGCTATCCAACCCATGTCGTCACCTCCCCGAGACGCTCTCGCTCTCCCGAGGGAACATGCCCCTCAGGATCTGAAACGAATCCATGATAAGGAACAGCACCATCACCGAGACCGTGATGGGGATGATCAGGTAGACGTAGCTCATCGGGAAGAGGAGGTAGGGCGTCACCTGATCGGCGTTGCTGCTCATGAAGGAGAAGCTGAAGAAAAGCACCGTCCCCAGAAAGACCAGGATGACCAGATTGGAGAGCAGGGCAAACCAGGGCCGTAAGGCCTCGGGCAGGGCCTTAACGAGGACATCAATGTTCAAGTGGCTCTTGTTGAAGACGCCCACCCCCATGCCGAGGAAGACGGAGTAGACAAAGAAGATGCGGATGACGTCCGTCGCCCAAGGCATGGGGAGCTGAAAGACGTAGCGCTGGATAACCTGTCCCAACGTCACGAGGAAGACCACGGTCAGGCAGAGCCCGCCCGCGATGGAGAAAAATCTGTTGACCCATTTCATCATTATTCTTCACCCCCGGAAGAAGGTGCGCGCGAGGCCGGAGCCCCGCACGCACAACGCAAGAGACCGCTACTGAACTTTGGCCACCTCATCCCTGATTTTCTGGACGAGAGACTCGGGAACAACATCTGACAGGACCTTGTAGAGGTCTTTGGTGGCCTCCATGAAGGCCTCTTTGTCCGGGTTCTCCTCTATCTCCACGCCGGCCTCGCGGATGGCGTCCAGACGTTCCTTCTCCAACTCCGCCAGCTTGGCGCGCTGGTAGGTCGTCGTCTCGGCCGTAGCCTCAAGGATGATGCGCTGCTGATCCTCGGAGAGCCCGTTGAACCACTTGGGGTTGGCGATGACGACCGCAGGCTCGTAGGTGTGGCCCGTCATGGTGACGTACTTCTGCACCTCGTAGAACTTCATGGAGTAGATGGTGGCGATGGGGTTCTCCTCTCCGTCCGTCACCTTCTGCTGGAGGGCGGTGTAAAGCTCTCCGAAGGGGATGGGGGTCGCGATAGCGCCAAGACTCCTCATGAACTCGATCCAGATCTTGGACTCCTGCACTCGGATCTTCAGTCCCTTCATGTCCTCTGGGACCTTGACGGGCCGGATATTGTTGGTGATGTTGCGGAACCCGACCTCCCAGAACCCGAGGTTGCGGAAACCCTTCCCGAGGATGATCTCGGCAAGCTCCTGGCCTACCTCCCCATCGAGGACCGAGTAGACCTGCTCGAGGGTCGTGTAGAGGAACGGAACGCCAAAGACCTGAAGCTCCGGCACAAAGGTAGCCAGGTTGCTGGCTGCAAGGGAGACCACCTCGATGGTGCCCATGCGGACGCCCTCGGCCAGATCGCGCTCCCCGCCCAGCTGGGCCTGAGGGAAGATGGTGACGGTCATCTCTCCGCCGGATTTCTCTTCCACCAGCTTCTTGAAATGCTCCGCTCCAATTTGGTACTGATGCTCAAGGCTGCCGGAGTGCGCGAACTTGAAGTTCACAGGGGCACCCCAGGCAACCGAGCCCCACAGCACGGCAAAAAGCGTGACACACACCATCAAAAATCGTTTGCTTCTCATCTTTTCCTTACCTCCTCAGATTTTTTTATGCTTCAAGCCGGGCAAAGCCCGACAGACAGGGCGGCCACCCCAACACAGAAGTCCGGGTACAGGCCGGACGCTCTCTTTGAAGTCCCCCGTCTAGGAGAGTTTTATCTTTTTTGCCCTCTCACATGTCTCACAAAGCCAGCAGCCCTGCCGGAACTTTGTGTCCAAGATCCCTTCCGTCACGTCCAGATGGTTGAGCAAGACACTCAAGGCCCTCTCAAAGCTCTCCTCCTCAAGTGCCTCTATCACCTGAAAGTGTTCGTGCAGAACGTCATCGTAGCGCTCAGCACACATCGCCATCATCCCAAACCAGATCATATCCTCGCTGACAGAGCCCCAGAAGCTCTTGAGATAGTCGTTACCCAGCATCATAAAGGGCACGGCGTGGAAATCCTGGTCAAAGGAGATGAACGAGAAAAGAGAGCTGCAGGACTCGTCCATCCTCTGGAGCAGCAGGCGCATCCGCGCCCCGGCCTTCTTCTGGAGGTTCCCGGCAAAGAGGAGCTCCAGCGCGTCGCGCTCCAGCAGATACCGGGCCAAAAACAGCTTGCGCAGTTTCTCCGCCGAGGGCGTACGGACCCGGATGTTCCGGCGCGCATGGATCTCAAGCCACCCCTCCTGAGCCAGTCTCTGGACAGCCTCCCTGACTGGGGTGCGGCTGACGCCATAGTCGGCCGCCAGAGCCCGCTCTTGAAGGATGAGACCGGGCGGATACTCCAGCGAGAGGATGCGGCGCTTGACCTCCCGATAGACGCCCGACGCCAGGTTGTCTCTCCTCATGGCTTCCGTCCCCCCTGACCCAGGCAGGACCGGAGAGTTGGAGAACAAACTCCCGTTCCCCGCCTCAGCAGCCCTGGAAGTAGAGGTCGGGACGTCGATCCCGGAAGACATTAATGGAGCTGCGGATGTCCTCTATGATGCTCAGGTCGGCGTCAGCCGTGATAACCTCTTCCGAGGCCCCGGCCTGAGCGACGACCTCGCCCCAAGGGCTGATGAGGGCGGAGTACCCTCCGTACTGAGTCTTGCCCGCTTTGCCACAGGAGTTGACGCAAGCCACGAACATCTGGTTCTCGATGGCACGCGCCCGATTCAGGACATTCCAGTGCTCGATGCGCACATCAGGCCATTGGGCGGGCACAAACAGCATCTCCGCGCCCTTCAGGGCGAGGGACCGTGCAAGCTCGCCGAAACGGATGTCGTAACAGATGACGACACCGCATTTCAAGCCGTCCAGCTCGAACGTCGCATCATGGGTCCCGAACGCAAAAAAATTCTCCTCCCCCATGGGGG
>JAAYOR010000163.1 GCA_012520235.1 Fretibacterium sp.
GCCCTTTCGCAACACTTATTCTACAAGGTGTTTAATGATCAGCAAAACATTGTTACCCTCTATGTTTACATACCGACAGCCGTCCGCAAAGGATTGGGTGAGCAGCCTCCCCAGCCCGCCGATTTGGAGGTCCGGATCGTAATCCTCTGCCTTGATGGTACCCCTCGACGGGTCAAAAGGCTTTCCGCTATCTGTGAACTGAATGGCAACGGTACCGTCTTCCCAAGTCTGCTTATGGCAGATGACGATTCCCCCCGGTGTGTCGTAAGCATAGGAGCAGATATTGACAAAGCTCTCTTCGGCTATCAGGCACAGGCGTTTTTGCATTTTTTGCATCTCTTTGGGAACCCGGTCGTCTGTGAGGAGCCAATTACGAATCCTGCTGAATGCCGACACTTCAGCCGGCAGTGTGAGCTTCTCCGAACGAGAGGTGAAGGAAAGCATGGTGATGTCATCGCTTTGTTCGCCGCCCGCTGTAAAACAGTCCAATTCCTTTTTGACCTGCTCCACCGCATTGGCTCCATCCGTCTCCGAAAGAATCTCTTCAAGTCGCCCCACCCCAAAGAATTTTGCATTTCGGTCAACGGCTTCAGTGACGCCGTCCGTATAGAGAAAGACCGTACTGCCGAGCGGAAGAACCTCCTCTGCGGTCTGATATGTTTCGCCCGCAAAAAATCCTAGTGGTACACCATTTGAAGCGGAAAGGGGCTTTCGCTTCCCTTCATGAAGAAGGTAAGGAGGGTTGTGCCCTGCGTTGGCATAGCAAATCACCCCCGCCTTTGGGTCGGCAAAAGCAAGGAAAACCGTGACGAACATCATGTTCGGGTTGGAATGCTCCAGCTCGCGATTCACGGCTTCCAGTACTTCACATGGCGTCATGCCCTGTTTGACGAAGCCTCGGACCAAGCTGATGACACTTGCCATGAAAATGGCTCCGCTGATGCCTTTTCCCGACACATCTGCGACGACAAGTACCCTGTGATTGCGGTCTTCAAAATAATCATAAAAATCGCCGCCTACATTCCTTGCAGGAACCATAAGCGCGCTGATTTCCGAGGAGGCATCCGCATAGTGCGGCTTTGGCAGAAATCCCTGCTGAATTTCGGAGGCTAGGCTGAACTCGTACGCCTGCCGATTCTGCAATTCCGTATACGCCTTGATACGGGCGATATAGTCACGCATATTTGCCGCCATGTGATTGAATGCAGTTCCAATATGGCTGAATTCATTGTCGCCTCGGATCGCAATCGGTGGCACATCGTAATTATCATTCTTGCCGAATGCTTTCAGGGTGGCGCTGATTGTCTCCGCAGGCTTGATGACCTCCCTTTTCAGAACATAGTGCAAGATAAAAGCGGAGAGTATCACGGTGGCAAGAGAGAAGGTGATCCTCCAGAGAAGCGCTCTTCTAAAGCGATTGGTGAGATAGTCGGCGCTGATGTCAGCTCCGATAACCGCTGTCACAGACCCGTCCTGACCCAGCAGTGGAACATATATCGAAAACACATGCCCGTATTGATTGTCTGTTTCACAGGTGGCCAGCGAGGTTTTACCCTGCATGACGGAAGCCAGCTCATCGGTAATCTTCCCTTTCCTGACCGTGCCGGGCGGGAGGCTTTTCGCAAGCTCGCGTTTTTCTTCATTTCCCTCGACACATACATACGTAATCTCTCCGGAATCAACGTCCACAGTCACAATGTACAGATACTCCAGCTGAAAATTCTTAGTCACGGTCTGTAACGTATCCGACAACTCTGCGCCGACGGCTTCGTCGTCTATCATGGTTTGGGGAGACTCACCCGAATAAAAGCGTGAGATCATCTGTGCGGCATTACTTGCCTTGGAAACCATCGTTTCCTGCACAAAGACATCAGCTTCATACACACTCATTGCCGTCATGATTCCGATCGTCAACAGGCTGACAACAAGGATCAGAGCAAAGATTGATTTGGCAATAGAATGTCTCATGAAGCCACGCCCTTTCCTGTCAGAGTTGAAATCGGCAGCCACCTATCCGAAAGGCCATTGAAACGGAATACGTTCCCTTGCCTTTGCCATAAATTCGCTGGGAAATTGCTCATTCCAAGCCTTTGGCTATTTTACACCATCTCAGAACCAAGCGTATAGTCCGACAGACTCCCAGGCCCCAAATGCCGTGTCATCTGCTTATGTCGAAGACGAAGCCAAGGAGCTTCGCTTCGGCGACTCTGTGCTAAACTGTACAAAACGTTGTCCCTTCACACGATGGCACAGATTAAAAACTGATTAAAAAATCCGCGAAAAATTGTGAAATCTGCGGATTTAAGTTTTTCCGGAAGGTGACAAATTCAAGTGCACCCTTGGTTGCACAAATTGGATAGACTCATAACCTGGTGATATTCCAGCGCTGCAAGGACCCGCTGGAACGTGAATTCTATCTGCGCATGACCCGCAAGTTCGGCTGGTCCAAGAATGTACTCATTCATCAGATCGACAACCAGAGTTATGAAAAGTCCCTGTTGGGTCAAACTAATTTTGACCGGGAGCTCACACCGGAACTCCGTGCCCAAGCCAAGCTGGCGGTGAAGGACGAATACACCTTCGATTTTCTGGAGCTTGGCGAAGAGCACAGCGAGCGGGAGCTGGAACGGGCACTCATCGCTCGGATCGAAGACTTCCTGCGGGCCATGGGCGGTATGTTCGTCTTCATGGGTAGTCAGTATCGGCAGAAAATGCCCATACTTTGGTGCATTGCCTTTATCGAGAACCCTTTGTGACTGTTAATCAAGTTGCAGAGCTGCTGGACATTAGATATCCTGCGGCCAATCAGCTGATAGGAGCTTTGGTTGATATGGGCATTCTACAGGAGGAAACGGGCTGGCAACGAAACAGGCTCTTTGTCTTTCGTAGGTATCTGAATCTTTTTAGCGATGAAAGCGAAACAAGATAAATCTTATTATGTTTTCCGCTGAGAAAAGCATAATAAGATTTATCTTGTTCTCTTTTTTGCATCATAACATCACCACAGGTTGGATAGAGAGGAGGGCAATGTGAGCTACAACAACGAAGAAAACACTGTTGAGCAACTGGTAGTTGACACGCTCTGCGGATAGCCTTTTCTTGGTCGCCTGTTCGTCGAACTTAACCCTTCGTCTCCTTCAGCCATATGCCGATTGTCTCTACGTCCGTGCGCAGCTCGGCGGCCAGAAAGGCCAGGTCCGTCTCCGAGGGAGCTGTGGTCTGTCCCTTCATGGCGTTGCGGAGGTAGGAACGCTTCAGGTTCTCCAGGTCAACGTCTTTAACCGCTATCAGGGAAGGATGCTCCGGGATGATGATGTTTTTGCCGGGCACTTGTTCAGCAGGGTCGCCCAGACGGACTTCGATGCCGTTCTCCCGGGCAAAAGTCAGCTGCGCGGTGACGTGTTTGCCCGCCCCCGTGTACTCCGTCTCCTGGACAACGATGATCTGGTCCTGCTCCATCTCCTGGGCAAGAGCAAAGGCTGCGGTCAAGGAGGTGTTGCCGGCCGGCCCGCGCTCCAGCCCTTCCAGGACCGCCAGGGCCTCTGTGATGCAGAAGACCTCACCCTGCGAGACGGTAACGTAACGATCCAGGTAGCGCAGGGGGCGCGCGGCGTTGCGAGGGACGTCTGCCCGGTCCGGAAGGGTGGCGAAGGGGATCCCAAAGCCCGTGTGCCCGGTCGTGAAGGACTTGCGGTTGAAGTCCACGTCACTGGCCATGTGAAGTCCGGCCAGATCGACGCTGGCGCCCACCACGAGTGTGTCGGCTGCTCCGGCCTTGAGCAGCCCCCGTGCTGTTCCGGTCACGTTGCCTCCTCCGGCGTGGGTTATTACCACAGCGTCAGGGGCGTGTCCGGTGCGCTGCCGGGTCTGTTCTACAAGCTCTGTGCCCAGGGTCTCAATGCCGGCTATGCTGAAAGGGGTGTAAAGAGAGGCGTTGAAGAAGCCCGTCTCCTCAAGGACCAGCAGGAAGGAGTAGAAGAGCTCCGGGCCCACGGTGCATTGCAGCACCTCCGCTCCATAGGCCTCGCACTTGCGTCCCTTCTCCATGATCTCCGGCTGGCCGATACCCCGGCTGTCGAAGACCTCCTGAACGATGACCGTCCGGAGGTTGCGCATGTTGGCCTGAGAGGCCACTGCTGCCCCATAATTCCCGCTGGTGGCGGAGACGACGCCTTTATAGCCTTTTTTGGCCGCGTAGTGGCAGGAGACGGAGGCCCGACGGTCCTTGAAGCTCCCGGAGGGGTTGCAGGACTCGTCCTTGATGAAGATGCGGGCCCCTTTGCCCTTGGGGGCCAGAGCGCGAGCGGCGCGCGTCAGGTTCTTCAGCTCCAGGAGAGGGGTGTTGCCCACGCCTGTCTCGGTCTGGATGTGGCGGACCTCCTCCAGCGTGTACCCCCCGTGGCTCATCATGGCCTCGTAATCAAAAGCGAGCCCTCCGGACTCAAAGTTGGAGTAGTCGAGCCCGAGGGATTGCTTCATGATCTCGTTGCGGCGCGCCATAACCTCATGATAACTTTTCCCGGCGCGGCTCATCGCTCCTCCTCCTCCTTTGCGGCGGGCTGGGCGAGCTGACGGAAGCTCTGTCCCACTTGGAGCAGCTCGGGGATCGGGGCGCCGAACCCGTGAGTATAGGGCGGGTTGAAGGCGACCAGCTTCCCCTGAAGCGTCCTACCGATGATCGTCTCTACCTCGACGATATCTCCCAGCCGTGCCTCATGCTTCAAAAATCCTTTTGTCCACAGGAGCAGCGGGGTCTTCTTCGTCTCCTCCGGGATCTGGGGCGCCCTTTCCTCCGGGCGCAGAACCGTCTGTTCTATCTGCACCCAGCTTCCAGCTGCGATCATGGCTCTATGAAAAGCGCGGCGGGAAAGCTCACGACTAAAGTCGTGAGATGAGAGTCGCAGCGCCGAGGACGAGAGGCTTTTGCCTTTACTTTTGCTTTTGTTTCCAGCCGTCTATCTATTTTCATGTTTAACTCCTTTCATGCGTTTAGATTCTAAGTCCAAGAGGAAAAAAGCAAGAGAAAAAAGACGCCAGCTTTTGGAGTTACTGAGGGCTGACGAGCCCTTGAATCGCAAGAAATTGCCGTTGGAGGGCAAAACACGCTTCCTGAATAAAAGAAGAGGCGGCGGAGCCCTGAAAGCCTGCTCCCTTTCGCCTTATTTCAGCTTGCCTGTCTCGGCCTCCACCACTCTGACGAGAGAGCGGTCGTGGATCAAATCTGCCGCCGTTTTCTGGTCCTTGTAAAAAGCCCTGTCGTTCTCCATATAAGAGACGTGGGAACGCAAAAGTTGATAGGCAGGGGCTGTGCCCATCCCCAGCTTGCGCTTTTCCTGAAGGTCAAGGGCCTGGGAGGCCGCCATCCACTCGATGCCCAGCACGGCTTCGGCGTGGCGCACGATCGTCGCAGCCTTGCGGGAAGCGATGGTCCCCATGCTGACGTGGTCCTCTTGGCCGGCTGAGGTGGGGATGGAATCCACGCTGGCCGGGTGTGCCAGGACTTTGTTCTCGGAGACCAACGCGGCAGCGGCGTACTGAGGGACCATGAAGCCGCAGTTGATGCCGCCTTCTTTCACCAAAAATGCGGGGAGCCCGTGGTTCAGGGCAGGGTCCACCAGCTTGGCGACGCGGCGCTCGGAGATGTTGGCGAGCTCCGAGACGGCAATGCCCAGCGTGTCCATCGCGATGGCTACGGGCTGCCCGTGGAAGTTGCCGCCCGAAAACACGTCGCGCGTGTCGGGAAGCACCAGCGGGTTGTCGGTCACCGCGTTCAGCTCCGCCTCCAGCACGCCCCGGACGTAGTCGAACGCCATGCGGCTGGCACCGTGAACCTGAGGGATGCAGCGCAGGGAATAGGCGTCCTGCATCCTCAGTTCCCCCTGATGGGTGACGTAGGAGCTCCCCTTCAGGAGGCGGCGAAGGTTTTCGGCGCAGTCCATCTGTCCGCGCTGCATACGGGCGGCGTGCAGACGCGGATCAAACGCATCGACGACGCCTCGAAGGCTCTCGACCGTCAGAGCCCCGATCACATCGGCGGCCTTGGCTACGTTGACGGCGTCCAAAAAGGCGTGAGCTCCCACCGAGGTCATGCACTGAGTGCCGTTGATCAGAGAGAGCCCTTCTTTGGCGCGCAGCCCCACCAGAGGGATGCCTGCGCGGCGCATCGCGGCCTCTCCATCCATCACGACCCCTTCAAACTCCGTCTCTCCCTCGCCGAGCATCGGCAGGATCATATGGGCCAGAGGGCAGAGGTCCCCGCTCGAACCGACGGACCCTTTCTCAGGGATCACCGGATGGACGCGCTTGTTCAGCATCGCGGCGAGCGTCTCGACGATCACGGGCCGAACCCCGGAAAAGCCCTTGAGCAGAGAGTTCAGCCGAAGCAGCAACATCCCTCTCACGACGTCCCGGGGCAGAGGCGCTCCCACCCCCACGGCGTCGGAGCGGATCAGGTTGATCTGCAGCAGGTTCAGCTCATCCTCGGGGATAGCCACGTCGGCGAAGCGGCCGAACCCCGTGTTGATCCCATACATCGGGCGTCTCTCTTCCACAAGCTCATCCACGATGGCCCGGGCACGCTCCACTTGCGCCATCGCCCCGGGCTCTATGGACACGGGAGCATCGGCCCGGGTGACGGCCAAGAAGTCCTCCAACGTCAAGGTATTCCCATTAACGATTACAGTTTTTTCACTCATCTACAAAGGTCTCCTCTCACGCACAAACCTTCCTTGTAAGCGGCAAAGCCCAAGTTTTTGAAGTTGCTAAGGTTTACCAACCCCATTATACTGTTCTTCATAGTGAGGCAGTCGCCACGGGATTATAAGACCTTATGGGGACGTGCTAACCTTAGCTTCGCGCAGAGGCCCTTAGCATGTGGACGGCATTCATTTACAGCCGAAAAATTAAGGAGGGAACGTGTGATGAAAAGCAGTACGAGGCGATGTGCTTTGTTGGCAGGCATAGCGCTTTGCATCCTTACCTTTACCACGGCCGCTTTCGCTGAGAGAGGGGATTATGACGCGTTTAAAAGGTGTCAGCCAAAATTGCGTGTTTTCGTTAAAAGTCTGAGGCAGTTAGCCGATGAGATAACCCTCTACAACAAGCCTGCCTTTACGACAAAGTTCACGCATGAAGAACGTTTTAATGACTACGCCGATTTTCCCGAGGCCATTTGGTCCGGCGTTTGGGCTAAGGATAAGACGATCGTCGGAGGGTGGGCCGGAAGCAATAAAAAGTTTCAGCCGGATTTATTTATAACAATAGACCCTGAACTGACCTTTGCCGGCGGAATCCATGTTGGGGCTAGCACCAATGTGCTGGAGAAGTTTTTTGACGCTCCCTTGGAGCAGATAAGTTATAAACCTGGAATGTGCTGGACCGGTGATGAGTTTGGTGGGGGGGAAGGATTTGTCATCTTCTACGAGAATGGGGTAATCACAGAAGTTTTTTCAACATGGGGCCATACTCCTTACAGCGATAAATCCGGGGCTTTTATAAAAAAAATGATATCACAGTTAGGATTTTCATTGGATTTTGATAACCCTCGTGACGATTAAAACCATCCTCAGCATCATACTCTCTGTGGGCTGATCGTCAGCATCACAAAAATCACAAAAATCACAAAAAATAAAGGAGGTCCGTTCGATGAGACGTGGGATTCTGTGTGGTGCGCTACTTGCGCTGTTTTTCGCCTACGGCGGGGCGTTTGCCGCCGAAGAGGGAGGGCGCTCCTGGCCGGTGGTCTTTCAGAGGGAGGACAGCATCTGCCTCGGCGATACGCTGGGCCGGGAGCTGAAGAGCGTGGCGAAAGGATATGATGCCGAGATCTCGCCAGACGGAGCCTTCGTGGCCTTCACCGATTCAGATGAGAAGGGGGGACGGTATATCGCCGTCCTGGACCTGGCGACGGAGCGTGTGACCCGCCTCGCTTCCGTGCCGGGGGACAACAGTTACGGTCCCCGGTGGTCGCCCGACAGGGAGACCTTGGTCTTCAACCACTGGGACGACGCGCAGAGCGATTGGCGATTCGCCGTGGTGTCCAAGGACGGCGAGGGCTTCCGTGTCCTCGCGTCAAATGAGAAGCTGGGCGGCATCCACTCCCCCTTCTGGTCCTCTGATGGGGCCTCGGTTTATGGTCATGACCTTGAGACCCTCTACCGCATCGCTGCGGACACGGGTGAGGTCTTGGAACGCAAAAAATTGACCGATGTCCTGGGTAACGAGGCCGAGCCCTCCAGCGCTATCCGTTTTTCCGTCTCCCCCGACGGCACCCAGTGGCTCTTCGACGCCACCGTGAGGAACAGGACCACTTGGCTCCAGACGGGGGATGGTTCCTTCGGCGCCCTTTTCCTCTACTGCCCGGGGGATGGGACCGTCAAGCGCCTCACCGACGACAGCGTCTCGGCTGGGCACCCGTCGTGGTTGCCGGAACGGGGCGAATACCTCTTTGACGGGGTCATGGAAGAACGGGGCAAGAAGGGCATCACACCGGGGATGCAGAGCTCCTTCATCATCCAACGGTCCGTGGAGCACGACGACCAGAGAGTCCTCTTCGAGAACGGCTACCAACCCTCCGCCGCCGTGCGGTAGAACCAGAATCGGGGCCCCCGGTCAACTAATGGCCGGGGGCCTATCCGATTTTGAAACGCTGATATATCAAGCCCTTTCAGAGGCACCTCAAGAAAGAAACCTTCTAATTAGATATTGACCTAATCATATTGAGCCCCTATAATTCACTTAGGCTTCTAGCTAATCAAATTGTAGGGGGGATCCTTATGGACAAGGAAATAGTATTAAAAGCCATCGCCAATGACACGCGCATGAGCATTTTGACGTTGCTTTTGCGGCATAACTACTGTGTCCGGGCACTGGCGAACGAACTGGATCTGGCCGAAGCGACCATATCCCAGCACCTGAAAGTATTGCGGGAGGCGGGGTTGCTTGTAGGGGAGAAGCGCGGATATTTCATGCACTACGATGTAGAGCGGTCGGCATTGCTTGAGTTGGCAAAGGAGATTGAAGCTCTGGCGGGCATTGAACGAGAGGGTTGCCGGCCTGAAGATCGTAATGACTGCCCGGCTGTTGAAGAACAGGCCTGCCCGAAAAAAGGCCAGTGTGACGATGAGGTCAAGGAGTTTTGTCATGGCCCCGGCCACGGCAGGGATGACGGCGAGGGTGAGGGGCATCATGGGAATTGTTCGTGTCACAAATCTTAAAAAGACCTATGGTGATTTTACCGCTGTAAAGGACATCTCCTTTGAGATCCGTCAGGGCGAGATCTTTGGCTTTTTAGGGCCGAACGGCGCGGGGAAAACCTCCACCATCAACATGATGACCGGCCTGTCCCGGCCCACTGCCGGAGAGATCATGGTTGATGGCATGGACGTAAGGAAGCATACCAAAAAAGTGCAAGCTGTCATGGGAATTGTCCCGGACGAAAGTAATCTTTATAATGAGATGGACGGGTTTGAGAATCTCTGTTTCTGCGCCGCCCTGTATGGGATGCGCAAAAAGGAACGAGAGCCGAAAGCTCGTCAGCTTTTGGAGCTGTTCAGGTTAAAGGATGCTGGCAAGCGGCCGTTCAAAGCCTACTCCAAAGGGATGCGCCGCAAACTGACCATTGCGGCGGCGCTCATTCATTCTCCGCGCATCCTGTTTCTGGATGAACCGACGACGGGGATTGACGTGGAGAGCTCTCGGCAAATCCGTGAGATGATAGTGGGATTAAAGCAGCAGGGCACCACCATCTTCCTCACCACCCATTACATTGAGGAAGCCGAGCGCATCTGCGAGCGCATCGCCTTTATTGCGCAGGGCCGGATTGTTGCGTCCGGCACTGTGCCCGAATTGATGAAGAGCGTTTCTCATGGTTACGCCATCCAGTTTGTCATCGACGAAAAAGCCGAAAAATACGCGGCCGGACTGCAGGGCCATTTTGAGAGCAGCAAGGTCGAAATTCGGTCTGAGCATTCCCTTGCCATGCTCTCTGAGCAGCGGATTCCGCTGTTCCCGGTCATGGAGTTTTTTCATAGCAAGGGAGTGGAGGTGTATGAGGCAAGGGAGTTGCGTCCCTCCCTGGAGGACGTGTTTGTCAAGCTGACCGGCATTGAATCCTCCACGCTTAAAAAGGACAAGGAGAAAGGAGGCGGCCGATGAAAAGCTGGATTGCGTTCTGGAACATCCTGAAAAAGGATGTGAAGAA
>JAAYOR010000164.1 GCA_012520235.1 Fretibacterium sp.
TCGAATGTCTACGACCTCTCCGTCCTCGCCCACATGAGCGACCTCAGGAGCCCCTCCAGCCTCAGATGGCAGGTGGGCCTGCAGCATGCCCGAACGATGGCGTTCATGGTCCTGGCGCTCTCTCAGCTCTTTTTCGCGTTCTCGCTGCGCAGCCGGACGAAGTGCCTCTGGCGCGTGGGAGCCTTTACCAACCCGTGGCTGGTCCTCTCGCTCCTGATCGGAACCCTGGTACAGGTCTGCATCCTCTATATTCCCTTCCTGAGCTCGGTCTTCCACGTGATGCCTCTCACGACCTCCGACTGGTCCTTAGTCGTGGGTCTTTCCCTGATCCCGTTCCTGGTGAGCGAGGCGCTTAAGCTGGTAGGCAAGCCACAACAGGAGCTCTGAGGGTCCTGAAAAGCTTAGAAACTTTGAAGGGAGAGAGCTGCCGTTAAGGAGCGATCTGCGGGGTCTGAGATTTTCAAAGAACCCAAAAAGTCCAAAAAGTCCAAAAAGCTTGCGTTCCGTGGCGTCCGGTTGGGGAGCACCTCCTGGATCGTCCCCGGGACTCTGGCTCAGAACCTTCTCCGGGCCGCGCTTGATGTGGACGACATGGAGCTGGTCCTGTTCGATACTCCTGAGGCCTCAAACATCCCTGAGCCTTCTGAGATCCTGGAGCTGAGGGATATCTCTAGGGACTTGGGGGTCACCTGCTCGGTGCATTTTCCCTGTGAACTCAGGCCGGACGTTCCCGAGAGTGTGGAGCGTTGTCTGAGGGTCATCGAACGGATGGCGCCGCTGGAGCCCTCCGGCTGGGTGTTGCACCTGGTCGGAGAGCAGCGGGGAGACCCGCCGAGCCGGGACATGGGTGCTTGGCTGGACTGGATTGAGGCTGCAGCAGGCCGGGTAGCCCGTGCACTGCCCATCTCTCGCGACCTGTCGGTGGAGACCTTGGACTATGATTTTGAGTGGCTTGACGAGGCCGTTGAGGCTCTGGACCTCTCGGTCTGTCTGGACGTGGGGCATCTGGTGCGCTACGGCTTCCCCCTCTCCCGGACTCTGGACCGACTGCTGCCGCGCACGCGCATCCTCCACCTGCATGGAGTGAAGCCTGACGGGACGGACCACGCGGACCTCTCCCACTTTGAGCCTCGAGCCCTCATGGACCTGTTTGAGCGCCTGGAGAAAGGGCCTGAGCGCATCGTGACGCTGGAGGTCTTTGAGGAGGACTTTGAGAGATCCCTTGAAGTCCTGAGAGGGTTGGGCCGTCCGCCGGGGGCCGGAGCAGGCTTGGATTTACGATCTGAACGCGACACCTAAAAGACTATCCGCAGATTGCACAGATTACACAGATGAAAAAACTAAAAAAGATTGATTGAAAAAGACTGAAAAGATTAAAAGACTTCTCGTGGCGTCACTAAAAGAGTCTTTTTCCTTTTCTGCGCTTTTCTCGTGGTTCGCGGTTCCCTTTTTAATCTGCGTCCATCTGCGCCAATCGTCGAAGGCGAAGCCGTGGGGGCTTCGCCTTCGACATAAGCTGGACCGAAGGTTTAGCGAAGCTACTCGACACGGCATTTACGGCCTGACAGCCGCGAAGAGCCGGTCGCCTACTTATACGGATAGTCTTTTTGCCGGTCGCCTGCTGAGTCAACGGCTTTCTAAAGCTCCTCTATGGCCTGGATCAGTTTGTCCGTCTGCTCTTTGGTCGTGGCCCAGCTCGTACAGAACCGCACGGCCCAGTTTTTTGCCCCTGCCCCCGGGCCGGTCTTCTGCCAATGCTCAAAAGAGAAGCGCTCCTGAAGGCGCGCGATGTCCTGCTCCGGCAGGATGGGGAACTGCTGGTTGGTGGGCGAGTCGTAGAGCAGTTCGTACCCTTTTCTGCAGAACGCGTCCCGGATGCGGCACGCCTGGCGGTTGGCATGGGCTGCGATGTCGAAGTAGAGGCCGTCCTCGAAGAGGACTTCAAATTGAAGGCCCAGGAGGCGTCCCTTGGCCAGCAGGCCCCCCTGCTGCTTGATCAGGGTCCGGAACCCTCGGATCAGGTTCGGGTCGGGGAGGACGACGGCCTCTCCGAACAGCGCGCCGCACTTTGTCCCTCCGATGTAAAAGGCGTCGCAGAGCCAAATGAGCTCCGGCAGCGAGAGGTCTGTCCCCTCTGCCGTGAGCCCGTAGCCCAACCGCGCTCCGTCCAGGTAGATGGGTATGCCGTACTCCTGACAGACGACTCTCAGGGCCGACAGCCCCTCCCGTGTGTAGAGCGTCCCGTTCTCCGAGGGGTGCGAGATGTAGAGCATCCCCGGCTGCACCCGATGCTCACGAGTCGGGTCCGCATAAAACTCCTGAAGCGCCTCCCGAACCTGCCCCGCAGTCAAGGTCCCGTCCTCCGTGGGGAGCGGCAGCACCTTGTGCCCCGTCGCCTCAATAGCGCCTGACTCGTGGACGTTGATGTGCCCGGTGTCCGCGCAAATAACGCCCTCCTGGGGTCTCAGGAGCGACTTGATGACGGTGGCGTTCGTCTGAGTCCCGCCAACCAGGAAATGCACCGCCGCGGAGGGCGCGCTGCAGGCCTTCCGGATCAGGTCTGCGGCGCGAGCGCAGTGAGGGTCGATCCCATAGCCCTGAGTCTGCTCCAGGTTCGTAGCTGCCAAACGCTCCAGGATCCTGGGGTGACACCCCTCCAGATAGTCACTATCGAATCGTATTATCATCCTCAAACCTCCCTCAAGGGCTGATTGCCTCCTAAAAAGCGGCAGAGCAGCAGAATCCTGGAGAACAAACACCGAGCAAAAAACGCCGACGGAATCAACGATTCCTTAAGTCCATGAGTACGGCCACGACAAAAAGCTCTCCTGGCTTGACATTGCAATTCAAAAAGTGTTCTTCTGGAACTTCTGGAAGGAGAGGCTTATCTGCAGAGCAATTATACCATTGAGATTTTGCGAGGGAGGTTGCAGGGCCTGACGTCCCCTCTTATGTCCCAGGCGGAGGAAAAACCGGGGTTTCTCGCGTTGATAAATTTTTCCCTCTGTTTATACTATTTTATAGGGTGTTCAAAATAGACCATAACGAGGAGGAAATGACCCATGAGCAAGATTGTTGTGTTTGCGGGAAGCCCTCGCACGGACGGAAACAGCAACGCGATGGTTGACTCTTTTGTGAAAGCGGCGGAGGTGAAGGGGCATAAAGTCAAGCGTTTTGACATTCCCAAGATGAACATCGGCGGCTGTCAGGGCTGTGGTGGCTGCTACTCCAAGGGCAGGCCCTGCATGATTGAGGACGACTTCAACGGCATTGTCCCCGACATCCTGGCGGCGGACGGGTTCATCTTCTCCATGCCCGTTTACTGGTTTTCTGTCCCCTCTCAGATGAAAGCTCTCATCGACAGGTTTTATTCCTTCCTTGCCGGTGGCAAAGGTACGGAGGTTGCGAACAAGAAGTACGCGCTCATCGCCACCTGTGGGGCGCCTGATGTCTCCGTAGCTGAGGGCATCCGCTCCGTTCTGGAGGGCTGCGCCTCCCTCATGAAATGGAAGCTTGTGGGGGAGACGGTGGTGCCCGGGCTTTCGGGCAAGGAGGACGTTCTCAAGACCGACGGCTGCGAAAAGGCTGCGGCCCTGGCGGGGCTCTTCTAGGAGGTTTTGAACGCGAAATCCTGTTACAATACTAGAGTTGAGGGCTGCAAAGGAACTTTTGCCCGAGTTTAGGGCACGGCCCTATTTTTAAATGAACGCAATAGTAAGGGAGAGATGAGCATTGGCGAAGAAAAAGGGGCGTCTTGAGTTTCTGGAGATGAAGGAAAAGGGAGAGAAGGTGACCTGGATCACTGCCTATGACTACCCGACGGCCAGCTTTGTGGAGGCTGCGGGCATAGACATGATCCTTGTGGGCGACTCCCTGGGCATGGTCGTGCTGGGCTACGAGGGTACCATCCCCGTGACGATGGACGACTGCATCAGGCACTGCCAGGCGGTGAGACGCGGTGCGCCGAACACTTTTGTTATGGGCGACATGCCCTTTGGGTCCTATCAGGTCTCGGACGCTCAAGCTGTGGAGAACGCCATCCGTTTCTTCAAGGAGGCGGGCATGGACGCCATCAAGCTTGAGGGCGGGGTTCGCGTGAAGAGCCGCATCAAGGCCATCGCCGAGAGCGGCGTGCTGGTGTGCGGGCACATCGGGTTGACGCCCCAGAGCTCGGGCCCCATGGGTGGGTTCAAGGCTCAGGGCGTGACGCCGGACTCGGCCCGCTACGTCATTGAGGACGCCCTTGCCGTGGAGGAGGCGGGCGCTTACGCTCTGCTGGTGGAGGGCATCCCGCCGGAGCTGACGGAGTTCATCCACAAGCGCCTCTCCATCCCCGTGTACTCCATTGGTGCGGGTTGGCCCTGTGACGGGCAGCTGATAATCAGTGGGGACATGCTGGGACAGTTCCAGGCCTTCACGCCGAAGTTCGTCAAGAAGTACGCCAACGTTGCAGAGGTCGTGACGAACGCCTTCAAGGCCTACGCTGAGGACGTGCGCACCGGAAAGTTCCCGACCGACGACCACGTCTATCACATCCGCAAGGGCTGCGAAGCGGAGTACGCCGCCATGCTGAAGGAGTACGAGAAGAAGTAAACGACGCATTTTTGAAAAAACGTTTCCTTGCAGGTCCTACGGGCCTGTGGATGCGCAAATGGGCCGGGGAGTGAGTGAAGAAAAACCTCCCCGGCCTGTTATTTTGTCAGTTGCCTCTGAAGTTCAGTTCCAGGTGCTTTTGCCGGAGATGAAGGCTCTCCCCATCACACGGCCCGGTCCGCGAAATTCAGCTGTGTCTCCGGGAGAGGTTGACCGTCAGGAACTCCTCAATGAAGTCCACCGTGTAGTCCGTCACGGCCCTGAGGATCTCGGCTCCAAGTTGTTCGTCCACCCGGCTCGGGCTATCGCCGTATCCCGCGTCCCCGGAGGGGATGGAGTCGGCGGCGTCGCGTATCATCTTCACCGAAAGGCCCTGAAACTCCACGTTGTGGATGTGGGTGTTCCTCAGACGATCGCTGAGGTGGACCACCTGGCTTTCAAAGAGCGCCCCGGGGTGAACCCAGTCCGGCCGGACGGCCTTCGCCACGGAGGACTCGATCCCCCCTCCGTGCCCACAGAGCCATTCCTGCTTCATCTGCCCGCAGAGCACCCACCAATCCACCTCTGCGGCCTGACCGCCCTTATGGTAGAGGTAGAGACCCGCCGTATCGATAGCGGCGGTGTTGCCGCCGTGTCCGTTCAAAAAGAGAAAACGCCTGACCCCACAACGCAACATCGTGTCCACACAAGCTTTGAGTACCGAACACATCGCTTCATAGCCGATGTCCACCGTTCCCGGAAAACTGGTGAGAGCCGGGGCCACTCCATAGGGTAGGGTCGGTAGGATCACGACCTTGTCGGATATCCGGCTCTCAATATCGGCCGCCATCCGGTCGGGGATGATGAAATCCGTCCCCAGAGGGCCGATGGGGCCGTGTTCCTCGGTGCTTCCCAGGGGAAGCACCGCCACCCGCTCTCGCTCCCCCAGCTTCGCTGCCTCGCTCCATGTCAAAGAGGCTAATATCATGGTTTTTCCTCCCTTAGATTTCAAAGTACCGCATCATGTGGATAGCAGCAGGTTCATCCCGCAAGCTTTTCGAAAAATTATATCATCGAAGAGTAAATTGTAAGACTTGGTTAAAAGCGTTGATATAAAAAAGCATCATCCTCCTCAAGACATTTGAGAGTCGCCAGCTTGAGGAGGCGACTGACTGGAGAGCGGAGGCGGGAGTAGAGAGAAAACTATCCGACCCGGCCTGAGAGGCGTGCCAGCTCTTGCGCCATCAGGGCCAGACGCCCCGCCTGACAGCGCGCGTAGTTCCGGACGATGAGGTGTCCCCGCTCGCTCAGGCGCTCTTCATTCAGCAGACGCTCTGCTTCGGACAGCGCTGGAAGAGGTCCCTCGGACCCGCTCCAGTCCTGGAGCCACGGAGCTCGTGCGGAGTAGTACATCCGGTTCAACAGGCGCAGCACCGGCAAATTTTCCTTCAGACAGCAATTCTTCCGGCTTCTCCAGAAGGAGAGAGAGTCTTGAAGGGAGGCGCGGGGCCCATTCAGCTCCATAGATTTGGAGAAGTCCTCACTGAAGGAGCCCAGACGTCCTAAGAGGGCCTCCCACAGGGCCGGGAGGTCAAAGGCCTCCTCCGGCCCGGCCAGGAGCCGCAAGAGCCCCAGAAGATATAATTTGGCGTCGCGCCCGAGCACCTCCGGGTCGCAGAACTCCACGAGGTCCGACTCCGTGTGCCACCACCAGGGCATGACTCCCCCGCCCGTCGTGTCCGGGCTGTCCGGGGGTAGGGAGGAGCTCCAGATGAAGAGGGACGAGACCCCGACGTTCTGAAAGGATTGGTCCCACGAGCGCACCCGTCCCGGATGAACCTGAAACGGACTGTTTCCCAGGACGTCCGCGAATACGCCTGAGGCCAGAGCCGCCAGGTCGGGCCCCGCGGTTACGGCGAAGTCGGTGGCACCCCTCAGCCCCGGCATGTCGATGTTTACGTAAGCCAGACAGTTTTCGTTCAGATCCGCGAGGCGGTCGCGAGCGTAAAGGGACGAGCCTCCGTACTTCCCGAACTCATGACCCATCCACCAGCAGAACCTTATGCCCGCGCGCCGCTCCGGCAGCCGGGCGAGGGCCTCCGCCAGGGAGAGCAGGAGCGCTGCGCCCGTGGCGTTGTCCGTGGCCCCGTAGTATTTGCTGTCCAGATGGGCCCCGACGAGGACGTAAAAAGGGGTCTCGACCGTCGCAGGGACGAGGGCTTCCAGCAGGGGGACGGGGGCGACCCGTTCTTCGCTCCTGCAGGACAGGGAGAGGGAAAAAACTTCACTGGCCCCCGCCAACTCCATCAGCGTTGCCCCGTCCCGTCCGGAGAGCGCAACCACCGGGATCCGAGGCGACCAGCACGATTCCTCGGGCTGAGGGACGGCGCCCCACCACAGAGCCAGGCCGCTCTGATGGATCACGTTCTCTCCCGGCTGAGGCCAGCAGATGACAAAAGCCGTAGCGCCGCGGGCCTGAGCGCTCAGTACAGCCTCAGTCGAGGCAAAGGGGGCGAGGACGACGTGGCCTTCCAGATCCCGTTCCTTTGGCTTTTCGGAGGCAAAGAACTCCAAGGGGCTGGAGGGGAAGTCATCTCGCCCCATCACCACGCTGCGCCCTGTGAGCGAGCCCGGCGCGGAGGGGGAGAAGTTCCAGGCTTTAACGGGAAACTCCCGCTCCTCTTTGAGACCCGCGAGCCGAAGGGTTCCGCTCCCACCCAGGGAGAGCAGGCCCAGCTGGGAGCTCCGTTCGTTCTGTATCTCGGCGCCGTCAAGCCGGCCCCGTATGAAGCTCAGAGCATTTTCCTCACCCTCGGAATCGGGCCGGCGCTCAAAAGAGGCGACGACCCTCAGATCCTCAAGGAGAGAGTCCGTGTCCAGGCGGCTCAGGCAGTCCCTCTCACTTTGCGTCAGCACCTCAGACACCCTCCTTTATCCAGAATTCAGATTCACACCGTTCCATTCCTTCCGAACTCAAGCTTCGTCCATGGCCCCAGGCCCCACTATTGGGTCAGGTCCGCTGAGATTGGGGCGGGTTGGCTTCGTCCTCGTCCGGTTCGCTCATGGCCTCGTAGAGGCCCCGCACTCCGGCCAGCCCGCCGGGCCCCAGGGCCTGGTCGCCCAGCACGGTCCAGGTGCGCAGAGCTTTCAGCCTGGGGCCCAGCTCCTTCAGATCCCCAGATGCGCGTGTTTCACTGCGGGTGATGGAGACGGAGCGCAGCCCGTAGGCGGCTCCGCAGTTGCGCAGGGCGCTCTGGGCTATCAGCAGCTTCACCGGGTCGGGGAGCGGCCCGAACCGGTCGGTTATCTCGTTTGCAAGGGCCGCAAACTCGTCCATCCCGATGGCCTGGAGCAGACGCCGGTACAGGGTGACACGGACCCCCTCCTGCGGGATGTAGAACTCGGGGATGGAGCCCGCCCGGTCGAAGGAGACCTCCACCTTGGCGATGCTCCCGCCCCTCAAGCGCGTCAGCTCCTGCTCCAGCATCCGATAGAAGGAGTGGAAGCCGGCCCCACGGCTTACCCCATGCTGGCGTGAGCCTCCTATCTCGCCCCCGCCCCGGATGTCGAGGTCGCGCCGTGCGATAGCGTAGCCCGAGCCGAGGTCCGTCAGAGTGGAGATGGCCTCAAGGCGGTCGGCTGTCTCTCGGCGCAGCTCCTCCTTCTCCGGGTAGAAGAAGTAGGCGAACCCGTTTTCTTCCCTGCGTCCCACGCGCCCGCGGAGCTGGTACATCTGAGCCAGCCCCAGCTCCTGAGAGTCGTCCACGATAATGGTGTTGGCGCGCCCCACGTCCAGCCCGCTCTCGATGATTGTGGTGCAGATGAGGATGTCCACGTTGCCGCTGTAAAAATCCAGCATCGTCTTCTCCAGCTCTCGCTCCGGCATCTGCCCGTGGGCCAGGGCGATGCGTGCGTCGGGGAAGAAGGCAGCCAGCATCCGCTGCTGGTCCTCCATACGCGCGATTCGGTTGACAACAAAGTAGACCTGTCCCCCGCGAGTCAGCTCGTGGGTCACGGCTTTGCGCGCCAGCGAGGCCCGCCACGGACCGGCGAAGGTGGTGACCGGCAGGCGGTTGACGGGCGGGGTCTCCAGGAGTGAGAAGTTCCTCAGGCCTCTCAGGGCCATCGCCAGCGTGCGGGGTATGGGGGTGGCCGAGAGGCTGAGGATGTCGACAGCCTTGTGGGTGTTCTTGAGGTTCTCCTTGTGCATCACTCCGAACCGATGCTCCTCGTCGACGACCAAAAGCCCCAGGTTCCGGAACTCCACCCCTTTCTGAAGAAGCTTGTGGGTACCTATCAGGATATCAAGGGTCCCATCAGCCGCGCGTTCCTTCGTGCGCCTGGCCTCGGTCCGGGACACGAAGCGTGACAGGAGCCCCACGGAGACGGGGAAGCCCGAGAGACGCGACTGAAAGGTGGCGTAGTGCTGCTGGGCCAGGATGGTGGTGGGGACCAGGACGCAGACCTGACGGCCCGCGACGACTGAGCGGAAGGCGGCGCGCAGGGCGACTTCCGTCTTGCCGAACCCCACGTCGCCCACCAGAAGTCGGTCCATCGGGAAAGGCCCGGACAGGTCCTCCATGATCTCGCGCACCGCCTTGAGCTGGTCCGCCGTCTCCGTGTGAGGGAAAGCTTCCTCAAAGGCGGCGTAGAGCTCGCCCCCTTCCGGCAGGGGATCGCGGCGCTCCAGCTCTCTGCGGGCAAAAATCTCCACCAGAAGGCGCGCCTCCTCCTCCGCACGCTTCCGGTCCCGCTCCTGGGACTTGCGCCAGCGCGTGCTCTTCAGGGAGTCCAGCACCGTCTCATCGCTCTCGTGCTCGGCCAGGGGTGTCAGCTTGTGGGACTGCATGACGGGGATAAGCAGGCGTTTTTGTTCTGCAAATTCGATGGTCAGCGCGTCCAGAGTCTCGCCTCCGGTTGCGATCTCTTCAATGCCCCGAAAGATCCCCACCCCGTAGTCCTCATGGACCACCAGCTGCCCGCTTGCCAGCCTCTCCCGCCACTCCTGGGGGGCGTGCCACTCCATGGAGAACGAGGCTGCGGAGACGCCCGAGAGCTCCCGGTCGGAGAGGAAAGCGCGGCGCCTTGCGCGGTCGGCGAACCCGGAGGAGAGGCGTCCGGAGCACAGCTCGACGAAGGGCAGCGCGGAGAACGGCCCGGACTCCCGATCCAGAAAACGCGGGTTCGTCGAAAAGAGCGTGATGGTGTAGTCCTGTTCGTGCAGGCTGTGGCATAGGCGGAGGACGTTCAGGAAATCGCCCCGGAAGGGCGGCAGGCTGTCGATGTCCAGCTGGGCCTCCGTCAGCTCCAGGTTCCGGGTCAGCCTCAGGCGGGGCAGTCGGGCCAGGAGGGCAAAGAGCTCGTCCCAGTGGGGGATGGGATCCACGCGGATCTCCTGGCGCAGCTCCTCCCAGAGCCAGTGGAAGGACAGAGCCTGGCCTTCTATCTTCTGCGGGTCGAAGAGCAGAAGGCGAGTCCCCTGGGGAAGCAGGTTCGCAGGGCTTGAGGGCGTCGCGCCGGCCACGCTGTGCAGCTCAATGGAGTCCAGCTCCGCCGCGCTCTTCTGGGTGGAGGGATGGAAGGAGCATATCCGCTCCACGGCCTCGTCAAAGAACTCGAAGCGGAGTGGCAGAGCGTAGGCCGGGTCGAAGACGTCCAGGATGAAACCTCGGGCCACGTAATGTCCCGGCGACCACACCAGGTCCGACCTCTGGTAGCCGCTGCGATCCAGCCAGTCCAGCAGGCGGTCGCGCGCGTAGGACTCCCCCTTTTTGATGGGCAGCTCCCCCTCGCCCAGCAGGCAGGGGGGCATCAGAGCGCCGGGGGTCGCGACCAGAAGGCCGCCCTCCCGGAGCCACTGCTGCATCGTCTCGCCCCTCTGGAGGGCCAGGGGCCGGCTTCCGATGGTCTGAATTGTCAGGGGTGGCGCGTTCAGAAGATGGGCGGACCGGTCGGGGAACAGGGTCCGGTGGTCTGACAGGAGTTCGGTTGCCTGCCGGGCGTCCGGTAGTAAGGCCAGGATAGGGCCCTCAGGGCATATCCAGGCACGGGCGGCGCCGCCCGCCCGGTCATGGACGGAGCCGCCGCCCTGCCAGAGCGCCCCCAGCTCCTCAAGGTTTCCCACAGTGACGCGAACACCGCTCAAGAGCCTCCCTCCCTCTTTGAACAGAAGACCGCTATTTGAAACCAGGCGCTTAAGATTCTGATTGCTCACCAAAAAAGTATAGCATTTTCCCCGTGAAAACCCTGAGCGTCTCACGAAAAACCCAACAAGAACCTGACAAAAACTCAACAAGAACTCAATAAAAAGCCCTCCGCTGGGGGAGGGCTTTTTTTACAGCTCAGGTTGAGGTGTTGCTCCGCTTACCTCCGCCGAAGGAAGAGAGTGACTGCAGCCAGGAGCATCAAGCCGGAGAGACTGGCGTTGCAGCCACCACCACCGCCTCCGTCTCCGCTACCGCCTCCGTCTCCGCTACCGCCGCCCGAGCTACCCCCGGATGTGTCGACACTCTGGCGCTTGAGCAGCCACAGACTCCCGGAGATGGAGCTGTCCGGCACACCGTCCGGGATGACCAGGATCCCGTTGATCACCTGAGGCTTGGCGTTCTGCAGAGAGCCGGCGACGTTCTGCGAAGATCTGGTGAAGCTTGCCTCGGACACCGGAAGGTTGCCCATGTGGGCGTTCAGGATCAGGGTCAGGCCTTCACTCGTGCTCATCAGTATAAGGGCGGAGGAGGAAGCGGCGCGGAGCACGGTGTCCCCATCGCCGATCAGGGTGTAGAATCTGCCTTCGGCGTCCTGGAAGGAGATACGGAGGTTCTTGAAGAGCTCAGAGGTCGTCACGTTCGTCGTGCCGGTGACGGTGCGGCCCAAGAGCCCGCTGACCTCAAGCCAGGACAAGGTCCAGCGATACTGAAGGGGCATCAGAGCGCCGGGTGTCTGACCGGGAAGAGAGAACTTGATGGAGGGCTTTATGGCGACCCAGATGTCCTGGAACAGGCCCTTGGGCAGCTCGTTGGTTGGGGCGCTGGAGAAATCCGGAATCCCGGTTTGAGCCTGGGAGGGGTCAAAGCCCCACCAGGATTCTTTGAACTTCTCCTTGAAGGAGGGCGCGTCAATCCCGGGGTCTGCCTCTTGGATGTCGAAGCCCATGTCGTAGGGAGCAAGCACCTGGTCGTTGAAGACGCCGAGCTGGGGCCAGACTTTGGGGTGTACGTTGGTATCGGTCAGGTCTCTGTGGACAGTGAGCTCTGCAGAGTCCGTGAGTCGGCCGTCCTCCGTGGAGACGGAGATGATCGTTGTGCCCCTGGTGAGCGAGACCAGGTGGCCGTTTTGATCGATACGCGCCACATTGGGTCTGCTGCTCTTCCAGACGACAGGCACGCCCGGCATGGGTTTTTTGTCCTGACCGTAGACGACTGCGACAAGGCTTGTGGTGTTACCGATCTGTGTCATGGTGTTGGGGATCTCGCTCATCACGATGGAGCCCACGGTCGGTTCATCTTCATCAGGCGGCAGGGCACCGCTGACCGACTCAAAGGCCCCGACGTCGTAGTAGCCTCTCGGGTAGGGTTGAGGCCTATCGAGTCCGCGCGCGTCAAAGGGGGGCTTGCCCTCATTTGAGGGGATCTGGTTCAGGGCGGGGTTGGGCCTCTGGGTCTGGAGCGCGACGGTCTGCAGGTACTCCTGTACTCCGCCCGCTATAGTCGAACCCACGAGAGGCGGTTTACCCGTTTCAACGATATTGTCCGCCAGGGTGTGGGTCCCGAACATGTCCACGGCCTTGACGCCCTCTTCGTCCTTCCCCGTGCCCCCCGTGACGTTGGGGTCGGTCCTCCAGCGCGCGGGGACGGGGTTGCCGCCCGGGCCGCGGTGCCCGTAGAGCTCCAGACGGTTGTAGCCGCCGGAGAATATCCTGACCCCGGTGTCGGCGAAGAGGTCGTGGCCGACTTCGGCCTCGTTGCCCGCAAGGGCCGTTGCGGTGATGGTTAGAGGCCCTGCTTCGACGTAGATTCCGCCGCCCAGCCCCTCCTTATCGATGGGCTCGGCCTTGTTGCCGGTGAAGGTGTTGTGTCTCAGGGAGGACTCCCCCCTAAGGTAGAGGGCGCCGCCCAGACCGTCGCCCTGGAAGCTGCTGACCGTGTTGCCCACAAAGGTGCAGTTGATGAGGGTTGCCTTGCCGCCACTCGTTTCGGGATCCATGGTCATGGCGCCGCCCTTTCCTGAGTTGAGGGAGGTGGGGGAGGTGTTCACGGAGTTGTAGGCGAAGGTGGAGGAGCTTATTGCACCGGTTCCCTGTACGAAGATTGCTCCGCCGCCCAAGTGTGCCTCAAGGACCTGGTTACCGGAGAAGACGGAATCCTCCACAGTCAGGAGAGAGGCTGGGTCATTGCTCTGGTAGTAGATGGCACCACCCTCCTCAAGGGCCCTGTTGCCCTTGAAAAGGCAGCGCTTGATCTCGCCCTCAATGGCTCCGGAGGACTGGAGGTTCACGGCGCCGCCCCACGTTGCCTCTTTGTTGGTCTCTGCGGAGTTTTCAAGGAAGGAGCTATCCTCAAGTACCAGCTTGCCGCGGGTAGCGAGAGCGCCGCCGTTCTTTTTTGCGCTGTTTCGATTGAAGGCGCTGTTCATCACGGTGGCAGCGCCCTCACTGTAGGCAGCTCCGCCGGAGCCTTGCAGGTGAGTGACTTCGTTGCTATCCAGCAGGGAGTTCTTCAGCTCTATGGACCCAAAGGAATACAGAGCGCCGCCGAACATCCGGGCACTGTTACGGGTGAAGACGCCTTCGTCCACATCAATGTGGGTCTCAGCGTAGATCGCACCGCCGGAGCCATTTTCGTCAGTGACAGCCTCGTTGGCCTCAAAGATGGCGTCGCCTGTCAGCTCTGCTTCGCCCTCCGTGTAAATTGCCCCGCCATGCTTATCCGCCAGGTTTTTCCTGAAGGCGCCTCCGGTGACAGAGGCGTTGCCCCTGCTGTAGATCGCACCGCCGGAGTTACCGGCTTTATTCCCCTCAAAGTCGCCGTCCGTTACCTGAACGTCGTTTTCCGTGTAGACCGCACCGCCGTCTGTTGCTGCCGTATTCGTATCGAACTCTCCGCCCGATATCTCCACCCTGCCGACTGCGTGAACCGCTCCGCCGGTTCCATTGGAGACGTTGTCGATGAATTCCATGGCGCCGGAGGAGGTGAAACGGCCGCCTGTGTAGATCGCACCGCCTGCGTCAGTCGCCCTGTTGGTCTTGAAGGTCAGGGTTGCCGAGCCCTCAGGCTTAAGAGTGAGGTTGACAGCGTAGATCGCGCCGCCGTTTTGACTCGCGGTGTTGCTTGAGAACGAGGTGTCGGTTTTAAAGAAGACGTTCGTGCCGTCCTCAAGATGGAGGGCCCCTCCGTTGGTGGCGGTGTTGCCGGATATCGTGCTGCCGCTGAAGGTCGCTTCGGCAGAGGAGATGAGGGCGAGAGCTCCGCCCTCGACCGCATTGTTATTTGTGAAGGTGACTGTCTTGGGGAAATCCACCTCGGCGCCGTTCAGGAAGATCGCACCGCCCTTGTTGTCGGCGGTGTTTTCGGTGAAGAGGACGGTTCCCTCAAAGCGGGTCCCATTTCCTGAGATACGGAGTGCACCGCCCCTGTTGCCCCTGTTTTCGCGGAATTCGCCACCGACGAAGGTGACGGTCCCGCCCTGGATGTTCACCGCTCCCCCGTCGCCGGTGTTGGCGGTGTTTTCAGTGAAGGTAGCTCCGTTAAAGTTGGCTTTGCCCGAGGACATCACGTTGACTGCGCCACCATCTTTGCCTGCCTGGTTGTTGGAGAAGAAGGTCCCGTTGAAGGTGGCGGTTCCGCCCTGAATGTTTACCGCTCCTCCGGCTCCTCCGGCACCGGGGGCCTGGTTGTTGGAGAAGGAGGTTCCGTTGAAGGTGGCGGTCCCGGCCTGGATGTTCACCGCTCCTCCGGCGAGGTTTTGGGAAAAACTGCCGCTCTCAAAGGTGACATCCGAGGCGTTCTGGATGTTTACCGCTCTCCCATTATTGGCATTGAGGAAGTCCACGTTATCAAAGGTGACCCTTGCCCCGGATACGGTGAAGATGCTGTTGCTCCCGCTTAGGTGGTTGCCGTTTCCCGTTATGCGCACCGGTCGGCCAATGGTAAGGACAGAGGGGAGGTGGATGTTGTTCGTCAGGTTGATATCGCCGCTGGTGGGGTCTGCCAGGGCCGCCTGCAGCTCCATAAAATTACCGACTGACACATCAGCCGCGCCGGGGAGCGCGGGACAGAGGGTCAGCAACAGGAGCAGGAAGAGAAAGAGAAAATTTTGCGTTCGTTTTTTCGGCTTCGTAAAGCTCATCTTGTTTCCTCCAGTCTTCTTTACCGGGCGTTCGTTTTTTTTCTATTCTTCCTCAGGAGCAGGAGGACCCCCAGAACCCCTGCGCCCGGGCCCGCGTTGCAGCCGCCACCGCCGCCGTCCGGCTTGGTCGGCTGTACGATGACGACGGGGGGCGTCTGCCCCGAGTCGGGCACGCCCCTGGCCGGCGCGGTGTAAAAGGTCATCCTCCACTTGTTGTCAGACTGCCCGTCCCTCAGGACGATGTAGTCGTCGTTCGTATTTTCGGTCTTGTCCTTCACTATTCTGATGGCGGGTTGGGCGCCGTTGCGCGTGCCGTCCATCATCATGGCGATGAAGCTCACCGTGATCCTCTCATACCGTTCGTCCAGGAATACCTTCATTGCTGAATTGTAGACGCCCAGATCCTGGAGCTCCCGGATCAGGTCCAGGTCGTTCTGGCTGCCGCTGCGCAGGTAGACGCTGAAGTGCCGGGCGAACTCGCTGTGGATGTTGCCCGTCTCGTGCCATTTCTTCAGGAGCTCGTTCCACCTGGGGGCCAGGAGCAGGTCCGTGCGGGGCAGGTTGAAGGTGATGTGCAGCGGCAACAGCCCTTCCCCGCCGAAGGGGAGGCCTCCGGGGATGGGAACGTCGACGGCGAAGGAGTTTGGAGACTCGGCGGAGACCTGGTGGAAGCCGACTGTGCCGGACGAGAGGATGGGCGCCGTGGGCATCCCGACGGATTGAGCGTGCATGGCCCTGGCGACGTTTTCAAGGAAAGTACGCCCACTTGCCGGGATCAGGCGAAAAGCCGTCACCCGGTAGTTTTGGAAAAGAGCTTTGGAGAAGACCGTTCCCAGATCGACGCCTTTGATGATGCGGTGCGACAAGGTCAGGTTGCGGAGAAGACTCGCTTCATCAGACATCCCCTTCTCTTCCCCCTCATACGTCTCCTTCGCAGGATCCACGGGAGAGAGGTACAGGGGGATCTTACCGCCCTCAAGCATGTTGAAGGAGTGTCGGTAGACCGTCACCAGGCCCGGTGCGATGTGGCTCATCTCGGCGAGCTGGAAGTTTTTGGGTACGCCGAGCATGGGAGGGAGGTCGAAAGCCCAGTGAATGGGGATGAGAGGTAGCGGGGCGTCAAGGGTATCGTAGCGCCCTACCTGATAGCGGATGCCCGTGTAATTGACCACCTCGGTGGTCAGGGGGTAGTTGACGCGAGAGGGGGATGGTGATGGCTCCCAAGAGGACATGGGTACAAACACCCACTGGCTCTCTCCCGTCGTCTTATGGTCCTTTGTGTTCCATGTGAAACGATCGTATGCCGTGATGTTCCCTGCCTGGTCGCGCAGAGTGGCGCGGAAGAGCAAAGGATAGTACCTTGCTGTGCCGAAGTACACGTTGGCTATGACGAGGGGGACGTTAAGAGTCTGGGAAGGCTTGCCGCTTGGGTTCTGGTGAAAACTGAAGTTACCCCGCGTGGTGCCGAAGCTGGAGTCGGCGGTTTTGTTGAGGTGAAGCAGGTAAAGCTTGCCGATGTCCCCCGGATTGGAGGGCAGCGGGACTTTTTCAACCTTATAGACTGAGCTGTCCACGTTAACGTCGGGTGTGGTGGGAGGGGTTGTCGGAGTCATCGGGGTGCGGGCAAAGTTGACGTACATTCGCCCGTAGGTGCCGGGTAGCACCAGGAACATCGTATGGATTTCCCGCTCGCTCAGCTCCAGAGGGGTGTTCGAGTTTCCGTTATGGATGGTGACGGGGCTACGTCCGTCCACGATGTCGCCCTGCACGTCCAGGGGGAGGGGCTCCATGGGGCTCTCCTTGAGGTTTACCGTGGGATCCCCCACAGTCTCAGAGCCTCCTCCGGTGACGATCATCCACTGCGCGTTCGCGCCACTGGGGCCGTAGACATCGTCAAATTGATAGTCTGCCCGGGCAGCCCCGGAGAGCAGAAAAAGCAGAACCGCTGCTGTGCCCAGAAGTTTTTTCTTTGACACGTTAAAACCTCCCGTTCTTGTCGCTGCATTGATCCTTGCAGGGTGTCCCCGCGCCACAGAGGTTTTTGCATAACGGCACAAAAGCTCGCGTGAACTGAAGAGGGGCTTGTCGTCCGGTTCCCTCATGGCGTGGGGCTCTGCATCATTATACCGAAAAATACCGAAAACAGCGCTCTGTCTGAAGCTTTTTGGACTCAGGGTTCTACGCTTTTTACGCTCCGGGCCCTGGGCCTTTCCTAGGGGCGTCTCCGCCTCCGTCTCTCGGACCTCTCGGTTCTCGTGGTTCTTGTGGTGCGGAAGGACCGTTCCCTCTGCTCCGGCTGGGCCTCGGGCTCCTCCGGCCGGGGCTCCGGCTCCGGCTGAGCGCTCTCAGGCTCCTTTTCAGGTTCGGCTGAACGAGGCTCGGGCTGAAGCCTTGCGGCCTTCAGGCGGGCCGCGGCCGTCAGCAGCGAGGCGTGCCCCAGGGGGTGGAGCGAGGCGGAGCCGGCAAAGGCGGAGAGGACCCTGCGGGCCAGGTCAAGGTACTTTCTTTCGCCCAGGGCGACGCCGAGCGACGTCAGCCCCAGGACGGCCAGGGCGTTGGCCGAGGGTACGGAGCTGTCGAAGGCCGATTTGAGTCGGATAAAGAGGTTGGGGTCGTCCGCCGGGGAGAGGAAGAAGCCCCCGTGTTCCTCGTCGTGGAACTCCTGAACCAGTTTTTCCGCCATCGTCTCGGCAAAGCGCAGCCAGTCCTTCTGTTGCTTGCGCCCCTGCCCTTCGGCGGCGTCGTGAAGCTCCATGGCAGCCCACAGAAAGGCGGCGTAGTCGCCCGCCAGGGCAGGGACTCCGGAGAGCCCCTTGCGGTAGCTCCGCCGCCAGTTCCCCTTGGGGTCGGGCAGGGTCCTCTGCAAAAACAACATCGCCTTCTCGGCTGCGAGCCGCCAATCCGGGTGCTCAAAGACTCGGGATGCCCGGGCCAGGGCGCCTATCATCAGGCCGTTCCAGTCCATCAGGACCTTGTCGTCAAGGGTGGGTGGGGTGCGGCGGGAGCGGGCCTCCAGCAGGACGCGCCGGGCCTCTGCCAGCTTCTCCTTGACCTCCGGCAGGCGTATCCCGTAGCGCCGGGCCAGCTCGGTCGGGGTCGCGGCTTCATAGAGAACGTTGCGGCCGGTGGACATGCCGGTCATCCGGTGCCCGAAGTTCCCGCCCGGCATGACAGCGTAGGCAGCGCAGAACAGGCCGGAGGTTCCGGTAGGCAGAAGGTCGCGCAGCTCCTCCTCCTGCCAGAGGTAATAAGCGCCCTCGCCGTCCTCGCTGTCCGCGTCGAGAGCGGTGTAAAAGCATGAGTTGGGGGAGAGGAAGTCGCGCAGAGCGCAGTTGGCAGCGTCCTCGGCCAGAGTCCTGTAAAATTCGTCCGGACGCAGCTCGTGGGCTGCTGCCGCAGCCAGGAGGACCATCGCCTGGTCCGCAAGGACCTTCTCGAAGTGGGGCACGATCCAGCGCTCGTCCACGGCATAGCGGGCAAAGCCGCCGCCCAGCTGGTCGTGGATGCCGCCGCGCCAGAGGCTCCTCAGAGTGAGGTCCACCATGGAGAACGCCTCGTCCCGCTCGTCGGAGGAGTGCAGGGAAGAGGTCGACTGCTCCAGCAGAAAGAGCAGCCGGGGCACCGCCGGGAACTTTGGGGCAAACCCAAAGCCCCCCCACTGGCTGTCGAAGGTGTCCCGGAGGTCCTTGAGCCCGTCCCGGATCGGCATGTTCCCCAGATAGCCGCCCTGAAAGAAGTTCATGTGGGCCTTAAGGGTATCGGCCAGCTCCCGGGCCCCGCGCAGGACGTCCTCGTTCTGTATATTCCACAGCCACTTGACGCGGGGCAGGATATCGGTCATGCCCGGCAGCCTGCCGATGGTCCGCTTGGGCAGCCAGGTCGCGGCGAAGAAGGGGAGTCCGTCGGGGGTGAGGAAGAGGCTGAGAGGCCAGCCGCCGCTCCCGTTCTGGATGCGGCAGATATCCATGAAGAGGGCGTCGATGTCCGGGCGCTCCTCGCGGTCCACCTTGATGGAGATGCAGGTGTCGTTCAGCATCTCGGCGACCTCAGGGTCCTTAAAACATTCGCGCTCCATCACGTGGCACCAGTGGCACGAGGAATACCCTATGGAAAGGAAGATGGGTTTGTTCACGCTCCGTGCCCATTCAAAGGCCTCGCTGTTCCAGGGGAGCCAGTCCACGGGATTGGAGGCGTGGCGCAGCAGGTAGGGGCTGTTTGAGTCTTTCAGCCGGTTCATGCGGTCTGTGCTCTTGAGGTTTATCAAGGCAGTCACTCCTTTTCCGTTCCGTCCCGTACCAGGGAGAGAAGCTCTGTAAGGCTGTCGATGGTCCGCCACGCGCCCAGCTCGGAGAACTGCTCCCGGGTGAAGTAGCCCCTGGTGATGCCGATGGCGCGCACTCCTGCGGCGAGGGCGGTTCGGATGTCGATGTCGGAGTCGCCCACGTAGGCCGTCTCGGAGCAGGGGACCCCGAAGTGCTCCATGAGAGATTCGATCATCGCAGGATGGGGCTTGTGGGGCACCTTGTCCGCTGGCCCGAGGATCGTTCCGGGGTCGAAGTAGCGGGCTGTGTTGGATTTTTCCATGGCGCGATGAGGATCCTGACGGTTCGAGGCCACGCCGAGATGGACGCCCATCTCCCTCAGGCGCGTCAGGACGGGACCGGTCTCTGGGAAGGCGTGGATATGCTCGAACTCCAGAGGGGCCACCTTTTGGCGGTAGATGTCCAGCCATTCGGGCCGGCACTCGCCAAAGAGCTCCTCCATGAACTGGGTCAGGGGCATGGCGATGCATCGCATGACCTGAGAGTGATTTGCATGGGGTTTGCCCACCACGTCGGCCAGCAAATTGACCCCCGCCAGGATGGCGTCGCTCGAATCGACAAGGGTCATGTCGTGGTCGAAAATCAAAAGGTTGATCACAGTTTTTCTCCTCGCGTTGTTGCGTTGTTTTGCCACGCCACCCCGGAAGGCGACGATCGTATCACAACCTATTATGATAGCCTATTATAGAGCAAAGAGAGAGCTCTCTCATCCGCGTTTCGCGTTTGTCGCGGGAAAATTTTTCTGAGCGGTCATGCTAAAATAACAGGATGCTGCTTTCGCCATTTTCGCTGTCCTACCTCCTGGAGGCCGGAGTTTTTATCGGTCACACCGTGCGAGGCTTAAGGCGCAGCCATGTCAAATATTTTGTTATTTGTTAAGGGGAGAGCGCCGGAGGAAGTGTCTGCTCCGTGCTCCCTGACCTCTGTCAGCGACTTCTATTTGCAGAAATTCAGTGTTTCCGCAACCGTGACCGATTTATTATTCATGAAGGAGGAGTCTGTTATGTGGAGAGCTGCGATTGTGTTTTTGCTGCTGTTCAGCAGCGTCGCCGGCGCGGAGCCGCTGGTGCGTTCCGTTGATGTCTATCCTAAGGGAGGGCGGATCGTCTTTGAAGCCCCTGTCGAGCCCAAGGGCGGCACTTTTTCGATAGAGCTTCCCGGGGCCTTTGACCCTGAGAGCGTGCGCGTGCTGAACCCCCTTGGGGCAGAGAACCTGAGGGTGAAGATGGTGAGCCGTGCCCCCTGGGTCCCTGTGGGCCTGGAGCCTCTTAAGGCCAGGCTGGACACGTTGAATGCGGAGCTGGCCAGCCTGGAAGGACGCGTCGCAGCCCTCCAGCAGACGCGCAAGATGCTGGTGATCCCCTCTACGCTCAAGGACTTCGGGGCACGGGACCTGATAGCCTATATCGAAGGAGCCCAGACCCTGAGGACGACCGTTGAGAACGAGATGGTCACCCTGGACGAAAGGATGAAGAAGGCGACGGAGGAGCGGGATCGCCTGCAGAGCGAGTACGATGGGAAGAGCCCCTACAACGCCGAGCTCGCGCTCCAGGTGAGCGGGAGGCTTTTCAATCCGGGCCCTGCCCTGATAGAGGCCTTCACTCCCTCCATCGCCTGGAGCCTGCATTATTCCATGGATATGAACAGCAACACGGGCGATATTGAGGCGCGCATGTACGCCTTGACGCAGCAAAGGACGGGATTGGATCTGAAGGGCGGCTTTGTCTTCCACACCCGCCGGCCTGCCGAGTCCGTCCAGCCTCCCTCTGTGAAGCCGCTGGTCGTGGACTTTGAGAAAAAGGTCTCCCGCAACAGCAGTCAATACTCCGCTCGCTCTGCGGCCCCGATGCCGATGGCGCGCTTGGAGGAGATGGATGGGAGGGCTTTTGAGGACGAATTCGAGGAGTTGCTTAAGAGCCGGGTGAACGCCGAGCCGGAGGTGTCCTCTACCCTTTCGGACGTGACGGTGAGGGGCGACGGGGTCGTCACGGGCGACGGCTCGCCGGTGGACGTGGTGCTCGGGAGCTTCACCCTGAAGAGCGTCCCGGACCTGGTGCTGATACCCGAGCAGAGGAGCGAGAGCTGGATCGTCGCCAGCATGGACAGCGTCCCCGAGTCCCTGCTCCCGGGACGTGCCGACCTGCTAGTGGACGGACAGCCCTCGGGCCGCACCTCCATCCCGGAGTACGGGCTGGAGCAGATGCGCCTCCCCTTTGGCATGGCCACGCGCCTGAGCGCCGGCAAAACTCAGATGCTGGGGACGGCCGGCAGCTCCTTCTTCGGCGGCAGCGGCATCCTGCATCGGGGCTATGAGATCAAGGTGACCAGCGGCCTGGAGAGCGAGCGGGAGGTCTCGGTGCTCGATCGTTTGCCGGTGCCCGTCAACGAGAAGATCAAACTGGAGAACGTCAAGATAGACCCCGAGCCGACGAAGCGGGACAAGGAGAACCGCCTGACCTGGAAGATGACCCTGAAGCCGGGCGAAACGCGCAAGATTGTGGTGGAGTACACTCTGACCTATCCGTCCGATGAGACTCTGACATACCGTTAGGAGTGTCATCATGATGGTAAAAGAGGCACGTTCTCCTCTTCGCTGGATTTTCCTACCTCCCTTTGTGGCTATTGGCACCATCGCGGTGGTGGTTTTCCTGAGCTCCTCTCGGCCTGTGTCGGTGGACCCGGCCTGGTGGGCTCTGACGGGGCTTCTTTTCATCGTCCTTACCATCTTGTACGGGATGTTCCTTAACCAGGGCTTTACGGTTGGGCTCTTTCCCCTCCAGATGGTGGCCCAGGGGATCCTGCTCTGCCCTCTCTCCCTGGCCTTTGGGGCCGGGATGCTCCAGTGGCTGGGGGTGACGATGGCGGTCTGCGGGGCGTCTGTCCTGGTGGCTGTCTACTACCGCCACCGTCGGGAGCTCCGGCTTGAGGCGATTGAGGAGCTCTCTGCCTCCAACGAGTGTACCCTTCCCCTCCTCTTTGCCGTGACGGACGGGGAGGGAAACATCCTTTCCATCAGCGACGCCCTTCTGGACACGGCAAAGACGACGCGCGAGGCGGCTCTTCAGGGCAAGATAACCTTCTTCCTGAAGCCGGGGGACGAGACGACGGTCCTGGGAGACAAAAAATGGAGCGTCCGTCAGACGCCGATGGAGGGCGGGGGCTTCTACTTTCAGTTGGACGAATACCAGGATGAGGGCCCGGCTCCGGCTTTCGCCGAGCCCCCGGAGCCCTTCGTCGACCCGGCGACGCAGCTCCACACCCAGGCCTATGCGTTCCGCCGGGTGGGTGAGGAGCTCTATCGCGTTCGGCGCTATCAGCGCTTTCTCTCAGCCGCGCTCCTGAGCTTTGAGTTCCCGGACTCCGCTCCCCCTGAGGATGAGGAGACCTTCTGGATCTCTTACTGCCGGCTCGTCCGGGCCAACCTCCGAGCCTCGGATGTCTCCTCTCTCGTCGGGCCTCATGACATTTTCCTGGTCTTTCCCGAGACACCCAGGGAGGCGGCGGAAGTGGCAGTGGGCAAGCTGCTGGAACTCATGCCGCCGCTCCTGGAAAGCTACAGTTCCCTTGAGGCGCCCAAGGTGACTGACGGGATTTTGTTTGTGGGCGCGAGCTCGGATCTGACTGACGCTGCAGCTCTCTTGAAGGCTCTGGACGAGAGGGTCGGCAAGCGCTGACATCAGAGGGGCGGAGGGGGATGAAGAGCTTGGTGCCGCGCCTGAGGCTCTTGGACAGGCTCATTTTAGGGGCCATGGCAGGGCCGTTTGTCTTTGGGGTCCTGATCTTCACTCTGATCTTTGTGGCGGGCGACCTGCTGTTTGAGGCCGCCCGGCTGATCATTGAGAGGAACGTCTCCCTGGGGGTCGTGCTGCGGCTTTTCTTCTATCGCCTGCCTGAGGTCGTCGCTCTGACCTTTCCCATGTCCTCACTCTTAGGTGCTCTGTTGGGCATCTCCAACCTCTCGGCGAACAGCGAGCTGATAGCCTTGAGGTCGCTCGGCATCTCCTTCATGAGGGTCCTGCGTCCGGTCGTGATTGCCTCCTTGCTGATCTCAGCCTTCACCCTGCTCTTCAACGAGACGCTCGTCCCCATCACCTCCATTGCTGCCGATCGCCTGATGAAATATGAGATCCTCAAAAACCAGGTCTCTGCGGTCCAGGAGAAGGTCTTTTTGCGCGACGAGAGAGGGGGCGAGCTCCTGAGGGTGCTCTATGTCGATCAGCTGGACACCGAAAAAGGCCTGATGAGCGGTGTGATGATCCACGAGTTTGAGAAGGGTCGCCTGGTTCGTACCTCCACGGCCCAGGAGGGCGTGTGGAAGGAGGGGGAGTGGTGGATCGAGGAGGGCCGGGTCTACGACGTGACCCGTGAGGGGGATGTGCAGCTGCTCTTCAGGTTTGCGCGGCAGAAGCTGGCTCTGAACCTGTCGCCCGCTCAGCTCCAGCGCAGCACTCGGCGCCCCTCGGACATGAGCGCTCACGAGCTGTGGTCCTACGTGCGAGGGGCGGATATGGTCGGCACGGACCTCTCGCGCCTGTGGGTGATGTTCCACCTGAAGGTAGCCGTGCCCTGGGCCTGTGTGATTCTGGCGCTGTTGGGCGCAAGCTTCGGGGCCGCCCGGCAGAGCCGGTCGGGCTCGGGGATGAGCTTTGGGGTCAGCGTCTCCATCGTCTTTGCCTACTACGTCGTGATGTCGCTCTGTCGTGCCCTGGGCGAGTCCGGCTCCATGCCCCCCATCCTGGCCGCGTGGACGCCGAACCTGCTCTTCTTTGCCGTGGCCGTGTTCTTCGCACGGAGGGTGGACTGACCGTGGCCGGCTCAGGCGCCGTCAGGAACTCTCCAGGGGCTAGGGTGGCGCTGCTGGCCGGGAAAGGGAGTTTGCCCGTGGAGCTGGCGCGCCGTCTGGCTGAGGCCGGGACGCTCCCTCTGGTGATGAGCTGGAGGTCGGACCCTGAGACCTTCAAGCCCTTTGCGCGCCCTCTGGTGCGGCTCCGGCTTCTCCGGATGAGCCGGGTGGTTCGGGAGATGCGCCGTCATGGAGCGACGCAGCTGATTATGGCGGGCCTGATCCCCAAAAAGCTGCTCTATATCCTGCCTTATCTTTTACCCTTTGTCCTTGACCCTCTCGGAATAAGGGCCCTGACCCGTGGTGCGCGGGACGACCATTCGCTCCTGGGCTCCATCGTCTCAGTGCTGGAGGAGGAGGGGATTGCCGTCCTGCCCTATTGGCAGCTGCTGCCGGAGTTCATGGCGACGGAGGGGCCCATGAGTTCCCGTGCCCCCACAGAGGGCGAGTTACAGGATGTGAGCTGCGGCGTGGACGTGCTGCGCGTCACTTTGCCCTGCTCGTTCGGTCAGGCTCTGGTGGTCTCCGGAGGGGCTGTGGTGGCGGTCGAGGCCATGGAGGGGACGGACGCGATGATCGAGCGCGCCGGAACCCTGGTCCGCCGCGGGGTCGTCGTCAAGATGATGCGGGCCGATCAGGACCCACGCTACGATATCCCAATAATCGGGCCCCGGACCATAGAAAAAATGCGTTCTGCGCGCCTGACCTGCCTGGCGGTCGAGGCGCATCGAACCTTGATCATGGAGCCGCAGAAGACCTTCTCCCTGGCGGACTCTTATGGAATTGCCGTGTGGGGGATCGAAGGAGCTCCTCTCTCATGTCCCTCTTCGTGAGCTGCGGGGAGGTCAGCGGCGACCTCTATGCCGGCGACCTGATCCGTGAGGTCCAGGCCCAGGACCCCTCTCTGAGAGGGCGAATCTGGGGGATGCTGGGTCCGGTGGGGATGGGGGCCCTGAGCGGTTCACCTCAACCTCAGCCCCAGGACGAGGACGGCCCTTTGCCCCTCTGGAGCTATGAAGAGCTCAAGCTGATGGGCATCACGGAGGTGCTGAGCGCTGTCCCTCGTCTCCTTCGGCTCCGGAATGCGATAGCTCGCGCGATCCAGAGCCGGCGCCCCAGGGCCGTGGTCCTGGTGGATAGCCCGGACTTTCATTTGAACCTTGCCCGCAAGCTGCGACGGGATGGGTTTCGCGGGAAGCTGGTCTGTCTGGTGACCCCGACGGTCTGGGCCTGGCGCAGCGGCCGGACGAAGATCCTGCGCGAGGCCTTCGACCTCTGCCTCCCTCTTTTCTCCTTTGAGCACGAGTTTCTGATCAAGCGAGGGGTGCGCTCCCGATGGGTGGCGCATCCTCTGGTGGAGAGCATGAAGGACTGCCGCGCTCCGGAGGTTTTGACGAGCCGAGAGGACGCAGGGCGCCTGATAGCCCTGATGCCGGGCAGCCGAAGCTACGACATCCGCTACCATCTGAAGGCTCTGATCGAGACAGCAGAGCTCCTGAGAACCGAGGGGTTCTCCCCTATCTTTTCCGTAGCCTCCGGGCTCTCCCCCGACCTGAAGGACCGGCTGCGCCGAGCCCTCGTCGGGTTCGAGACCTGGGAGGGGACGGCCCGGGAGCTGATGGCGGCCGCCTCCGCTGCCGTGGTCGTCAGTGGCACGGTCTCGGTGGAGGCGCTTCTTCTGCGCCGTTTTGCCGTGGTAGTCTACAACGGCGAAGGGCTATCATGGCTTTTGGCGCGGCTTCTGGTGCGCATCCCTTACATCTCCATCCCGAACTATCTGACGGATACGCCCCTCTATCCGGAGCTGCTCCGCAGCCGGATGACCCCCGCGCTCATCCTTGCCGAGTTGCACCGCTATCTGGACGACCCGGCTTTGAAACGCAGCCTGGACGAGAGGATGAAGGACGCTTGCTCCGCCATGGGGGCCGGCTCCGCGGCCGCGTTCTGGGCAAAGAGCGTCCTGGAGTGACGACGCTCTTATGCCGCAGAGGACAAGTCCTCCGGACTCCTGAAAAGGGTCGAGGGGACTTGTTCCCTTGCGGGTGTGGGCGTGGAGAGAACCCACGGTTTTTAACCTGTGGTTTGTTTTTAACCTGTGCTTTGTGGTAAAACTTCAGCATTGACATCAAGGAGATGTAGCGATGAGGGTATCCATCTTGACGAACGGACCGGGGGAGCTGTGGGGCTGGGCGCGCCCCGTGGCGATGGAGCTGCGCCGCAGGGGGCACTCGGTGTCCCTCTGGCTCCTGCCCTGTCCCTTTGCATCGGGGCACGAACGCGAGGCAGCCTCGCTCCTTGGGGTCGATAAGCTGGAGGGGCCGATGAGCGCATCCCGGCTCTGGCAGGCTCTCGCTCAGGAGCACACGGACTGTGTGCTCCAGCTTGGCGGGGACCTGATGTTCGGAAACCGGCTGGCCAGACGGACGAGGACGCCCTTGTTCTGCTATTCCTACGGGCCCGGGAAGGGCATGTCCCGAGCGCGGGTCTTCACGGCCTGGGCCTCGACGGCCCTGACGATGCCGGGAGCTCAGCCCATCGGGGACCTCGTCAGGGACGCGCTGGCCATGGACTCCGAGTCCTTCGACTGGCCGGAGGAGGAGGGCGCGCCCCGGCTGCTTCTCTGTCCCGGGACCAGACCGGCTATCCGCGCTGCGGTTCTACCCTGGTTCCTGGCTGTCGTGGAGCGGCTCAGGATGACTTTTCCCCGGCTGCGGCCCGTTACGCTCTTCTCGCCCTTCATCCCGGAGGAGGAGAGTTCTGTCTGGCGTGACGCGGGGCTGAATCCGAAGCGCGTGGGCGCAGGTGTCGCCATGCGCTCGGCGGACTACGCCCTCACTCAGCCGGGCACGAACACGCTGGAGCTGATGCACTGCGGGCTTCCGGGCCTGGTGGCCGCGCCTTTTGCTTTTCTGGACCTCGTCCCGATCGCCGGTCTGAGGGGTTTTATCGCTTCGCTCCCTCTGGTGGGGCGAAGGGTCCGGATGGCTGCGGCGAACCGACTTCTGGCCCGGCACGACGGCTTCATCTCCCTGCCCAACCGCATGGCGCGGCGCTCGGTGCTGGACGAACTGTACGGCGACATCTCCCCGGACGACATCGCCGACCGGGTCTCCGAGGCTCTAGTGGACACGGAGGGCCTGAGGGCGAAGCGGAAGGAGCTGCTCTCCCTCTCCGGCCCCGGGCCCGGTGCAGCCCGGACCCTGTGTGATGCTCTGGAGCAGGGGTGGGCGAAGTCATGAGAGATAAGGAAAAGTTGCCCATTCGATCCGGGCTCCTGACCCGCCTCGCAGGTTGCGCGGCCCCCTACCTGGGCCGACTCGCCGGTGCAATGGGCTTCATGCTCCTGGCCTCGGCCGCCAACGTGCTGCCGCCCTGGCTCTTCAAGAGCGTGGTGGACGACGTCCTGATCTCCCGTAACACGACCGTGCTGAATCTCTTGTGCGTCGGGCTGGTGGCCATTTTCGTGGTCAAGGGATTTGCGCTCTACGGACAGCAGGTCTGCATGAACTGGGTGGGGCAGCGTGTGGTGATGGACATCCGGCTGGTCCTGTACGACCACATGCAGCGCATGTCGCTGCGCACCCTCCACGCTTCGCGAGTCGGCGAGCTGATGAGCCGTATCACCAGCGACGTGGCGACCCTTCAGAACCTTGTGACCAACACCTTTGTCGAGCTTGTCTTCAACGCTGTGACGTTTGTCGGGATGTTTGCCTTTATCTGTTATATCAATTGGAAGCTGACCCTTGCCACCTTTGTCATCCTGCCTCTGACGGCATGGCTTCTGACTTTTGCAGCCAGGCGGCTTCGGGCTGCGGGGCACAGCGTCCAGGAGAGGCTGGCAGACCTCACCGCCATCGTCCAGGAGGCTTTTTCCGCCATCCGGGTGGTGCGCGCCTTCGCGACGGAGGAGCAGGAGCTGGAGCGCTTCCGCCGCGGCAACGTCTCCAACTTTGAGGCGCTGCTCCGTGCCGTGCGCATCCAGGCCTCGCTGGCAGGGGTCATTGAGGTCTTTCTGATCTGCGCCCTGGCGGTCGTGTTCTGGTTCGGGGGCCGGGAGGTGGTGACGGGCGCTCTGAGCCCGGGCGAGCTTGTGGCTTTCCTGGGTTACCTCGGCTTCATGGTGCATCCCATACGGGTTTTTATGAGTCGCATGAGCGCGCTTCAGACGGGGCTTGCGGCGTCCGAGCGCATCTTTTCCGTCCTCGATACCCCTTCGGAGGCGGCGAGCTCCGGGACGGGGACGAAAGACCCCGGGCGCATTGAGGGCAGCGTCGTGTTCGAGGGAGTGAGATTTGCCTACAAGCAGGACCAGGAGGTGCTGCGTGGCATCGACCTGGTCGTTCGGCCCGGCGAGAGGGTCGCCATCGTCGGCCCCACGGGAGCGGGCAAGTCCACGCTGGTGGACCTGATCCCGCGCTTTTATGACCCCACGGAGGGCCGGGTGCTGGTGGACGGGTGGGACGTGAGGGAGCTGAACCTCACGGCCCTGCGCCGACAGATAGGCATCGTGCCGCAGGACTGCGTCCTGATGAAGGGGAGCATAGCCTTCAATATCGCCTACGGGCTCTCGGAGGACCCGTTGGGCTCGGACTCGCTCATGGAGGAGGTGCGCCGTGCGGCCCGTGTGGCTGGGATCCACGACTTCATCGAGAGCCTCCCGGACGGCTACGCCTCGGAGGTGGGGGAGCGAGGTGTCACCCTCTCTGGAGGGCAGAGGCAGAGGGTCGCGATCGCGCGCGCCGTGGTCCGGGATCCGCGCATCCTTATTCTGGACGAGGCCACCTCGTCGCTGGACCTGGAGGTGGAACGACAGGTGCAGGAGGCGATGAGCCGCGCCACGGTGGGCCGGACGTCGTTTGTCATCGCACACCGGCTCTCGACCGTGAGGTCCGCCGATCGGATCCTGGTCCTGGAGGCGGGGCGCCTTGTCCAGCAGGGCAGCCACAAGGAACTGCTGGAGGAGACGGGGCTTTACTCCCGTCTCTATGAACTCCAGTTCGACGCGTCCTCCGTGCCCCTCCGCTCATGAACTTCTGGAGGCGCTCGGTCGCTCGTGTTGAGAAAAGCTACATGGACCACGTACGAGGGGTGCGACGGACGCTTTTGTGGGCGTTTTTTGCGCCCCTGGGCTGGGCGAACCGCGGGGTCGTCGCGATCCTCGACTTTTGCTATCGGCACGGTTTAAGACGCGTTCAGGAGCCGCCCCTGCCTGTGGTGAGCGTGGGCAACCTGAGCTACGGGGGGACCAATAAAACCCCGTTTGTGGAGATGCTCTGCCGGGAGATGCGCGCCCGAGGCGTGAAGGTCGGGATCGTCAGCCGCGGCTACGGGGGCTCGCGGAAGGGGCGGACCGGGGACGAGGGGGTCCTGATCCTGAGGCGTGGGGAGGGCGACCGGGCCGAGGCCGGTGACGAGCCCCTGCTGCTCTCCTCGCGCCTGCCGGATGTGCCTGTGGCGGTTGCGCGGGACCGGGCCCTGGGGGTCCGGGCCCTGAGGGCTGAGGGGGCTGAGCTGGTGGTGGCGGACGACGCTTTCCAGCACCGCCGCATGTTGCGAGACGTTGACGTGGTGCTCGTGGACGCGTCGTGCCCCTTTGGGAACGGGGGGCTGCTCCCTTACGGGACCCTTCGGGAGCCGGTCTCGGCCCTGGCCCGCTCGCACCTCACGGTGCTGACGAAGGTGGAACAGGCGGCCCCTGAGTCGCTCGACACGTTGCGCCGGACCGTCGAGCTTTTTGTGCCGGAGGACCGGGTCTTCTGCGCCCGTCTGGCAGTGCAGGGCTGGTCCTTATGGGATGGAGAGAGTCTTTTTCCTGCGGCTCCTGCGGGGGAGGGGTTGGATGTGCAAGGCGTCCGGGTGTTCGCCTTCTCGGCGATAGGCAACCCGGAGAGCTTTGCCCGATCCCTGAGGGCCGAGGGGGTGGAGGTTGCGGGCGAACGCCGCTTCAAGGACCACCATCGGTACGACGAAGCGGAGCTGGCGGCGCTCTCTCTCCGGGCTATCGAGGTTGGGGCGGAGTTTCTGAGCTGCACCGAGAAGGACCTGTACAACCTGCCGCCCTCCTGGCGTCCGCCTCTCCCGCTGCTCGTGCCCCGCGTGGAGACGGTTCTGGAGGACGAGGAGCGCTTCTTCAGGGCCCTGACGGCGCTGCTCCGTCCGCGCCTCGTCGTGGCCTCGAACGGACACGGCGAGGACGCCATCGGGGCCCTGCTGGCTGAAAAGCTGCGGCGTTCGTTCCCCGAGGCGGACGTGACCGCTTTCCCTCTGGTGGGGCGGGGTGATGCCTACCGGACGGAGGGTTTCTCCGTCAGCTCCACGCCCTCCGTGACCCCGTCCGGAGGCGTGTTGAAGTACCATCTACGCGACCTTTGGGCGGACCTCAGAGCTGGGCTTCTGCGGCACATCCACTCTCAGCTCGGGGCCTGGCGCAGGCTGGCCGGGACCGTGCGGACTCCCGTCTGTGTCGGGGACGTCTACCTGTTGCTTCACACGCTCTGGGGCTGTGGGACGGCGCCACTCTTTGTGGCGACTGCCAAGACCGTGTATCTCAGCGGACACTGGCGGCTTGAACGGAGCCTCATTCGGCGCGGAGCCCGCTGCGTCTGGACTCGGGACCCGGAGAGCGCGGACCAGCTTCGGCGTTCGGGGGCGACCGTCCGCTTCGAGGGGAGCCCCATCATGGACCTTCTGGGCGATGCTCCGACCACTCAACCTCCGGAGCCTCCGGCCTCCGGCGAGACCGTCCGGGTGCTGCTGCTGCCGGGCAGTCGGCTCAGGGCGTATTCCGATGCGGGGCTTCTGCTGGGGGCGGCGGAGCTTCTGGCCTCCCGGAGGCCTTGCAGCTTCCTCATGGTGCTGGCGCCGACCTTGGAGTTGGGACAGCTCGCTGCCTCCTGTCCGGGCTGGGTTCTGGAGGGTGAGGATGAGACGGTGTCGGCGGCTCTCACGAAGGGGGACGTGCGGGTGGAGCTCTCCCTGGCCCCGGTCTCGGAGGCCGCCGTCGGCTCCAAGCTTCTGCTGGGGCTGGGGGGCACGGCAAACCAGCTGTGTGCGGGGTTGGGTATCCCGGTCGTCTCGATTGACGAGAAAGGTAAGAGGGTCCAGAAAAAGCTGCTGGAGGACGCGGAGCTCCTGGTGGAGCCCACGCCGGAGGCGTTGGCGGACTGCGCCGCGTCCGTGCTGGACGACCCGGAGAACTTCAGCAGGATGAGCGCGGCCGGGTTGCGCCGCATGGGGGGCCGGGGTGCTTTGGACGGGGTGGTGGCCTATGCTGAGTCCGAGCTCGGTTGGGGAGAGCGCTGTTCGGTGTTTCGCAGGCTGAGTTCCTGAGACCTCAAACCGCATGGGGCGCTGCCCCATACCCCGCCAGAGGTTTTGACCTCGGCCTCAGAATTCCCCAAAATCGAACTCCAGCTGTCGGGCGTCGGGATGGTTCGGGTCCTCGGGGTTGGAGAGGGAGAGGCCGATGAGCCGCACCCTTTTGCTGCTGAGGTCAAGCACTTCCAGCAGGTCGAGCGCCACCTGCCACAGGAGGGTAAAGCTGCGCACGGGCCGGGTGAGGGTCCGGCTGCGGGTGATGCGTTCAAAGTCCTCGTACTTTGCCTTCAGGGTGACGGTGCGCCCGGCGAACCCGAGGCGCTCCGCGTGCTCCCAGGTCTCATCCGCCGCCTCGCGCAGCCAGCGGGCCAGCACGCTGCGGTCCTTCGTGTCAGCCTCAAATGTATTTTCCGCGCCCACGGACTTCCGCGCCCGGTCCGGCTCAACCTCCCGGTCGTCCACAGCGCGCGCTTGCCAGTAGTACATGTGTCCCACCTTGCCGAACCGCCGCACCAACTCCTCCTCGGAGCGCTTCTTGAGGTCGGCCCCGGTCCGGATGTTCAGACGGTGCATCGCCTCTGCCGTCACCTTTCCGATCCCCCAGAACTGCTCGATCTTCAGCCCCTCGACGAACGCCTCCGCCTCCTCGGGCAGGATCACGAAGAGCCCGTCGGGCTTTTTGTAGTCCGAGGCTATCTTGGCCAGAAACTTGTTGAGTGAGACCCCGGCGGAGGCGGTGAGACCCGTCTCGGCCCGGATACGCCGCTTCAGCTCCCGGGCGATGCTTGTGGCGTAGGGGAGCCTGGGCTTGTTTTCCGTCACGTCCAGGTATGCCTCGTCCAGCGACAGTGGCTCCACCTTGTCCGTGTACTCCAGGAAGAGGGCGCGTATCTGTCGGGAGACGGCCTTATACACATCAAACCGTGCCGGGATGAAGATCAGCTCCGGACAGCGGAGGAGAGCGGTCTTTGAGGGGAGGGCGGAGTGCACCCCGAACCGCCGTGCCTCATAGCTGGCGGCTGCCACGACGCCACGCTCGCCCGCATGGCCCACGGCTACGGGCCGCCCGCGGAAGGCGGGGTTGTCCCGCTGCTCAATGGAGGCATAAAAGGCGTCCATATCAATGTGAATGATTTTTCGTGAGTTTCGCAAACCCGACCTCTCCCCAGGAACGACGCTCAAAAGTTTCCCCCCTCCCATTTCTCTTGTGCCCCTGTCCGTTTCTTTGTGAGCTCAGTTAAAATCATAGTGTGCGTCTTGATGCGTGTCAACAAAGCAGGGCTTGAGTAAAGATCTACGGCACGGTCCACATCGCGCTGGGGAGTAACGACATCTTTGGCGGCACGGTGGCGGCCGAAATCCATGTCGACGGCATCATCACCCGTCCGGAGCTTCTGCTGGATGGCTGGATGTTGGTTAAGGACGGTAAAATCCTGGTGGATTGAGGACACACACAGGCAAGAGAGGAGAGGGGCGCGGAATTTCCGCGCCCCTTTTTTGGTAGTTTGATGTGTACCCGTAGCTCCAGTGGCTCCGGTTCATAGGAATAGAGATATAAAAGAGTATAGTAAAGTTGCCCTTTAGTGACCTTAACGAGCGGACTTTTACGCACGCTAAAAAAGCGGCCACAGGCCGCTTTTTTAGTTGATTCTCAATTTTACTGATGGTGCCGGGAGGGAGACTCGAACTCCCATGAGGTCGCCCTCGGTGGATTTTGAGTCCACTGCGTCTACCATTCCGCCACCCCGGCATCAACCCAAACATTCTAGCCATCTATATTTGTCTTGTCAAGCGTGCGAGCGCCAACCTGTCGTTGCTCCTTGCATTTTTGGAAAAAAACCTTATAATACCCTCGCTTCGTAATAAGCCGGCAAAGGCCAAGGGCCAACCATTCCTCTCGCGCTATGGGAACCTGTCCGGGAATAGGCGAAGTGGTTTTTGCGCTGCAAGAACCTATTTTTGAGTGTGGGGGGAATGTAGGGTGACGCAGTGTCGTCGTCCGGGGCTGGGAATGGCCCTGATTGTGCTTTTGGTTTGCGCTTTTATCGTCAGCTTTGGGGTGGTGAGCGTCCAGCTGGAGTCCGGCTTCAAAATAGGACTGGGGCTCCCTGCTCAGGTGCCCCTCTTTTTTGCCACGGTGTTCGCAGCTCTGGTCGGTTTCTTTGCGCTCAAAGTTCCCTGGCCCGACCTGGAGCGTGGCATCTGCAGTGCCATTCAGGTATCCATTCAGGCCATCCTCATCCTGATTCTTGTGGGCTGCCTGGTCGGATCTTGGATCCACAGCGGCGTGGTGGCCACGATGATCTACTACGGGCTGGAGGTCATGAGCCCTCGGTTCTTCTACGCGGCCACCCTTTTGATCTGCTGTGTGGTCTCTCTGGCCACGGGCTGCTGCTGGACCACCAGCAGCACGGTGGGAGTGGCCCTCATCGGGATCAGCGCCGGTCTGGAGCTCCCTCTGCCTGTGACGGCCGGCTTCATCATCTCGGGTGCGTATTTCGGGGACAAGATGTCGCCGCTGTCCGACACCACTAACCTGGCGCCTGCCGTAGCGGGAAGCGAGCTCTTTGACCACGTCCGCGCCATGATAGGGAGCACCCTCCCGACTCTGGGTCTCGTGGCCGTCATCTCTCTGATGATGGGAAGCTCTTCCGACATGGATGTCAGCCGCATCACCCTGATCCAGGAGATGATGAGCGCGGAGTTCCCCATCTCCTTCTGGGGCTTCATCCCGCCTGCCATCATCCTGTTGATGGCGTTCCTTAAGGCTCCTGCTATCCCGAGCATCGTGGCGGGACTCTTTGGCGGGATTGCCCTGTCGCTGTTTCAGGGGGGCCCTGCTCAGGATGCCCTGACGGTGCTCTTCTCAGGCTATGTGCCTGAGCGCCTGGGGGACTTTGCCAAAGCCACCCCTCAGGTCCTGTCCTCGTTCGGGGCCGGGGCGGGTGTCTCGCTGGAGGCTTTTACCGAGGTGGGGGCTCTGTTGGAAGAGCTCTTCACCCGAGGGGGCATGGTCTCCATGTTGGAGACCATCTCTCTGATCGTGATGGCCCTCTCCCTGGGAGGGGTCATGGAGGTTTGTGCCTTCCTGGATGTGCTGCTGGAAGCCCTTCTGGAGCGCGTCAAGACGGTGTTCGGACTCGTCGCCTCGGTGCTGGCCTCCTGCTTCATCGCGAACGTGTTCCTGAGCGATCAGTACCTGGCCATCATCGTGCCGGGCCGCATGTTCCGGCGCGCCTTTGATGATCAGACCTGGAACGGACGCAAGCTGGCGCCGACCATGCTCTCACGGTCTCTGGAGGACAGCGGCACCATGACCTCCGTGCTGGTCCCCTGGAACACCTGCGGTGTGTATATCAGCACGGTGCTGGGTGTCCCCACCCTTGCCTACTTGCCCTACTGCTTCCTGAATTACCTGAACCCGCTGGTGGCCCTGGTGATGACCTGGTTCGGCCTGGGCATCCTCTGGCGTCCGGACGAGGAGCCGGAGCTGTTTCCGGCTGCGGCCGACTGAGCGGTGTGGGGCTCGGGGCCAGAGCCAGAGCGTTAAAAGCGGCCGTTGGCGGGCGATAGGCGGGCGATAAAAGAGCGCCTGAACTGGCGACAGCATAAAGCGACAAAAAAGCCTCCGGCTCTTCAAGGACCGGAGGCTTTTTTGTCGCTTTATTTTTGCTCAAATACTCTATTGGCATAATCAAGCAGTCGGTTCGTTTTCTCGTTGCCCTTACCTTTTTCTACGGCGCGATCTAGTCGTCCCTGGAAAAGTCAAAAATGCAGGTATTGCAGTATGCTTGCGGGAGAAATAGGGTAAAACTATTGCAGGAAATCGCAAAAGAGTGGAGGAAAGCCTGCAAAATGAAGCCCAAAAAATCGGTTCTTCACCAACCCTACGGGCTTTGCCTTCGACTGATGCCTTAGTGGTATGGCATGTTGGAAACAGATTTAACCGCGAAAATCGCGAAAGCTTATATGGCCTGTTTTTCTTTTTTCGTATCTTTCGCGTGGTTCACGGTTCATGAAATGAGTCCTTTTTTAGTCTGCGCAAAGTTTAAGCTATAATGAGGCGGAGCTTATGAGTCCGCCGAAGCTGCGCGGAAATTCCTCTGTAAGCTCCGGAAAGGGAACGATGTCTGCTATGCACGAGAACGCAACTCCCAGGGAGCCCAGGCTTCAGACTGCCTCCGGAGGCTTTTTGAAAAAAATTCTCTCCGGACGCGCGGACCTCAAAAACGACGCCCCGCTGAAGGCCCTTGTCATCCTCGCCGTCCCTTCGATAGGACTTTTTTTCCTCAACACCCTCCTGGGTCTCGCGGACGCCATCTTCGTCTCATGGCTGGGAGAGCTCCCCATGGCAGCCATGTCCTTCACGGGCCCTGTCAACCTGTGTATTTTTGCGACCCTCGAATGTGTGGGCGGAGGCGCAGCCTCCCTCATCGGCCGCCACTTGGGGCGCAGCGACCTCAGGGGCGCCCGGCACATCGCCCGGAGCGCTCTGGCTCTACTCTACCTCATCTGCCTCCTCTCCACCCCCATGATCCACCCCTCCGTCTCCAACTCGGTATTCCGGCTCATCGGGACGGGTGGCAACGCGGAGCTGCTCCGCCTCTGCTGGCTCTACAATCTCTGGATACCCATCATGCTGCCCTTCATAGGCTACACTTACATCGCCAACACCGTCATGCGGGCACAGGGCGACACTCTGACGCCCTTCAAGGCCATTGCCCTCGCGAACCTGATCAACTTAATCCTTGACCCCATCTTCATCTTCACCTTCGACTGGGGGATATCCGGAGCGGCCATTGCCACCTTGGTCTCCCGCCTCGCCGCGAGCTATTATCTCCTGAAGCGCATGCCTCGGATCAGCGCCATCCCCCTTCATCCCCTGCTGAGTCCCCGCACGGAGCTGACCGCCTGGTGGGGGAACATCCTGCGTATCGGGTTTCCTGTGGCTCTTTCCACCGCCAGCGTGGCCCTTGGCATGGGGAGCGTCAACAGCATCCTGATGGGCTACGGGCATCGGGCGGTCTCCGCCTGGATGTTGGGGATGAGGGTTGAGGACGTAGCTTTCAACTTCCTCATGGGGCTCAACATAGCGCTCATCCCCTTCGTCTCCTTCAATTACGGCAGAGGGGACCTGAAGCGTATGCTCGCGGGGATGAGGGCCGCCATTTACCTGGGGTTGGGCCTGATGTGCTCCATCGGCGTCCTCCTTTACATTCGGCCGGACCTCGTGTTGGCGCTCTTCCGCCCCACTCGGGAAATTGAGGTGATGGCCATCCAGGCCATCAGGGCCTCCATCCCCTCCTATCCCTTCACCGTCTTCCTCGTGCTCGCCGGGGGCTTTTTTGTGGGTGTCGGCCAGTCCATCTACGGCACGATCTCGCAGATCCTGCGCTCCATCGTCTTCCGCATCTCAGCCGCATGGCTCTTCTTCCAATGGCTTCCGCAGGAGCACATCTGGTGGTTCCAATCACTTGCGGCCGTCCTCGGCGCCCTGGCCGCGGCCGTGTTCTTTGCCATTGTCCTGAAGGGCCTGAGGCGGACCATGGGGCCGGGCCCGGAGCCCCAAAGCTGAGGTTGTTGTTAAACGCCTTAAACTTCACTGATGCCTTAGCGTTATAGCATGTTAAAAAGAGAATTAACCGCGAAAAACGCGAAGGTTTGCATGGCCTGTTTTTCTTTTTTCGTATCTCTTTTCGTGTCTTTCGCGTGGTTCGCGGTTCATGAAATAAGTCCTTTTTTAGTCTGGACGAAGCTTGAATTTCTATCTCTATCTGGAGGGGTCTATCTTGTTAAAATGCGGGATCGTCGGCCTGCCCTCAGATTTAAATGGGGCTCCGCCCCAAACCCCGGAAGCCCCGGTATTTCATACCGGGGAACACAGCGGCAGGCCGTCAGGCACCGCGGGCTTTTCTATCTTTTCTATCTCTATCTGGAGGGGTTTATCTTGTTAAAATGCGGGATCGTCGGCCTGCCGCTGTGCGGCAAGTCCACCGTTTTTAATGTCATCACGCGAGCGGGAGCGGAAGTCAAGCCCTATGCAGGGGGTAAGACGGAGCCCAACCGGGCGCTGGTCGGGGTGCCGGATGCCCGCTTCGACCGGCTGAACGAGATCTTCGAGCCTCGGAAGACGACGCCCGCGTCCGTGGAATTTGTGGACCTTGCGGGGCTCTCCCGCGATGCCAGCAAGGGTGCGGGCCTGGGGAACTCGTTTTTATCGTTCGTGGCGGAATCGGAGGCACTGCTGCATGTGGTGCGCGTCTTTGAGAACTCCAACGTGCCGCACCCGGAGAACTCCATCGACCCCCTGCGCGACTGGCACATCGTGGAGATGGAGCTCATCTACCGCGATTTGGGCGTCATCGAAAACCGCCTCTCCCGCCTCTCGGAAAAGGCAGCCAAAAAGAAGATGACTCCTGCCGAGAACGCGGAAAGCGAACTGCTGCACGCGCTCCAGGATCACCTGATGGACGAGAGGCCGCTGCGCGAATATCCCCTCACCCCGGAGCAGAAAAAAACCCTCTCGGGTTTTGCGTTCCTGACCCTCAAGCCTGAGCTGGTGGTTCTGAACCTCGACGAGACCCAGACGGGAGAGCTCCCAGGCGCTCAGGCGCTGGAGGCTGCCATGAAGGAGAAGGGGCTTTCAACCCTGCGCCTCTTCGGCTCGCTGGAAATGGACCTGGCCCAGCTGGAGGGAGAAGAGCAGGAGGAGTTCATGAAGGAACTTGGCATTAAGGAGCCCGGCCGCGACCGCCTGATCCACCAGGCGTATCGCCTGCTGGGGCTGCTCTCCTTCTTCACCACAGGGCCGGACGAGGTGCGGGCCTGGACGCTCCACGAGGGTGACACGGCAGTGGATGCCGCCGGGGCCATCCACTCAGACCTTGCACGCGGGTTTATCCGGGCGCAGGTGGTCGGCTATGATGACTTCATCGCCTGCGGGGCCTCCATGGCCGCGTGCCGCGAGAAAGGCCTGCTACGCCTGGAGGGCAAAGAGTATCCGGTGAAGGATGGGGACATGATAGAGATTCGCTTCAACGTCTGAGGCCTTCGGTCAAAAAGCACTCAGTTCAGTTCAAGCAGGACGAGGCTCCGTCCCAGTGGCAAGTGCCACACGGGGATGATGTTCCCACCCCCTCCGGCTCCTGCCACTGCCCCCCGACGCTTTTTCAGGGAACCACTGATTGGATCGTTTTGTTATCGTCCAACCACTACTGCGCCCCTTGGAACCTGAAATTTTATCAGACCATGCGAAGCGCACGGGCTTAGCGCAGCTCCATGTTAAAATTTTAAGGAGACGCTGAAGGGATAAGGAGGCATTGAGGGGCCTCTCAAAAGATGTTTGTTTATGGGCCATTAGCAACGACTTTTTATAATGAGCGTTTTCTAACTTAAGGAATACGTTGAACGCGGAAAACACGAAAAAGGGCAAGGGGGGAGGCTCGTGGCAAAAAACAGGCTGGTGGCACCGGTTGTGAAATGGGTTGGCGGCAAGCGTCAGCTTTTGAGCGAGATCACGCCTTTGCTCCCTAAAAAGTACACTTTTTACTGCGAGCCCTTTCTGGGTGGCGGTGCCCTCCTGTTCTCCCTCCAGCCGAAAAGAGCGCTTGTGAACGATCTGAACTCGGACCTGATGGCGGTCTATGAGGTCATCCGTGACGACGTCGAGTCTCTGATAAACCTGCTTGAGCAGCACAAGAACACGAAGGAGCATTTTTATAAAGCCCGGGACATGGACCGAGATAAAACCGCTTACGCTGCCATGTCCAAAGCCGAGAGAGCTGCAAGGACGATCTTCCTGAATAAAACCTGCTATAATGGGCTTTTCCGGGTGAACGCCTCGGGCGAGTTCAATACACCGTTCGGACACTACAAAAAGCCCAACATCGTAAACGCCCCGGTCCTGCGGGCGGTCAGCAGTTATTTCAAAAACAGCAAGATCGAGCTTCGGAGTGAGGACTTTGCTCAGACGCTCAAAGATGTTCCCAGGAGGGGGGTCGTGTATCTCGATCCGCCCTACGACCCTGTCTCGGATACGGCCAGCTTCACCGGATACCACAAGGGCGGCTTTGACCGGAACGAGCAGAAGAGATTGAAAGAGAGCTGCGACGAACTGAGCGGTCGGGGTGTGAAATTTTTGTTGTCCAATTCAGCGACCGCTTTCATCAGAGAGCTGTACGCCGGATACGACATCACCATCGTCAAGGCCAGGCGCGCCGTCAACTCGGACGCAAGCAGACGCGGCGCAGTTGAGGAGGTGCTCATCAGGAACTATGGGGTTGAATGACACTGCATGGCAATCTCTCTTTGATAAGCACAAGATCCTGGATTCAATACACCGTGAAGGTAAATTTATCATCTCTGCCGATAAGATAAGATAATTTAGAGAGCCACGGTTAATGACAAAGTTTGATCACAAAATCAATCTTCCGGAAATATTTGCGCAAAACAATTTGGCGATACTTCCTATTTCTCGTGGTGATTATGTTATCTCATCTTTCTCAGCGTACCATTAAGGCAGATGCCAATATGGAAGGTCGACATATTTTCCCCGCTATTTTCAGCTATACCGCTAAGACAAAGCAGGACCGAAGGGCGAAGCCCATAGGTTTAGCTACGCTACTTGACTCGGCGCGCTGCGCTTGCCGGTCGCCTGCTTATGCGAAGTTTAAGTTATCTATCGCGCTTATCGAGAACACTGAAATATATTTTCTTTTCCCAAGGCCGTTAGGCCCCCTCTTTCTCATAAGAAGCGCCTTTGCAGTCTTCTGGGGACCTTTTTGAGAGGCTTGCAGTGTCGTAACAATTCTGAGATAATGAGTCTAAATATGATGCCATCGGAAATCATTGATGAACCTAAGACAATTTACGCCCCAAAAAGAAACAATTTGAACTCCATCGCAATGCCCGGGGCAGGGGAGGCTGGAATTTTGGCAGGCGGTCACAAAAGTGGCAAAAAATACAAAAAATGCCTGAAGGGCGCCACTCTCTGGACGGGGGCCGGGATGCCGGGTGAAGCGGACAAAAATGCCGGCTTTATCAAGGATGGCGTTGTGGCCATTGAGGACGGCAAAATAGTCGCGGCCGGGGCGGGCGTCCCTGTACCTCAGGGAGCGGAAGTGACGGACCTCAAGGGGCTCTTCGTCACCCCGGGGCTCATAGACGCTCACGTGCACATGGGTGCTTACAACGAGGGTTTTCCCGAATCGATGCAGGATGCCAACGAGAAGACCTATCCCGTCCTACCCCAGTTGCGTCTGCTGGACTCGCTCTATCCGGACGACGTCGCCTTCCCCGACGCTCTCTCGGGCGGAGTCACCTGCGTGCAGTCCCTGCCAGGCAGCGCCAATGTCATCGGAGGGCAGGGCATTGTGGTCAAGACCCGGCCCGACGTGGTGGAGCGTATGGCTGTCATGCCCTGCTCTGCCATGAAGGCCGCACTGGGGGAGAACCCGGTTCGCATCTATGGTTCTCGAAACGCTGTCCCTTTCACTCGCATGGGGAACGCCTGGCTGATGCGTGACGCCTTTGTGAGGGCTCAAAACTACCGCGCCCGACGGGAGGCCGCAGCAGGGAAGGGAGAACCTTTCGATCGTGACCTGGGTGTGGAGGCGCTGCTGTCTGTCCTGGACCGGAAGATGCCCTTCCGAATCCATTGCCACCGCTCCGATGACATCCAGACGGCGGTACGTATCTCCGAGGAGTTTGGTCTAGACTATACCATCGAACACTGCACGGAGGGACACCTCATCGCATCCTGGCTGGCGGAGAAAAAGGTCTTTGCTGCCGTAGGACCGACCCTTTCAGGTAGGAGCAAGCTTGAGCTCCGTAACAAGTCCTGGGACACCCCGAGGATTTTGTACGAGGCGGGCGTCCACTTCTGTATCATCACGGATCACCCCGTTATTCCCATTGAACACCTGATCGTCTGTGCCTCCTTGGCCGTTAAGGCGGGGCTTCCTCAGGATGAGGCCTTGAAGGCCGTCACCATCCGGGCGGCTGAGCATCTGGGGCTGTCGGACCGGCTGGGCTTCCTAGAGCCCGGCAAGGACGCGGACCTGGTGGTCTGGAGCGGCGATCCGCTGGACGCGCGTAGCCGCGTGGTCCTCACCCTTGTGGACGGTCAGACGGCCTACGAGAGATAATCTGGGAACACCCGGGGCATGAGACCCGCGTAAGGGGCCCCGGTAATATAAAATCCCCCTATCGTGAGGGGAAAAAGGAGAGGATCGTTTTGAAGAAGAATGCTCTTTGGGTCATTGTTCTTGTGATTGTTGGGATTGGCGCCTATATGGCGTTCAAGCCCAAGCCGGAGGTCCAGGAGGTGCCGAAGCCTGCCGCTAAGGAGCAGGAGGCGCCGAAGCCTGCCGTTAAGGAAGAGGAGGCACCGAA
>JAAYOR010000165.1 GCA_012520235.1 Fretibacterium sp.
TAACCCGCAAAAAACGGCGTGTGACGACCGCCCTCTTCCTTCTTCAAAACGTAAACCTCGCTCTTGAACTTCGTGTGAGGCGTCACACTACCGGGCTTCGCCAAAACCTGACCACGCTCCACCTCGTCCTTCCCAACCCCACGAAGAAGTACGCCTACGTTGTCTCCCGCTACCGCATCGTCCAGAATCTTACGGAACATCTCAAGGGATGTCGCAACCGTCTTCTTGATGTCCGTCGTAAGACCCACTATCGCAACTTCCTCGCCTGCCTTGATGACTCCGCGCTCTACTCGCCCCGTGACAACCGTACCACGACCCGTGATCGTAAACACGTCCTCAACAGGCATAAGGAAAGGCTTATCCGTCTCGCGAACCGGCTCCGGAATATAGCTGTCACAAGCATCCATCAAGTCCCAGATAGGCTTGCAAATAGGATCCTCACGCGTCCCATTACCCTTCTCAAGAACCTCAAGCGCAGAACCACGGATAACAGGCACATCGTCACCAGGAAACTCGTACTTGCTCAAAAGCTCGCGAATCTCCATCTCCACAAGGTCCAAAAGCTCAGGGTCGTCCACCTGGTCCGTCTTGTTCATACACACAACAAGAGCAGGAACGTTAACCTGACGGGCAAGAAGAACGTGTTCCCGAGTCTGAGGCATAGGACCGTCCGCCGCACTCACAACCAGGATGGCACCGTCCATCTGAGCCGCCCCCGTGATCATGTTCTTGATGTAGTCCGCGTGACCGGGACAGTCGATGTGCGCGTAGTGACGCTCCTCCGTCTCGTACTCCACGTGCGAGATGTTGATGGTGATACCTCGCTCACGCTCCTCAGGAGCCTTGTCAATCATGTCGTAGGCCGTAAAATCAGCCCACTCCTGCGTCGAAAGACACTTCGTGATCGCCGCAGTTAAGGATGTCTTACCGTGGTCGATGTGGCCGATCGTACCGATGTTCAAATGCGTCTTATTGCGCTCAAATTTCTCCTTCGCCATTACTGGTCCCTCCCGTAAAAGAATCGTTCTATTTTATTTCAAAACCTTCGCCATCCGAAAAATTGCAACGACTCCGGGGGCTTAACTCCCGGCATCAATCAACCTTATGCTGGAGCACCTTCTCAGCGACATCCGAAGGGGTCGTCTCATAATGATGAAACTGCATCGTGTAGTTGGCTCTTCCCGAGGTCTTGCTTCTGAGGTCCGTCGCATAGCCAAACATCCCGACAAGCGGAACGTAAGCTTTTATTATACGTGCATTCGCCCTCACGTCCATACCTTCTATGCGGCCTCTTCGAGAGGACAGGTCACCAATAACATCTCCCACATAATCCTCCGGGGTGACAACCTCCACCGCCATAACAGGCTCCATCAGGACCGGGGCCGCTTTCTTCAGCGCCTCCTTGAGGCCCATGGAGGCAGCAATGCGGAACGCCATCTCGGAGCTGTCCACGTCATGATAACTCCCGTCAACCAACGCAACTTTGATGCCAATGACGGGGTATCCTCCCAGGATACCCGTCTGGATAGCCTCGTCCAGCCCCTTTTGGACCGCGACAACATACTCCTTGGGGACAACCCCACCCACGATGCGGTCCTCAAACTCGTACCCCTTGCCGTCCGGCAAGGGCTCTATCTCGAAGACGACGTGGCCGTACTGGCCGCGCCCGCCGGACTGACGGATGTACTTGCCTTCGGCCGAAGCAGCCTGCTGAATAGCCTCACGATAGGCCACCTGAGGACGGCCAACCTTGACGTCCACTCCAAACTCCCTCTTCAGGCGATCCACTATGATCTCAAGGTGAAGTTCCCCCATGCCGGAGATGATGGTCTGCCCGCTCTCCTCGTCCGTCCGGACCCGGAAGGTGGGGTCTTCATCAGCCAGAGCCACGAGGCCTTTGGAGAGCTTGATCTTGTCAGCCTGTGTGGCAGGCTCCACAGCAAGGGAGATGACCGATTCGGGAAACTCAACCGCCTCAAAGACTATAGGAGCATTTTCGGCACAAAGCGTGTCTCCTGTCTTGGTTGACTTGAGACTGGGGACAGCCACGATCATGCCCGCCTCGACGGAGTCAATATCCTCCCGCTTGTTAGAATGCATCCTCATGATACGCCCGATGCGCTCTCTCTGGCCTGAAGTGGCATTGAAGACCGCGCTGCCCTTATTCAAGGTCCCGGAATACACGCGCAAAAAGATCAACTTGCCCAGGAACGGGTCCACGGCAACCTTGAAAGCCAGAGCCGCAAAAGGCTCGGAGACGCTGCTGTGGCGCTCCAACTTGGTAGAGGGGTCATCCGGGAGAGTCCCATGAGTGGGAGGCAGGTCGACAGGGCTTGGGAGATAATTCACAACAGCATCCAAAACCAGCTCCACGCCCTTATTTTTAAAGGCGGATCCACAGAGCACCGGCACAGCCTTCAGAGCTATCGTCGCCTCCCGCAAGGCCTTGTTGATAAGGTCCGAGCCAACCTCCTGCCCCTCAAGGTAAAGCGCCATGACATCGTCGCTGAAGTCCGAGAGCGCTTCGACAATGGCCTCACGCCCCGCCTTCGCAGCCTCAGCCATCTCAGCGGGGACAGGAGCGATACGGGGCGCCTGCCCCAGCTCACCGCTGAAGAGCACAGCCTTCTGCTCAATCAGGTCCACGACCCCCTGAAAATCTTCCTCCGCCCCGATGGGCATTTGGATGGCAACCGCGTTTGCGCCCAAGCGCTCCCGCAGAGCAAAGACCACAGATTCAAAGTCTGCCCCGATACGGTCCATCTTGTTGACAAAAGCGATGCGGGGAACACGATACTTGTCCGCCTGACGCCAGACCGTCTCTGACTGAGGCTCAACGCCCCCCACGGCACAAAAGACCGAGACAGCCCCATCCAACACTCTCATTGAGCGCTCCACCTCAACAGTGAAGTCCACGTGGCCGGGCGTATCAATCAGGTTGATAGTGTGCCCCTTCCACACGCAGGTTGTGGCCGCGGAGGTGATGGTGATGCCACGCTCCCGCTCCTGCTCCATCCAGTCCATGGTGGCCGCGCCCTCGTGCACCTCACCCACCTTATAACTGCGTCCGGTGTAGTAGAGGATACGTTCGCTGGTCGTCGTCTTACCAGCGTCGATATGAGCGGCTATTCCTATATTTCTCAGCTTTGTAATATCCAAAAAACGCACCTGCCCAAATTCGGCCTCTTAAAAAACGTTCGTCCGTCCTCTCATGGGGGATACAAAAAGAGCACGGGCCGCCTTTCAGAAATTCAGCCGTTAAAGTTAATGGTCCCTACGGGACGGCTTTTACCAACGATAGTGAGCGAAAGCGCGGTTGGCCTCCGCCATCCTGTGCGTATCCTCACGCTTTTTGATGGAGCTGCCCTCATTTTTATAAGCGTCCATCAGCTCCCGCATCAGACGCTCTGCCATCGGCATCCCTTTCTTGGAACGGGAGTAAGCAATGATCCAGCGGATTGAAAGAAGCTGTCCCCTCTCAGGGGTGACCTCAACGGGGACCTGATAAGTGGCGCCGCCGACACGGCGGGGACGCACTTCTATCTGAGGAGCCACGTTGCTCATCGCCTTTTCAAAAACCTCAAAAGGCTCCACCCCAAGCTTTTCCGCCGCCTGGTCCAGCGCAGTGTAAAGAATTTTCTCAGCAGTGCTCTTCTTGCCGTCCCTCATCAGACTGCAGATAAACTTGGAAACCGCCTCATTGCCAAAACGGGTGTCCGGAATAACCTCTCTCTTTTTCACATAACTCTTCCGAGGCATGTCAAAACCCTCCTTAGTTCAAAGCCGGATTAATTGGCTTTCGGCCTGCGCGCACCGTACTTGGAACGGCTGCGCTTTCTGTTCTCCACTCCGCCGCAGTCAAGCGTCCCACGGACGATGTGATACCGAACGCCAGGAAGGTCTTTGACGCGCCCCCCTCGGACAAGAACCACAGAGTGCTCCTGCAAATTGTGCCCAATGCCCGGAATGTAAGATGTCACCTCAATACCATTGGTTAGACGCACACGCGCAACCTTTCTCAGGGCCGAGTTCGGCTTTTTGGGGGTCACCGTGTACACGCGCGTGCACACCCCCCTGCGAGCCGGGTTTGCCTGCAAGGCAGGCGAGTCGCTTTTGGCTCTCTTCTTCACACGCCCAGAACGGACAAGTTGGTTGATTGTCGGCACAGAATCTCCTCCTCATACAAAGTCATAATACCCAACATCCTATATTTATTCGCTCAGCGCTTCAGCAACCCTGCCACAGCAGCCGGCCGGTCTATAGCGCACGCTCGCCCTAACCTGCTCCGCAGATCGACCCTCTCGACTTCGATCCCGGCACTTTTCGCCTCCTCCAGCAGAGTTCTCTGCCTTTTCTCTTCCGTGTCGGAGGCGACAAAAACTTTTCTCAGCCGGCCTTCGGCCATCGCCCGGCGCACTTCCTTCTCTCCGACGACTCTTTCCGGGACAGCCAGCTCGTTTAAAGGCACAACAATACCTCCTGTGTTAAAGACACAACGGAA
>JAAYOR010000166.1 GCA_012520235.1 Fretibacterium sp.
CCTGTCGCCGCGCTTTTCGCCGCTCTGGGCAGCGTCTTCCCCGACACGGTCGAGTACCTGATCTGGGGCTCGAACCGCGCCCGCCATCATCGCCGGTCCTCCCACTGGTTCGTCCCCTGGGCTCTCGCCTTCGGGCTCGCCTTCTACCTCGGGGCCGAGGGCCGCATCCCTTCTCTGGCCAACCTGCTCTCCTTACCCCCTTCGCGCTTTGCCGCCTGGGGTTGTGTCGCTTGCTGGCTTCTGGGCCCGCTGCTCCACATCCTGACCGACGCCTGCTGCGGCAAGATCCCGCTCCTGATCCCCTGGAAAAAGACATTCGGCATCCGGGCCTTCTCCATGTCCTCAAAAAGAGGCGTGATGAGCCGGGGCGAGTTCGTCTTTACCGCCTTTGTGGCCCTCAGCTCCCTGGCCGCCTGGGCTCTGAGGGTTTTGAAAGTCTGAGGGCTTGAGACCATGCACACCTGCGGGGCTGGAGGTCGTACACCTGAAAGGCCTGGACTCGCTCGTGATGGCACAAAATTCAAAGCCACCGGAGGCCGTGGATTCTGAGAGCTTGGTTTGGGGTGCGCCGCCCGCCGGTGAAGCAATCATTCTCCTATTTGGAACAGGTTGTCCAGCAGCTGCTGTTTGAACTGATCCTCAGGGTCTTCCTCCGGGCTGGTGTCGCCCGGGCCCGTCGGGATCTTGAGGTTAAGTCGGAACTTTTTGTCGTCCAACCTCTTCTCCTCGTTGAGAGTGTCGAGGGGTAGGTAGTGCTTGAGCGGCTTGTCTATCTTCAGGCGGAGCAGCTGGAGCTCCGACCAGCTCCCCTTCAGGATGAAGGAGACGTCCTGAAAGTCCCTCGCCTGAATGCCCAGCATCTTGCCCACTGCCCCCTTGAACATCCCGACCCCCAGGCCCCCTCCGGTCTTCAGGCCTCCGGTGAAGTACTCAAAGACCCCCTTCAGGGCGCCTAGGAAAGAGTCCAGAAGCTTGACGTCAAAGCGTCCCTGGCAGACGAGGTTCAGCCCTTTGCCCGGGAGCCCCATGGAGCCGTTGACGGAGAAGTAGCGGTAAAAGGGGTCGTTCGGCTCGGCGATGGCCTGGGTTCCTGGGTTGAGTTGCAGGTCGGAGCCGTCCCAGAAAAAGGAGCCACGGATGGTCTTGAACGAAAGCTTTTTAGTCTCCGAGACGAGGTCGATGACCTCCATCTCGTGGAGGTAACCGCTGCTCGTCTCAAAATCGCCGTTGGCAAAGAACATCGCCATACCGCTGAAGTTGCCCCTGAGCCGGACGTTGACGTCAGCGGTGCCAACGATAGCACCCTCCGGCAGAAAGGGCTGCGCCATCGCGCCCATGTCCAGCTTACGGACCGCGGCGGTCCCCGTCAGCCTCATAGCATTCAGGTCCATGTCAGCGTCAAGGCCAACCGTCCCTCCGTAAAGGGAGGCTTTGCCCTCCTTCAGCAGGACTCTCTCACCCGTCACCTGCACGGGCAGCAGGATATCCGTCACGGTGAGGCCCGAGGCCTTCAGGCTGGGGACAGAGATCGTGACGAGCGTCGGGCGGACGGCGCCCTTCTTGTCCGGGGCCGTCGAGCCCTTAACCTTGGCTGTGGCCTGTCCTTCAAGCTTGCCCTTCATGGAGGGCGATTTTGCGGAGACCAGATGGTTCAGGTCAAGGGGCGCTGTGGCCAGAGAGTAGCTCCAGCCCCCGCCCTCCTTCCGGACCTCGCCGCTGGCCGAGAGCGTCAGGTCCCCCACCTTACCGCTCGCGTGCAACGCAAAACGGTCTTTGTCCGGGGCCTGGACGGAGAGCACCATACGGTCAACGAGGGTCTCCTTGATGGTGAGGGGAGAGTCCACCCTCAGGGAGAGCTCCGGCCGACCGACGGCCCCCGTAAGAGAGAGGGCCCCGTTCAAAACCCCTCCCACCGGTGGCTCCGCCATGAACTGCCGGAGCAGACGACGTAGCTCAAGCCCCTTGACGTCCAGCTTCAGCTCCACCTTATTCTTCAACATGTCCTTGTTCCGGAGGGACAGGCTGCCTTTTCCCTTCACGGAGCCCTCGTTGACCTTGGCCTTCAGGTTGTGGATGGTGATGGATTTCATCGAGCCCTTGGCCTCCAGATGCAGCTCCTTGACCCGGGTCTCCCCAAAGCTCAATGAGTTCGATCGGAGCTCCGCTGCCACCTCAGCCGTACTCAGAGGACCGAGCACCTTAAAGCTGGCGTCTATCTGCCCGTCCAACCCACCAGAAAGCTGGTTCAGCTTCATCTCCCGGCCAAGAGTTTTGAGGTTCAGGCCGGATATGGAGCCGGAAAGGTTCAGGCGTGGGTCCGCCGTCAGGGCCACGTCGCCCTGAAAGGAGACCGTCCCTCCCGGGAGGGACAGCACCGTCTGAGGCAAGGTCAGTCGGGAGCCGGAGTACTCAGCCGCAAGGCCCAGGTTACGCAGAGGGACGTTTGCAACCCGGTTGTTCTGTCCTGTGAGGGACACCTTCACGCGCGGATCGACAAAGGTCCCCTCCACCGAGAGCTTGAGGTTGAAGGGCCCCTGGACCTGAGATTTGATGGGCGGGATATCCCGGGGGTCCAGCCCCGTCGCCTGACCGTCAAAGCGGAGGCGGAAGTGCTTCAGGTCCGCGGCCCCGGAGAACAGGAGCGGCGCCTTCCCTATCCGGCCCTTCAGCTCCCTGAGCTGCACCTGGCTGTCTGAGTAGAGGGTATGGACGGTCAGGTCCTGCAAGGCCACACCTGAGGCCGTCAGCTTGGCGGAGCTCAGCCTGCTGTCGACCGAGAAGTTCTCGCCAACCCTGGAGGTGAAGGAGACCTTGCCCGAGAGCCCGGCCGACTTCAGGGCCGGGACCATCGTGCTCAGGAGAGACAGGTCCAGGTCGGTTCCGGTGAAGATCATCTCCGGGAGCAGCTCAGAGCCTTGTTGGGCCACCGAGCCCCGCCCTTTCACCTCACCGCCCAACACTCTTCCCGCGCACGCCACCTCAGGCGGACGTCCAGGGGCCAGCCTCACGTCAAGCGAGAGGTCCTTGACGAGATTCTTGCCCTGGGCGCTCACCTCGGGGATGCTGCCCTTCAGGGACGCGGTCACCTGGCCCGCCCCTGTGAGCGAAGCCCGAAAATCCACGTTGCCCCCCTCACCTGCGAGCCCGGCCTGTGGGGCAAGGATGTGCCCCAGGTTCTTCATGGAGATGTTGTGGGCATAGCCCTCAGCCACAAGCTTCTCGGTACTCCCGGCCGCGGACGCGTCAGCGGAAACGGTCAGAAACACCTCGGTCGACAAACTTTGCAGCTGAGCTTCGGAGAGTGTGAGGAGCCCGTCCTGATACCGCCAGGGCAGGCGCGCGGACACAGGGACGTCCATGACGTTCCCTCCCGAGAGAGAGAACACCCCGTCCGCACTCAGGTTCTGCGCCGTGCCCTGCAGGGTAAAACGGCCGTCAAGCCTGCCGTTCCCCTTCACGCCCGGCACGAAAGCCAGGAACTCCTCAAGCCGGAGCGCGATAAGGGCCCCCCTCAGGTCAAAGGGAGGCATGAGGCGCCCCTTCAGGATCCCCTTCCCGCTACCAACGGTCAGGTCGCAGGAGAGTATCTCAAGCGGCTCAAAACCCAAGGTCCCGTCCATCGTCAAAGGGAACTCCTGTCTGCCGCCCAGAGCGCGGAGGCTGAAGGCACCATCAGGCCCCAGCTCTGCGGACTCCAGGACCACAGGCCCCTCAGAAGTCTCAAGTCGGATGTCCTTCAGAGAGAGGATCAGAGGCCTCACCGTCAGCGATAGCCCAGAGGGGTCGGAGGGCTTCCCGCTACCGTAGTGCTCCCCCAGCGTCTGCAGATGCTTTACATCGGAGCTCAGTCCCTCCACCTCAAGGAGCTTCAGCCAGGGTGTACCGCTCAGAATCGCCTCCCAGTCCGGTCGGACGACGAGACGACGGAGCGTCACAAAGGAGACGTCGCCCGAGTACAGCCGCGCACCCAGGACCTCATACCCCTGAGAGAGCGAGCCCTCGATCCTCTCAACGCTCAGGGAGGGGACCACAGAATCCCCAAACCGACGCACGAGCGGTTCAAGGAGCCATGGGCCCGTCGGAGCCCAGATGAGCCAGGGCATAGCAAACGCGATGAGGGTAAGTATAAGGAATAATGTTCGAAAAATTACCTTTTTCAGCACAACAACACGTCCTTGGTAATTAGCATCATTATTAAGAAGCGACAGAACCTTTTTTCCCTTTCCTGCATCCTGTTCCGGTCCTTGGGAAAGGGCATATCGCAGGGCACAGGCTTATTGAGGCTGTATCATAGTATCGTCCGGATTGCAACGTTATCTTAAGGCAGTTTCCACATTATCTTAAGGATCTTCAGGTAGCTTATGAAATTACCCTGGCAAGAACAATCTGCAGGGGGCAAGGGGTAGATAAAAAAGGATCTTGCCGGCCTGGTTGTATCCCGGCAGGCATAAACGGCAGGACAGCACAAAGCAGGTCAAACAGCTCAGTTCCTTAGAAAGGACCGGGGGCGCAGCCGCGCGCCCCCGGCCTGATAACTGACATTCATCGGCAACGAGTCCGCTGCTCAGGCGATGGTTATCTCCTTGTTGAGATAGACGTCCTGTACGGCGTTGATGATCTGGACGCCCTCCTTCATGGGTCGTTGAAACGCCTTGCGGCCCAGGATCAGCCCCATGCCGCCCGCGCGTTTGTTGATGACAGCAGTGCGCACAGCGTCTGCCAGGTCCGTCGCGCCGCCGGAGGCGCCGCCGGAGTTGATCAGGCCCGCACGCCCCGCGTAACAGCTCAGGACCTGATAGCGGGTCAGGTCAATGGGGTTGTCGCTGGTCAGGTTCTCGTAGACCTGCTTGCTGGTCCTGCCGAACTTGAGCGCCGTGTAGCCCCCGTTGTTCTCCGGCAGCTTCTGCTTGATGATGTCCGCCTCAATGGTGACGCCCAGGTGATTGGCCTGGCCCGTCAGGTCCGCCGCGACGTGATAGTCCTTCTCCTTCGTCTTGAAGGCGGAGTTGCGCAGGTAACACCACAGCACAGTGGCCATGCCCAGCTGGTGGGCATGGTGGAAAGCCTCCGCCACCTCCTGAATCTGCCGCGTCGACTCGTCGCTACCGTAGTAGATAGTGGCCCCAACGGCTACGGCCCCCATGTTCCAGGCCTGCTCCACCGCGGCGAACATGACCTGATCCGCCTTGTTGGGATAGGAAAGCAGCTCGTTGTGGTTCAGCTTCAGCAGGAAGGGGATCTTGTGGGCGTAGCGGCGTGCCACGGAGCCCAGGACACCCAAGGTGCTGGCCACCGCGCTGCAACCGGCCTCAATGGCCAGCTTGACGATGTTCTCAGGGTCAAAATAGATGGGGTTGGGGCCAAACGAGGCGCCAGCTGAATGCTCAATGCCCTGATCAACGGGCAGGATGGAGATGTAGCCCGTACCCGCAAGACGACCATGATCAAACAGGGTCTGGAGCGATCGGAGGACAGGGATGGAGCGATCGGAGAGAGCCCACACACGATCTACAAAGTCCGGCCCCGGCAGGATCAGAGCCTCCCCTTTCACCGTCTTACACTTATGGGTCAATAAAAGTTCTGCGTCATCACCTAGAAGCTTTTCTATCTTTTCCAGTCCCTTAGCCATGAGAGAACCTCCTTAAATAATTTAACAACATGGGCTGTAGTCCAAACTCCGCACGTTTCAGGCAACCTTCAGCCTCATAAGACTATCCGCATAAGCAAGCGACCGGCTACTTTGGGGCCGTTTTTCTCCAAGGCCCCGAATGCCGTGTTGAGCAACGAGCTAAACCTACGGGCTTCGCCCTTCGGTCCCACTTATGTTGAGGCGAAACCCAGTGGTTTCGTCGTCGACTATCGAGGAAGGCGACCTCCCGGTTTTCGTCGATATCCATGGCCAGGTCAGGGAGGAGGGGTTGAAGCATGGGGACAAAGAACCGGACCAGCAAATCCTTCCAGAGCAGGTCATCCCTGCTAGGCTCGACACGGTCTTTTTTCCGGAAGTCCGTTCCCGGTCGTTTCCCTTGCTACCCACAGCCCCACCTCGTTCCGTATGCCTATGTCCTAATCCTGTCTGCCCATAGTATAGCAAAAAGCATAGCGACTCGGGCTTACATAAGCGGATTCATTGTATGGCACGAGAAAACCCCCGGCCTGATGTCCGGGGGGTTTTCTCATGCGATTCGTCCAGCCTCAGCAGCTCGCTGTCCCAGGCTACTCAGCTAGTCCTTCTTGCGAAGAAGAACTGCACCTGCAAGAGCGACCAGTGCGAGTGCACCGAAGCCTGTGTCACAGCCACCACCATCACCTCCACCGCCTCCACCGCTGCCGGTTCGCCTCATCTCGGAGAGCTTTATGCCGCTGCCGCCTTCAGACAGATCGACCTTTTTCTCGGCGCCGTCTTTGGTCTTGTAACGGACCTCTGTTATAGCGGCGTTGAGCAGATCGTTCGTCTCCCCCCCGAAGGTGACCGAATACTCATATTTCCCGGTGTCCTTAACATCTCCAATAGGTACGACTGAGACGACCTTTATGCCGTCCGGGAACCCTACGCCCTTAGCCCAGATGCTGTTGTCGTCCAGCTCCTCAGGGATCCTGAGGACGGTCCTGAACGTGACCGAAGTCAGGCCTTTTTCGTCCGTACCGCCCTGATTGTAGAGCCAGTCGTGCGGGTTCCTTGACATCGCGTCCTCCGGGGCAGGGGCAGGGCCAGGCCCAGGTTCGGGCTCAGGGTCCACCTGCTTTTTCTCGAAGGCGCCGATGTCCACGCTCACGCCCTGCGGCCGTGTCGTGCCCCGCTGGTCCACATTGGGAACCTCGACACCGTTGATATCCGTGCTGACGGGCAGCCCCACGTCCAGGGCCGAGCTGCCATCCTGCAGCCCATAGATGTAGACATCGACAGAGACCGTTGTGGCTTTGAGGTCCGCGTCCAGCGAGGTCAGCTTCGGGTCACCAGTGATGGGGTTCGTTTCGTTCACAGTCGGATTGTTTTCAGTGTTGTACGTGCCGACCACGCAGTGGTTCAGGGTGAGAGTCTCATTTTTATGATAGATGTCCGGGCCCTGATTCGTGGGGGCTAGGTTGAGCCACAGGATCGTGTTCGCCACCGTTGGTCTGGAGTCCACGTTGAGCATCCCGCCGCCGTACTGCGCCTCGTTCTCAGAGAAGGTGCAGTTCACCACCGTTGGGCTGGAGTTCTTGTTGTACATCCCGCCGCCGCTCGTCGTCGTCTCATTGCCGGAGAAAGTGCAGTTCACCACCGTCGGGCTGGAGTAATCATGGTTGTACATCCCGCCGCCTCTCTCCCTCGCCGTGTTGCCGGAGAAGGTGCAGCCCTTCAGGTTCGGGCTGGAGTTATTGTTGTTGCACATCCCGCCGCCCCGTTTCTCCGCCTTGTTGCCGGAGAAGGTGCAGTTCTGCAGGTCCGGTTTGGAGTTCTCGGTGTTGCACATCCCGCCGCCGTCATAAGCCATCGCCGTGTTCTCGGAGAATTTGCAGTCCTCCAGCTTCGGCTTGGAGTTATTGGTGTTGTACATCCCGCCGCCGTTAGAAGCCGCCGTATTCTTGGAGAAGGTGCAGTCCTTCAGGATCGGGCTGGAGTTTTTCTCGTTGTACATCCCGCCGCCGAATTTCGCCGTATTCTCAGAGAAGGTGCAATCCGCCACCGTCGGGTTGGAGTTGTCATAGTTGTTCATCCCGCCGCCCTGTTGCGCCTCGTTGTCGGAGAAGTCGCAGCTCGTCAACGTCGGGCTGGAGGTATCGTTGTACATCCCACCGCCTCTATCACTCGCCGTGTTCTTGGAGAAGGTGCAGTCCTCCAGGTTCGGTTTGGAGTTATCGGCGTTGCACATCCCGCCGCCGTAACGCTCAGTCGTCGTGTTGTCGGAGAAGGTGCATTTCTGCAGGTTCGGGCTGGAGTTCCTGTTGTACATCCCGCCGCCACTCCCCCTCGCCGTGTTGCCGGAGAAGGTGCAGTTCGCCACCGTCGGGCTAGAGGTCACGTTGAACATCCCGCCGCCGAGGGCTCTGTTGTGTCTGTTATCGCTGTAATCCGCGTTGCCGCCCGTCACGGTGAACCCGTCCAGCCGCGTGTCGTCGGAAGTCGCTCCCGCCCCACCCGTCACGACGTGGTACACATTATTGTCGCCGCTCAGGGCGGTCAGGTTCGCTACCCAGTTGCGCTCATTCAAATCCGTCTCAGTCCCGGCGAAGCCCCCGTAGACCTTGACGCCCTTCTTCAAGTTAAACGTGTCCGTCTTATCGCTGCCCGGGGTGTAAGTCCCCTTTGCCACCCAGATCTCGTCCCCGGGGTTCGCCACATCCATCACGCCCGCCAGATCTCCTCTGGCATTGTCCCAGCTATCCTTCCCGGACCCTGTCTCGCCCTGCTTCACGTACCACCTCTCCGCCGCCGCGCCCGGCACAGCCAGGCAGAGGAGCGCCAGCACGAGGAGCGCCACAAAACCACACTTTTTCATCCTCATTTTCGTCCTCATCTTCATCCTCCTCCTTCCTTTCCTTTCCGCATCCCTTCCACGACCCTTCGGCCCAGCGCCTGCGGTGGACGAGGAACACCACAGCGCCAAACGGCTCCAAGTAAAGGGCCACCAAACTTTCTTCATTATACCCCTCCACCCCATCAAATTCAATATGCAATATAAATTTTCACTTTAATTCGAAGTTGATTTATAATTTAAATTTAGCAAACGTAACATCTAAAAGGCTATTGACTGAAAAAATATCCGCTGATTGCGTAGGTTAGTGCAGAAAACAACAAATTACCCATTTCCGTGTTTCCCGTGTTTCCGTTTTACTCATGTCAAGCACCATAGTAATATTCAATATCATTATACAACCCTTTGCAGGTCAGGCAAAAACCTGGGCAGGCACCCCAGGACAGAGGACAGATGAATTTTTGTTGTCGCCTGATTCTACGGCCCTGAGAGGTTCACAAAAAGCACAAAAAAAGGAGCCTTTTGGCCCCTCCCTTTTTAATCTTCATGCGATCCCGCTTCCTGCACTCACAACCCATAAAGCTTCCTACAGCGCGATGAGCTTCCCATCCCAGAGCCGCGCCCTCTCCTCACGGGGGACCGCCACATGGACGTAGGTCGGCCCTGCCTTAAACTCCCAGCCTCTGTTGTCGAACAGTCGCCCTGCCATGCCCTTAAAATCCTCCAGAGCGCCCAGCCCAGGCTCAACCGGTGCAATATCTGCCGCACAGCCGATCAGGTGGCGGCTGCGCAGAGCGCCTCCCACAAGGCTGTTGCGAGCCGTGCACCTGAAGCCCGAGTTCACCCGAACGGGCGCACCCCAAGCTCGGCGGAAGAGCTCCAGCATCAGGACAAGCCCCTCAGCCACAGGCGCGCTCCCCTCTTTGCAGCAGGGACAATAAAACTCCCCGGCCCTGAAGTGTCTCACCTCAATCCTCATCGCTGCCCCACCCCCAATCCAGTTCCGCAAAGGGCGACAGCCGACAGGTCTGGCAGTGCCTCAGCCGGTCGATGGCCTCCTTGAGCCCTCTCAGCTCCCGCTCCATTCTGATGAGCAAAAATGCTGCTACCGCAACAGAAAACCCGTTTTTCACCACAGTCTCAAGAAGCACATCCATCCTTTTCCCCTCCTTCTCTTTTTGGATCAAAAACTGAATCAAAAAGGGGGCGTCCCCCCTTTATTCAACGCGCAGCTGCACCCTTCCTGCTACCCTTTGTTTTTTCTCCTCTGCTCTAAGGCAGTGTTATCGGCGTGGTCTGGGCAGTATAGAACTCCGCCTTTTCAAGGGCGAGGGGAGAATCAGCGTAGATATCGCCGTTGGCGAGCACCGCATCCGCCACTGCCTGCACCTGCTCCGGGGTCGCAGCAGAGCTGGCGTTGGAAAAACTGTGCAGCAGCTTACGGCCGTTCTGCCCGGTAAAATGGATCCTCAGCGTTGTGGACATCTTGTATCACCTCCTTTCATTCCTCCATACTCCGGTCCCCGTCAATCCTCGATGAGGGTCACGTTGGTTCGCTCAACCCGCGTTACGGGGTATGCCAGCACCGGGCCCAGGCTGGTCGCGACAAGCATGATTTTGTCCGCGTCCGCATTGGGGGCTACCTTGCCCATGCTGCAGCTCTTGACAATGGTCCGGCCTGCCTCGTTGACTCCAGCCGCCAGCTTCAGGCTCACCGCACTCCTCTTCACCGTCTCAGTTGCCATTCAAATCACCTCCCTCCTTGTGGTAAGATTGTCCCGCCCTTCCCGCCCTCTCTCGTCAGCTCCTTTTGCCCTGACGTGTATAAGTATATCGTATATGCTTATATTGTCAAGGGCGGAGTGCCTCCTCGTATTGCCTTGATGAGCAATGGTTTATGTCTTTAGCTGACATCGATGCGTGTTTTCTTGGCTTTTCTTTCGGGTTTTTTATTTGATTTTCTTGTAATGGGGGGTGTCAGACCGTGCCCGGACGAACTCCGGAGAGCTTTTTTCGACCTTTTCAGCTGGGCCCCTCTGAGCTCATCGCCCTCGTGGGCGGGGGTGGAAAGACGGCGTTGCTCCACGCTCTGGCCCTTTATCTGTTCCGGGCAGGCGCCTCCGTCCTGGTCAGCACGACGACAAAGATGAACGCACCACGGCTCCCCGGCCTGCTATTAAAGGATTCTATTGAAGACCTTGAGCTGTTGAAGGCCGTGAGGTGCACGCTGAGGCGGAGGCGCCTGGTGGCCCTTCTCACTTCCCCCGACGGAGGAGTCGGTGACAAGAGGACGGGGCTGAGCCCGGATCGCACGGACCTCCTCTGGTCGGCCCGTGTGGCCTCCCACATCGTGACCGAGGCTGACGGTTCACGTCAGAAGCCTCTGAAGGCCTGGGCGGAGCATGAGCCTCCGATCCCTTCCCGGACCACGCTGCTCTGTGCCGTCCTGGGGGCTGATCGGATGGACGAACCCCTGGACGAGGAGCATGTCTTCCGTCTGGAGCTCATGGAGCGGAACTTTGGGCTGAAGCGGGGGGAACGCCTTACCCCTGACCGTCTGGCCCTCATGATGAACTCCCCCGCGGGAGGGCTGAAGAACGCCCCTGCGGGCGCTCGGAAGCTTCTGTTCCTGAACCGGGCCGACCTCCTGCCTCGGTCACGCCGTTCCGACCTGGCCGCGCGGTTCCTGCCCAAGCTGGCCTCCCGACTTATAGGGTGGGATTCGCTCCTGATGGGGTCCCTCCGGGAGCGCAGGATAGACGTGGCGCTGACGATTCCGCTGCCCCGGTGACGACTGTGCAGACCCTCGTCCTGGCGGCGGGGCTCTCGCGCCGCATGGGAGAACAGAAACTGCTCCTGCCTTGGGGAAGCTCGACGCTCCTGGAAACAGTACTTGACGCCCTGACCGGGGCCGGACTCGGGCCCGTCCTCTGTGTGCTCTCGACCGACGTTGCCCAAAAGCTGGGAGAACTGCACTCCGGGGTGCAAATCATCCTCAACCGGAACCCGGAGCGCGGGCAGGCCTCGTCCCTCAGGCTGGGGCTCCAGGCTCTCTTCCCCGGCGCCTTCTGCCTGACGGTTGGCGACCTGCCACGGGCCCGGAGCCGGGACATAGCAGAGCTGCTGCGGCTCTTTGAGACCCGGAGTCCGGGCCTCACCGGAGCGGTCCCTTTCCGGGACGGGCGTTTTGGGCACCCGATGTTCTTGGATTTTATATGGAAGGATCGCATGATGGCGGTCGAGGGGGACCGGGGAGGGCGGGACGCCCTCAGACAGGACCAGCAGGAGCTCCTGCTGACCCCTGGGGCTGACGGCTTCTTTGAGGACGTGGACACGCCTGAGGACTACCTCACGCTCCTCGACAAGGAGGAAAACGACCCGCGCCGGGCCGGTTTTCCGAATGAGATCGTGTGATAAAATGAGCTAAGACAGCACCCTCAGGAGATGCTCGTTACGCTGAATTGAACCGACAGGAGGTTGACGGTATGCCCGTCGTGACATCTTTGCTCACACGCGCTCTTTCGGGCCTCCGAAAGAGGAGGTTTTTTCATCATCATCTGCTGCTTTTCTGCCTTCTGACCCTGACGCTCCTCTCGCTCTTCCCAGCACCCACCTCCGCCCGCGAGGCTCTCGTCGTCATTGATTATGCTTACTCCAACGCCCGCGATTTTCACGAAGGGCTGGCGGCCGTGCGATCGGGCGACCTGTGGGGCTACATCGACCGCCTGGGACGGGTTGCCGTACCCTTTGCCTATGACTTTCCCGAGGTCGGTCCCTTTTCCGAGGGGCTGGCCTTTGTCGGGGATCGCTTCATCACCCCAAAAGGCGCTGTGGCGTTTGAGGGCAAGACCTTTGACGCTGCCCATCCCTTCAGCGAAGAGCTGGCCGCGGTCCAGACGGCCGGGCGGTGGGGCTACATCGACAAGACCGGAAATTTCTCCATCCCCGCCACCTATGAGGGGGCAGGACCCTTTTCTGAGGGCCTGGCCCCAGTCCAGAAGGACGGTCTTTGGGGCTACATCAACGTGCGGGGGCGCATGAGGATAGAGCCCCGTTTTCTCAGGGCCGAGCCCTTCAGTGAGGGAGTGGCTCTCGTGGAGCTGGACGGGGGGGTCGGCTACATAAATGCCATGGGCGCCCTCATGCTCCCCGCGACCCACAGCGATGGAGGACCCTTTGGCAACGGTCTGGCTCCCGTCAAAGGGCGCTCTTCTTATAGAGGTTGGGGGTACCTGGACCTCAAAGGGCGCCAGGCCATCCCCCAGCGTTACAACGCGGCCGGGCCCTTCAGGGATGGCCTGGCGCCGGTGGCCACGGACGCACGCTGGGGCTACATAAACGTAAAAGGGCACATGACCCTCGCTCCTCTGTACGACGAGGCCCGTCCTTTTCGGGAGGGGCTGGCAGCCGTGAGACAGGAGGGGAAATGGGGCTATATCAAGGCCCAGTGAGCCAATCAACAGGAGCGCTGCGCAACAGGAGGAAGGGCTCGGGAAAACCGGAGGGCTCACTATAAAGGATAAAGGACGTGAAGACGCGAGAAGCTTTTGGAAAGCGCCCCAGCCACAGGACCGCAGAGCGAACGCCCCCACACTCAGTGGGGGCGTTCGCTCTGCGGTTGAGAGCTCGGTTTCTCGGAAGGAGTGAGCTATAAGCTAGGCTGGCTCAGCCTCGCTCTGCTGGGGAACGGTTGTCTCATTGTAAAGCCTCACCACAGACTCGACCAGCTGGTAGACGTCCGGTTTCAGGATATGGGCATAAGTATTGAGGCTATCTGCGCGGTTCAGGAGGCCCTGCACCATGATGGAGGAGTAGAGGATAACAGGGAGAGACTGGGTGCGCGGCTCCTTTCGCAGCAGCTCAATGAGGGAGAGCCCATCCAGCCGGGGCATCTCAATGTCCGTGATCAGCAGGTCAAAGCGCTGCCCCTCATCCATGAGAAGCTCATAGGCTTCAACCCCGTCGAGAGCGCAGTGCACATGCTCGAACCCGCTTCGAGCCAGGACGTCCTGCAGCTGCTGCCGCAGAAGGGGCGAATCATCCGCCACCAGGATACGGAAACGGCTCACGTCCCCTTCCAGCTTCTCCCGATAGGATTCGAGAAGGTTCTCGTCGAGCATCTGATCCGCCACCGAGGGGGAGGTCGCCTGGACTATCGCCTCATAATCCAACAACAGGATGTTGCGGGAGTCCCGCTTCATGACGTAGAGAACCCAGGGGCCCAAACATATCCCCGTCAACGAGGAGTCAAGATCGTTAGCGCTGACGCTATGAATGCGCTCCACCGCATCGACGAGGAAACCGAGCCTCACGTCGTTGAACTCGACGACCATCACCTTGGTCTCCTCAAGAGGAAGGGGAGACTCTATTCCCAGAAAAAGCCTGAGATCCACTAAAGGCAGTGCCACACCCCGCACCGTCGTTATCCCAACGAATGCGGGCGACGTCTTAGGGACGGGACGACACCCCGTCCAGCGCAAAATCTCCCGGGTCTTGTTGACATTGATGGCAAAAGCCTCATTGCCCAACGTAAAGACGACGACCTCCCATTTATTGTCCGTCGGTATCAGCGTGCTTTTCATTATGTTCCACCTCCGCGAAATGGCCCGCTCTCTCACAGGAACTCACGTCCCTCACATCATGCTTATGATAACACGAAGAAGGTCGTTCGGGGCATAAAATTCCAAAATAGCATCGCACAATCACAATAATAAAGGCAGTCCTTCTTATCGGGCTTATCGGGCGACGGAAGGATAGCCGGCAGACGCGAGAGCATCGGCCGCTTTTTTCGCGCTCGACTCCTCCAGAAGGACCTCTCTGGAGTCCGGAAGGATCTCGTAACCCGAGAGCCCCGCCTCATCAAGGGCTTTTTTGATGCGCCCGACGCAGTGTTGACAAGACATATCCGAGACAAAAAGTGCTTTTTTCATCACAGAACCTCCTAACCATCGCTGACTCTCGCCTTTTCATTGTCTGAATGACAGGTTTGGCCGTTAACGAACCTCCCTGAGAATGCTTCCTTAAATAA
>JAAYOR010000167.1 GCA_012520235.1 Fretibacterium sp.
ATTGAGGGACAGCCTTTCCTGGAGGCTATCCGTCAGATGTCCGACAGGGTGGGGCGCGAAAATGTCGTCTATTGCCATGTGACCCTCGTTCCCTGGCTTGAGGCTGCCAAAGAGCTCAAGACGAAGCCGACGCAGCACAGCGTTCAGGAGCTTCGGCGCATCGGTATCTTGCCGAACATCCTCGTCTGTCGCACCAGTCATGCCATGACTCAGGAGATGAAGGACAAAATAGCTCTCTTCTGCTCCGTACATCCTGAAGCTGTCATTGAGGTGTTGGACGAACCGACCATTTATAACGTTCCCTTCAGTCTGTACAGCCAGAAACTGGACTCCCTCATCCTGAAGTATCTCTCCCTTCCCTGTGACAGTGAGCCGGATATGAGCGATTGGGCCAGAGTGGTCAAGCGTTTCACCGGCGCTTCAAAGAGCGTGGACATTGCCCTAGTGGGCAAATATGTTCAGCATAAAGACGCTTATCTGAGCGTTGCTGAGGCCCTGCATCATGCGGGAGTTCAGAACAACCTGCGCGTGAACATCCATCCCGTGGAGGCCTCAGACCTTGAGGGAGCGGACCCCGAGATGTATTTGGGGGACGCGGATGGGATTCTCGTCCCCGGAGGGTTTGGCGCGCGAGGGGTCGAAGGGATGATCACCGCTATCTGCTACGCTCGCGAGGCGAAGCGCCCGCTTTTCGGAATTTGTCTGGGGATGCAGATGATGGTTGTGGAGTATGCCCGTAGCGTTTGTTCTTTGGCGGATGCTCACAGCCAGGAGATGAATCCGGCGACCCCGCATCCGGTCATTCACTTGATGCAGGAGCAGGTGAATCTTGATAAAATGGGAGGTACCATGCGACTGGGCGCCTATGAATGCAAACTGATTCCCGGCACTCTGGCCGCCCGTTCCTATGGGGTTTTCCAAGTCGCTGAGCGGCACCGCCATCGTTACGAGTACAACAACGCCTACCGTGAGCGCTTGGAAAAAGCGGGCCTGAAGGTTTCAGGGGTCTGCCCCGGCCGAGACCTGGTCGAAATAGTGGAGCTTCCTGAGCACCCCTGGTTCCTTGGAGTTCAGTTCCACGGAGAACTGAGGTCCCGTCCTATACGGCCTCACCCCCTTTTTGCAAGTTTTGTGGAGGCGGCGAACCTTCATAGGCAACATAAAAAAACAGATGCCCTCAGGGTTGTCTCTTCGAAGCCCTTTATGGAAAAAGGAGGCGTAAATCTTGAGAAGAAGTGAGCGAAGCCTGAGCATTTTTCAGATAGGTCAGATAGGATTGTTGATCCTCCTGCTGGTGATGTCGCCTGCCTGTGCGGAGGGTGAGGAGGAAAGTAGCTCTTCAGTCCAGATAATGGAGCGCATTGAGACGCTCATCTATGGAGAGCCCAACAAGGGCGGCCTGATCGAACGCCTCAATAACCTGGAAAGGGAGCTTTTTGGACGCAGTTTGCCGGGGAGCATTGCCGAACGGCATTCGGCTATCCTGAACTTTCTGGAGGTGGGGTCGGAACAGCCGTCCATGCTCTTTAAGCTGGGAGTCGCTGAGTGGATAGTGGGGCAGCGGATTGAAGGGACCAAAGCGGCGCTCAGGCGTCTGGAGATCCTGGAGAAAGACCTGGATGGGGACCTGCAATACGGACGCCCTGTGGCGATGCGGGTGGAGCGACTTTTGGGGCTTTTAGTGTCCGAGCCCGTGACCTTTCAGGACGTTGCTGTCCCAGGAGAGACGATTTTAAAGGTGCGCTTCATGGAGGAGCTGAGTCCGGCAAAATCTAAAAAAGGCGATCAGGTCAAGTTGGAGCTGGCTGAAGACCTGATGATCGATGGCTGTCTGGTGGCCCCCCAAGGCTGTCGTGTGGAGACCCTGGTGCGTGAGGTCAAGAAACCGCGCGCCTTTGGGGTCCCGGGCGAGGTGCGCCTTTCCTTCTCGGAGCTTGTGCCCCTCGGGCCTCAACATCCAATGGTGGCGGTGGGCGAGGCTGCGAAAAAGGCAGCGGAGGCGGCCTTGAAGCGGAGGGATAAGGGAGAGGGAGCCATCATTGGAGCCGGAGCGGTCAGCCTGGCCGGAGCCGCTCTTCTTGGCCCTGTGGGACTGGTGGGAGGGCTTTTTATCCGGGGGAACTCCATCAACATCCCGGCCGGGACCCTCACCTTTTTGCAGACTTCAGGGGACATCGTGGTCTCCTCCTATCCGGTCCCAGAGAGTTTGAGGATTGACCCCAAATCAGCCATCCGTCAGAGCGTGGAGCAGGGTCAAGGTCAGGGTGGCTCCTTCTCGGAATCAGGGAGCGATGATACCCTTGAGCTGCCTCCCGAGCAGCCGATTCGATAATAGCGTTGAAGACGGCTATGAGCGTGCTCCAGCTTCAATGCCCAAAATTAAGGACACGCCGACTAAATCAGCGGTCCCTTAAAGGTGAAAGGAGGAAACGCATGAGTGGCTTCCTGAGGCGTTTGCTGATGGTCTTTTTTCTCCTTGCCTGCGTTTCTCTGACACCGAAGGCAGCGGAGACGACAGAGGCGACAGGGACAACGGTGTTTGGCGATAGTAATCCCTTTAACGAGACGATTCAGCTTCTGGAGCGCTGGACGACGGCGCATTGGGGGCGTGACTGCTTTGTCTGGATAGTCCATTACCCCGAGGCCCTTATCGACCCCTGGGTGAATGCCGAGGCCCTGAGGGTGGGGATGACAGAGGCGGAGCGACAGGCTTACCGTGAAAATTTTGTCTCAGAGCTGAGGTTTGGTAAGGCGGAGCCTTTCCTGGTGACGGTTTATTCTTTTGGCCCCCGGCCTGTCAGTCTGGCTCCGGTCTCTAAGAACCTGGCGTTAGTGACCTCTTCTGGCAAGCGTGTGAAGCCTGTCCGTTATGACTCCAGTCTGGATACCGCAACTCCCGGCATCGTGCAGGGGCTGGTGTTTTTCCCCAAGCAGAGCGAGCCGGACTTTGCCGTTGCCGTGAAGGGTATGGGGGTCCACGATGAGCGTATCTTTGCTTTTGGAGCGGCTGAGGCTCCTCTCGTGGCTGCTGTTCCCCGAGAGGGGAAAGAGGGTGACGAGAACAACGTGGTGGTTGTGAATCTCCCTAAGAAGAGCAACCCCCCGCCGCGAAAGGCACTGCCTCCCAAAAAGCAGGAGGTGGAGCGCCCGCACGTGCCGGTCGCTCCTTTGGTGCATCCTCCCAAGCCCCCCGAGCCTCTGCCTGAGGAGGAGTCCAGCGACATGGCCCTGTTTGTGGAGCAGATGCGCGCCAGGAAGAGCCCTCCGAAGCAGGAGCAGGAAGCGCCTTCCGAGGAGCCTCCTAAAGAGTCCCTTGAGGACTCTCAGAACGTTTACCTATCGAGAGAACGTGTCCTGAGGCGCTTTCTCGATTACTGGCTTGCGAACAACCCCAGGGAGATGTACGCCCTCCTCTCCTCCGACTCTCAAGAGATGATGGCCTTTGAGGTCTTTGAGAAAGAGGTGCGCCGGGCCACGGACTTTCGGGCTGCCCTTAAGGGTGGGTATCGCATCGACTGGATAGGGGACGACAGGGCAAAGGTCATTGCAGACCGACGTTTTTTGATGATCCGGACTCTGGCGACCCGGACTCTGGGAGTAGTACGGGAAAGTCAGAGCTGGAAGATCGTCTGGTGACGGGATGAAGCGGAAGAGAAGAACGCTGCTCCTGCTCCTGGCCCTTTTTGGTATCATTCTCCTGGTGCGCTATGTCATGAGCGACATCAATCTGGATGTGGACCTCCTGCGTGACAGCCTTGCCAAGGCTCCTGGCGTTATTCTTGAGGACCTGGAGCTTGAGCGCGAGGTGTCGGGCGACCTCTGGAAGGTCCGTCTGCCTCGGGTCCAGCGGAGCCAAGGGGAGATTCACGTGACCTCGCTGGACATATGTCGTAAGCTTGCGGACGGCAACGCCTGGTATTTCTGGGGGGATGAGGGCGTTTATCGCGAGGAGGAGCGTCACGCAAGGCTTCTGCAACTTCTCGGAACGATAGAGACAGAGGCGCGTGTGCTGAATCTGGAGAGCCCGGAACTCCTCTGGAAAGAGTCTGAGGCCGAGTTTTTTTTCCCTCAGGGACTGACGCTTTACGATGCGGAGTTCATCCTCAGGACGCCGGAGGCCAGCATGGATGAGGCTGGGGTTATCGTGTTGGACAAAGGAGGTTCAATCCGATGGACGAGACCTTTGAGCTGAGGGGCGGTGGCGTTTGGGGTGTCATACGGCAGTGGAGGGTCCGAGGGCTCATACTTGCAGTTGTCCTGTGTCTTTTATTTTCTGTCACACCCTCTGAGGGCGACGAGGCTGCCGACCGGGTTGTCCTGGACGCTGAGCGGGTGAGCTACAACGACGAGACAGGGCTGGCGAGCGCCTCCGGAGAGGCGGTGCTTCGACATCGTGACGTCACAATACGTGCTGAGCGCATCGATTACGATGCTGTTGCCCAAAAGGTCGAGGCCCTGCCTTTGCCAGGAGAGGCGGTCGTACTGCAGGCTGCGGACAAGCACCTGAAGGGTGACCGACTCATCTATGATCTCGAAACCCGGGAGGGGGTCCTGACCGGGGCCCGGACGAACCTTGCCGTCGGGGCGGGGGTTCTCTATGTGTGGGGAGGAAACCTTGACGTCGTCCCCTGGGATATGGCAGTGGAGCGGGGGCTTGTACGGGGGGAGAAAGGACGGCCTGACGACTATATTGCCGAATGGCGTGATGTGATCCTCACCACCTGCGCGCTGGACCATCCTCACTATCGCCTTGAGTCCAGGAGGATATCCTTTATCCCCGGACGCAAGGTCATAGCCAAGCGCCCTCGTATTTATCTCGGAAAGACTTATCTCTTCACCTCGCCCCTGGACTACGTGGTACAGATAGAACGCCGGGCCCTGAAGTACTCCATGGTCCCGTATCTTCAGAACAAGACGGATCACGGTTTGGGTGTGGGGCTCTCGGGGGCTCTGGCCTGGGACACGGGCTCTCTGTCCCTGGGATTTGTTCTCTGGAGCAGACTGGAGCTTGAGTGGATGGTGGAGCTGGAACAGGTGTTAGGAGGCGGTTTTTCAGTGCGGGTCGGAGGTGTTTACACTTGGGACGCCCCTTGGGACGAAAAGATTTTCCGCCCCTCCGCCTCCCTGTTTTACGACTGGAATGGCTGGCGCGCGGCCTTTAACTGGACGAAGGACGAGTACATCCAGGACCAGAAGGACTCCTTTTATCGTTATGAGGGCAGATTGGACCGCCGGGCGGAGCTGACGGTGGCCTCCCCCTGGATCCCGGACCCTGTAAACTCCTCCTCCTGGTTTCGTTTCAAGGCAGCATGGGGCTCTTATCGAGAGAAGACCCCAGTGTATGAGGGCGATGAGGTGATGCGCTATGGCTTGGAGCTTCGAAGCTACTTTGAACGTCCCCTGGCGGACTCCGTCGAGTTTTTCTGGGACATCACCGGAGGAACCTGGTTTTATGACAGAGATTCGTTTGACCAGGAATGGCTGAGGTTTTTTGGGGGGCTGCGTTATTGCATCGGGCCTTTTGAGCTGGGGACGGGCTACGAGCGCCGCTGGGTCTGGGGAGAGAGTGCGATGTTCTGGGATCAGCTCCGTGCGGCTGAGAAGCTTCACCAGAAGATTCGCTTTCCACTGGGGCCCGAACTCTTTTTCGTGACGCGAGGGGCCTACGACCTGAACGAGTCCAGAATATCGGAGGCCATCTACGGGTTGCAGTGGGTCTCCGACTGCATGAAATGGGAGCTGAGTTATTGCAACGACCGTTCCCGGGGAGCTGAGGACAAGATAAGCCTGTCGATGTCCCTCCTGGCCTTCCCCGGGACAGAGGCTTCCTTCGGGCAGGATATCGAGAAGGATGTATTTGAGCGCCCTGACGGGCTTGCCGCAAAGGCTGAGAAATAGCTTTCCCTTTAGTTTAGTTTTAGGCAGAGAAGCAATGAGCAAAAACGCAGGAGGGGCTCTTGTCCTCCTGCGTTTTTAAGATTTTGCCCGATTTTTTTTGTTTCCTGCGTTTTTTCTGTCGCCCACGCTGATCTGAAGGATCTTCAGGTGACGGGTTCCCTTTGGGATGCGGACGTAGACCTCGTCGCCTACTGCGCGACCCAGGATTGCCTGGCCAACCGGGCTTTTTTGTGAGATGCAATTTTGGCTTGGGTCGGCCTCCTCTGAGCCGACGAGAGTGTAGGTATAGCGTTTTTTGGGGGGAGTGAGCTCCTGGAGGGTGACGGTCACGCCGATGGAAACTTTGTCGGTGTCCAAAGTGGCCTCGTCGATAACGCGGGCCTTGCTGAGCTGGGTCTCAAGCTGAAGGATACGGGTCTCCAGCTTGTTTTGCTCCTCTTTTGCCGCAGCGTACTCTGCGTTCTCGCTGAGGTCTCCGAAGGAGCGCGCCTCCTCCAACTGCTGAGCTATATCAGACCTCCGTACCGTCCTCAGTTCAACGAGCTCTGCGCTCAGACGCTCGTAGCCGCTGCGGGTTATAGTGGGCTGGTTGTCATTTTTTTTGGCGTTCATTGTCCGTCTCCTCTCAAGGCATTGGGTATGTCTCAATCGGGGCGTATTCTACCAGGAATTTTTATTATCGACAACAGGAAAAATTCTTCCCGACCCACGATTGCGTCCCAAAAGCGCAGGCAAACCTCAAACTTAGTAGGAGCTTTAGCCTTGTAACATGTTGAAGCAGGATGACGAGACTCCATGCTTGTATAATAAGGGCGCGTTTTTTCGAGAGTATACGGAGGACATCCGACGGTCGAAAGGAGAGGGCGCAATGGCGGAAATCACGTTTGGGGTGCGTCTTTTTTTCTTTTAACCCCGAGGTTTTCTGCTACAATAAAGCTTATCGGTCGGCTCTTTTGGGAATAAGCTGCCGCGAACTTGCTGCTTTGGCGCTCAGATTTTCACTTTTTTATCCAAGGCTTTCACTCAATGGAGGTGTTTTTTATGATGACTCGCACAACGCCGTTCCCCTCTCAGAGCGTTCGGGTAGAGGCGATGAATTCTTTTTTCAGCAAGGTCTACCGATGGATGGCTATGGGGCTGATCCTGACGGCCATTACCGCCCATATGGCGGCTTCAAGCGCAATGCTGACGGAGTTCATTTTTGGCTCCGGGTTCACTTTGCCGTTCCTCATCGTGCTGGAGCTGGGGCTTGTCCTCGGGATCAGCGCCGGGTTAAACCGTCTTTCCGCTTCGATGGCTACGGGGCTTTTTCTTCTCTACAGCCTGCTGAACGGCCTGACCCTCTCTTATGTCCTGCTGCTTTACACGGGAGAGTCCGTCTTCAGTGCATTTCTTACGACGGCAGGGATGTTTGGGTTCACGAGCGTCTACGGGCTTTACACGAAGCGGGATCTGACCTCCTGGGGCAGTTTCCTGATGATGGGACTCTTTGGGCTGATTCTGGCAGGCCTGGTCAATCTTTTCCTGCGCTCTGGCATGACCCAGTTTGTCATCAGCATCCTGGGGCTTCTGATCTTTTTGGGCCTGACTGCCTGGGACACGCAGATGCTCCGCAATATGGGCGCGTCGTTCGGCGAGCGGGTGGAGGAAGAGGGGGTCCGAAAGCTGGCTCTGCTGGGTGCGCTGAAGCTTTATCTTGATTTTGTCAATATCTTTCTCTATCTGCTCCAGTTTATGGGGCGCCGTCGTTAGGCGAAAGGCTGCTTTCCCTCCCCCGCAGCGGGTGCGGGGGATTTTTTATTTAGTTGTTGTTTTTTCAGAAAATAAATGCCGAACTTTACTTTGGCATGTCATGCATAAGGCGCTCCCCATGGGAGGCCCATTTCATAATCGTCTGGAGGCAATGCGTA
>JAAYOR010000168.1 GCA_012520235.1 Fretibacterium sp.
TCAGGATCTTGCAGAAAGCCCTCAGGTTGTCTTCACGGAACCTCTTGACTACCCAGATTTTGTGGCTGCAATGAATCGAAGCCTGTTCATCATCAGTGACAGCGGCGGGGTTCAGGAGGAGGCATCTGCTTTAAAAAAACCTCTTTTGATTTTGCGAGAGGTCTCCGAACGCCCTGAGGCTATCAGCAAAGGGACAGGTATTCTCGTGGGGACCGTTCGAGAAAAGATAGTGAAAGAAGCCCTGGCTCTGTTTGAAGACGCAGAATACCGAAACTCTTTTGCCGCTCGGGAGACTCCTTTCGGTGACGGCCACGCCTCCGAAAGGATAAGGGACATCATGGTGAATTACCTTCAAGCAACCATTGGAGGAGCGTAGCGCCATGGATGTGATGAGGATCCGAGGGGGCACCCCTCTGAAAGGTGTCGTCAAAACTCAAGGGGCAAAAAACGCGGCTTTGCCGGTTATGGCTTCTTGCCTGCTCTTAAAGGGGCGGACTCTCACCTTGGAGAACGTCCCGGATTTGCATGACGTTAGTACAATGCTGGACCTTTTGGCCTGTCTTGGGGTGACAATGGAGCGGTTGGGTAACAGGATGACTTTTTCGGTCCCGGAAGAGATCTCCTGGGAGGCGCCGGAGCATCTGGTTCGAAAGATGCGCGCCTCCTCATTAGCTTTAGGCCCTCTGTTGGCTCGTTGTGGTAAAACTGTCCTGCCTTTGCCCGGCGGATGTTCTATAGGAAGCCGCCCTATCGATCTGCATTTGAAAGGACTCATGCAGATGGGGGCTAAAATAGAGATTCGCAACGGCATCGTCTACGCACAGGCGGATCAGCTTCGAGGACGCAGAATATATCTGGACTTTCCCTCTGTGGGGGCTACGGAGAACCTGATGATGGCGGCAGCCCTGGCCAAGGGGGAGACCATCATTGAGAACACTGCCCGTGAGCCGGAAATAGAAAACCTTGCTTCAGTCCTGCGTGGGATGGGTGTCACGGTTGACACGGAAGGGACCGGCTGTGTGCGCATCAAGGGCGTAGAGGAGGTGCAGGGATGCCGAGAGAGAGTCATCCCGGATCGCATTGAAGCCTCCACCTATGTCCTGGCTGGGGTGATAACGGGCGGGGAGGTCACGGTGGATGATATTGTCCCTGCTCATATGGACGCGCTCTTAGCAAAGCTGGAGGAGGCGGGCGTCCGCTTCCACGTGGGCAGCAGCTCCGTCACCGTCTTTCCTGTCCGCCGCCTGATGCCTGTCTCTATCCGCGCGATGCCTTATCCCGGTTTCCCGACGGACCTCCAGCCTCAGATGGTGGCGACCCTGACTCTGGCTAACGGGGTCAGCTTGGTGGAAGAGAGCGTTTTCCAGGCCCGCTTCCTCTACTCGGAAGAGCTGAATCGTATGGGGGCAAACATCACGATCAAAGGGGATACGGCAATCATTCAGGGGGTGGAGAGACTGCAAGGAGCCTCTGTGCGCGCTATGGATCTCAGGGCAGGAGCGGCTCTGATTCTTGCCGCGCTGGCTGCCGAAGGGGAAACTCGCATTGATGAAATGGTTCACGTCTGGCGCGGTTACGAAGCCATCGATAAAAAACTAAAGGCATTGGGAGCAGACGTGGCGTTGGAGGAGGCTGAGGAGAAATAACACTCATCCCAGGAAAACTCACCGAGGCCGACTCCTCTGCCCTCACAGCTGAAAATAAGAAAGAGCGCCTTCCGTCCTCTGAGCTGGCCTCTATCGAAGTCATGGCCTTTGTGGGCCCTGCAGGGACAGGCAAGAGCCAGCGAGCCTCTCAAGTGGCACGACAGCACGACATCCACTTCATTATCGACGACGGTTTGGTGGTCTCTAAGGGGCGCATCATGGCTGGTAAAAGCGCCAAGTCTGAGAACAACATGGTCCGCGCTATCCGGCGCGCCATTTTTCAATATCAGGACCACCGGGATGAAGTGATGCATTTCCTGGCCGCTCAGGCTCCCTGTAGGATTTTAATCATCGCTACCTCCAAAAAGATGCTTTTTAAAATTCTGGAGAAGCTAAGGCTGCCCAAGCCCCTTAAGATCATCGAAATAACCGATGTGGCCTCGCCTGAAGAGATTGACAGCGCGCTTCGGGAGCGTCGCGAAAAGAGGCAACATGTTGTGCCTGTGGCGCGGGCCCAGATACAGCGCAACTTTGCAGGAAAACTGGTCAGCCAGCTCAGAGATCTTTTCAAGAGCAAGGATAAAGAGGACAGTCGCACGGTGGTGAATCCGCCCTTCAGTTTTGACGGACGCCTCACCATTGAGGAGGAGGCTATCGTGGATATGGTACGCCACCTCGCTGTCATGGGGACTTATATTCAGAATATCCATGAGATTAACCTGAACACAGACGATGACGTGCTGGACATTGATATTGAGGTGGATATCATCTTGAGAGACAGGAACGTCGTTTTTATAGCCAGACTTTTGCAGAAAAAAATCAGCGCCGGCCTGAGCTTCTTCACGGGCATGGAGGTAAAAAATGTCAACGTCAGCGTAAACGAGGTGATTTTATAACAGTGTCCGAGATGCGGATAAAAGAAAGCATCCTTGTTTCACCCTCCACCCTTGCTCGGAAAGAAGCTGCTTGGGCTGAGCTAAGGGAGAAGGTGGAGAATTGCAAGCGCTGTTCTCTCGCCGAGAGGAGAATCAAAACGGTCTTCGGCCAGGGTTCTCTAAAGACGCCCCTTGTACTCGTAGGCGAGGGGCCTGGCGCTGATGAGGACAAGGAGGGGCTTGCCTTTGTTGGAAGAGCGGGGCAGCTCCTCACTCAGATACTGAGCGCCGCTGGAATCTCACGCGACGAGGTGTTCATCACAAACGTAGTGAAATGCCGTCCTGCCAACAACCGGGTTCCCTCCTCTGAGGAGATGATGGTCTGCGGCGATTTTTTAGAGGCCCAGCTCTTACTCTTGTGTCCTAAGATATTGGTCTGCCTGGGCAACACCCCAACAAAGTGGATCCTGAAGACAACTGAGGGCATCACCTCCTTGCGAGGGCGCTGGTTTGAATGGAGAGGGATTGATGTGTTCCCGATGTTTCACCCCAGCTACCTTTTACGCAACGACTCCCGCCGTAAGGGCAGCCCCAAGGATCTGACCTGGCAGGATGTGAGAAACCTCAAGGAAAGACTGGACCGTTATAGAGAGGAGACAATCGAGTGAACGAAAAAAAGCTACCCCGTCATCTGGCTATCATCCTGGATGGGAACGGCAGATGGGCCAAAAGCCGAGGGCTTCCCCGGCTTTTGGGGCATCGTGCCGGGCTTCGTAATTTAGAGGAGATGGTCCGTCTTGTAAAAAAAAGAGGCATTCGTTACTTCTCGGTCTACGCTTTTTCGACGGAGAACTGGAAACGGCCCTCCATGGAAGTCCAGGGCCTCATGAGCCTGTTCCGCTACTACATCCGCCGTAAGGTGGAAGCCATCAAAGCGGAGGGGGGGCGTATTCGTTTTGCTGGCAGACAGGAGAATATCCCGGAGGACCTGTGGTCTCTCATGCGCTTTGCCGAGGAGCAGACTAAGGAAGAGACAACCATCGACTTCATCATCTGCCTTAATTATGGGGGCAGGGCGGAAGTACTGGA
>JAAYOR010000169.1 GCA_012520235.1 Fretibacterium sp.
TAGTCCTCGTTCACGGGGGCAAAGAATGCCCGGCGTCTTTCTCCGCCGAACTCGTAATCCGCATAGCCCGTCTCCCCGGCCACCATACGGCGCGCCAAGGCGTGTATGGGCTCGGGAAACTGAGCATCGCTCAGCAGGTTGGACTTCATGGAAAGCTCCTCTTCAGGATGGATGATGACCAGGCCGTCCTTCAAAACCAGAGAGCCCGAACCATACCCCAAACTTTGGCGGCCTGTGACGTACCCGATCATATCCGCCAATTCGGTCTCCACCGCAGCCACTCCCAATAGCTCTCCCTCATCGCCGTAAACAGCAATAGAGGCAGCTATCACCAACTTCTTAGAGGCTGCCTCAACGAAGGGCGTGCTGAATACAACCGTGCCCCGGGGCGCCCGAACGGCGTCCTTGTACCAACCGCGCGTGCGCCCATCGAATCCTTCAGGGGCCTGCCATGGACCGTCGATGCTGGCTATGGCAAGTCTCCCGCTCGTCTCCAGTCCCAGATAGACGTTAATGACCCCATCCTGTCGCACTCCGGAAAGTATCTCCTCAGCAACCTGCGCGACGTATTTCTCCCGTGCTTCCGGTTCCGAGGTGAGGTAGGCTGCCCTCATAGGAACAGCGGAGAGCTTTGCCACATAAACAAGATTTTGGAATTGCTGATGGAGAGTTTCCGCAGAGCTCTTCGTGAACTCCACGGCAGAGCGGTTCAGAAAGTCACTCAGGATAGAACTCCCTCTCACATACGTGCTCCCGATCATCGCCAAGATGACGAGGACCACGCTCCCTATCATCAGCCACAGCTTACCCCTTATCGTCACTCCAGACTCCCCCTTAAAAGTAAGAAATACTGCATTTCCTCTGAGCAGCAAGAGGAGTAGATGTCCCATAATACAAAAACGGACCTGCTTCTTACAAAACAGGCCCGTATCCGTTTTATCCTTATTGATTCGCTAAAGCTTTGGTATCACCAAGCTTGAAGGTCCTGACCAACTTCTGAAGGGCCTCGGCAGTCTCCGCCATCTTCTGAGCTTCCGTGGCAATGGACTCCGCAGCCCTGGTGGTCTCCTGAGTGGAGGTGTGGACGGCGTCGCTTGAGGCAACTATCTCGGCGTTGGCTTCCGCCACGCCGCGCATTTCGCTGGCTGCGTGATGAGAGGAGGCAGCCTGTTCCCTGGCCACTGCCGCGATGTCCTGGATAGCGTTGCTGAGGCTTTCCAGATCAACCAGAGAGTGATTCAACTCCGCCCCCTGAGTGGCGGCAGCATTGGCAACAAACGCCAGGGAGGAGACAATCCCCTCTGTCGCTGCAAGAGACCTGCCGGAGTGCTTCTGAAGCTCATCGATCAGCTTGTGGACTTCCGAAGCGGCACAGGCCGATTCCTCCGCCAATTTGCGGACCTCCTCGGCAACAACGGCAAAGCCGCGGCCCGCCTCACCAGCCCGGGCTGCCTCGATGGCGGCGTTCAAAGCCAGCAGGTTGGTCTGATCTGCTATGGAGGTGATGACGTTGACGAAGCCGGAGATGCTCTCCACCGCACCGTTCAGCTCCTCAACCAGGGCTTTGTTATGCACCGCGTCCTTCTGAAGTCCCGCCAGCGCCTCAACAGCCTGCCCAACGATATCGACAGAATCGTTGATGCTTTTATGGACTGCCTCAGCCTCTTCAGCCCCTCTTGTGGACGCCTGGGCGTTGGCCTCAGCCCCACGGGCTATCTCCTCAACGGAGGCGTCCGTTCGGGTAAGAGCTGAGGAGGCGCTGCCGACGAGACCATTGACTCGTTCCATGGAGGCGGCTACTTCCTCCATAGAAGCCAGGGTCTCTTCAGAGAGGGCTGCCAAGGTCTCAGCCTGATGAGAGGTGGTCTCGGACTCATAGTGAATCTTGGTCATGACTTCACCTATCGAGGTAACCATGGCGTTGAGCGAGTGCGACATGACAGCCAGCTCGTCGCTGCCATTGTCGTTGAAGTGGACTGTCAGATCACCCGAGCTAAGCGTGTCCGTGACAGCCCTCATATTGCTGATGGAGTGAGTGACCCCCCGAATAACGGCAAAGAGCAGAGCTCCAATCAAGAGCAAAGCTATGACCGACACGATCAGCATGATGGTCGTAAAAGAGCTCACGACAGAGTCGACAAAAGAGAGAGGGATGAAAAGATAAAGGAAAAAACCGTGTCCGATAGGGGCAAAGAAGGTCCGCCGCTCCTCCCCTTCGTTGACGTAGTCCGCCGTGCCTGTCTCTCCGGCCGTCACGCGTCGCATAATGCTGCGAAGGTTGGTATTCACGTCGCTGTCGGTGAGATAATTGGCTTTTAAGCTATAGATCTCGTTTGGGTGACAAACGGCCAGGCCGTTCTCCATGAGAATGGCGGCGGCTCCGCTGCCAAATATTCTGAGGTTGATGGCGTAATTTGTAATAACAGAAAGGTCAACATCTGCACCCACCACCCCCACCGCCTTGCCGTCAGAGCCATAGACAGCGCTCGCTATTGTGATTACGGTAGAATTTGTTGCAGGAGTATGGTAAGGCTCCGTAAAAATAACAGAGCCCCTGCCCGCCGAGAGGGCTGCTTTGTACCAGGGGCGACCTCGTGAGTCAAAGTCGACAGGAGCTTCCCAGCTGCTGCCATCCGCAAACCTGCCGTCGGATTCGTAACCGAAGAAGAGGGTGAGGACCCCGTCTTGCCTGGCCTTCTCAAAAAGCTGGGTCATCAGTTGAGTCATGGCCTCATGAGACGTGTCGGACTGAATGCAGTAAGCGTTTTGCACAGCGCCGGTCGCAGCGTTCAGAGAAGCTATTGACTTGTCCAGAAGACTCTTGATATTTTGGGCGCCGTGAGCAGAGATCTCCGTTCCGGCTTGTGTCAAAAATTTATTGAGCGCCGCGTTACTCTTAAAATAGGTGAAAGACGTCAGCCCCAAGATCGCCACGAGCACAGCGGTCGCCACCAACAACAACTTGCCCCTGATTGTCATCTGAAATCCCCCAAATTCGTATCATTTGCACCATAAATAAAGGGGGAGCCAGAGAAAAAGGACCTCTCCCTTTCGTAATATTTTACCATAGCATGATGCTTAAACTCTCATATAATACTTTGAAAACAACTGGTTCATATTTGTTTCCTATTACCATAAAAATAAATCACTGGACTTCAGGATGGGGTTGTTGTCATGAGATGGCGAAGCGGCTCCGAAGAGCCGCTTGAGCGTTATGTTATAAAACAGACCTGAGATGAGAGAGCACCTCAAAAAGCACCCATACACCACCTGAAGAGCGCATGGGTGCCCATCTCTGTCTTTAAAAGCTCTCTGCTACTTAAAAAAAAACAGCAGGAAACAGCAAATCAGAGTTTCGCCAAGGCTTTGGTATCGTCGAAGCTGAAGACTCTGAGCAACTTCTGAAGGGTCTCGGCAGTCTCCGCCATCTTCTGAGCTTCCGTGGCGATGGACTCCGCAGCCTTGGTGGTCTCCTGAGTAGAGGTGTGGACGGCATTACTTGAGGCGACTATCTCAGCGTTGGCTTCCGCCATATCACGCATTTCGCCGGCTGCGTGCTGAGAGGATGCAGCCTGTTCCCGAGCCACTGCCGCGATGTCCTGGATAGCGTCACTGAGGCTTTTCAGGTCACCCAGAGAGCGGTTCAGCTCCACCCCTTGGGTTGCGGCGGCATCGGCAACGAGCGCCAGGGAGGAGACAATTCCTTCCGTCGCAGTGAGAGACCTGCCGGAGTGCGCTTGAAGGTCGTCTATCAGCTTATTGACCTCGGAAGCCGCCTTGGCCGACTCCTCAGCCAGCTTGCGGACCTCCTCAGCCACGACGGCAAAACCGCGGCCAGCCTCACCGGCCCTGGCAGCCTCAATGGCGGCGTTCAGGGCCAGGAGGTTCGTCTGATCGGCTATGGAGGTGATGACGTTGACGAAGCCCGAGATGCTGTCGACCGCGCCGTTCAGGTCCTCAACCAGGGTTTTGTTATGCTCCGCCTCATGTTGAAGCCCCACCAGCGCCTCCGCAGCCTGTCTGACAAATTCGACGGAATCACTGATGCTTTTGTGGACTGCCTCAGCCTGTTCAGCCCCTTGTGCGGACGCCTGAGCGTTGGCCTCAGCCCCACGGGCTATCTCCTCAACGGAGGCGTCCGTTCGGGTAAGGGCTGAGGAGGCGCTGCCTACGAGATCATGAACTCGTTCCATGGAAGCGGCTGCTTCCTCCATGGAAGCCAAGGTCTCTTCGGAGAGAGCTGCCAGGGTCTCGGCTTGATGTGAGGTGGTCTCAGATTCAAGGTAAACCTTGGTCATGACCCCGCCTACCGATTCGAGCATGGTGTTGAGAGAGCGTGAGATGCCGGCCAGCTCGTCGCTGCCACTATCCTCATAGCGTGCTGTCAAGTTACCGGCTCCATGTAAGTCCGTAGTGGTTCTCATATTGTTTATGGAACGGCTGATCCCCCGTATGACGGCAAAGAGCAGGCCACCGATGAGCAAAAAGGCCACGGCAGCCACGATAAGCAAGAGACCGGTGAGGGAACGTATCATGCTGGTGACCACAGCGACAGGGAAATAAACAAAGAAGTAGAAACCGTGACCGACAGGGGCGAAAAAGACGCATCGCTCCTCCCCATTCATCGTGTAGTCAGCAACCCCCGTCTCGCCCCCCAACATACGGCGCGCAAAGGACCTTACAGAATCGTTGAACTCGCTGCCGGTCAGCAGGTTGGCCTTTAAAACATAGTCCGGGTTGGAGTGTGCGGCGAGCAGTCCATTCTCCAAAGTCAAGGCACCGTGGCCCTGCTGCATGATCTTGGAATTGACGACGAAGCTGACGAGCTCAGCAATATCGATGTCCGAAGCCAGAACTCCAAACATTTTTCCATGCCTGTCATAAAGGGCTTGAGAAATTGTGATGAGGATCTTCTGCGTACGAGCATCGACATAGGGGTCGGAAAAGGCAGCCTCTCCCCTAGGGGCCTCCATGGCCTTTTGATACCAGGGGCGCTGCCTCGGATCATAATCGCTGGGGGGCACCCAGCCGGTAGCACTGAGGATCTTTTTCTCCTCATGGTAGCTCAGATAGATATCCAGAGCTCCATCTTTCGCGCTCTGGTCACAAAATACCTTGGCCAGCCCTGCGATCTCCTTGTCTCTTACCCCAATATTAGCTTCGTGTTCATTCCCCTCGTCACCATGAACATGAGCATCGTAATGGTGATGCTCGTGCTCAAAGGCTGTCGCAAAAGCAGAGAACACACTGCTTATTTTCTCAAGGCGTTCGTTGACAGAGTCCGCCGTGTTGACGATGGAGTCCATTCCGGCCCTGTCAAGGAAATCATTCATGTACGAATTTACCTGCACGTAGGTGATTCCTGTCATCAAAAGAATCAGCAGAAAAACAGCTCCGGAAACCACCCGTAACTTTGTCTTAATAGTCATTTTTTCTCCCCTCGTATAATTAATCCTGAGA
>JAAYOR010000170.1 GCA_012520235.1 Fretibacterium sp.
CATGTATCATGTTCAGGTTTTTACTGCCCTGCCTCCTTGTTTTGCGAGGGGAGGCCATAAGACCATAGGGAGGAGGTGAAGGACGTGCGACATTACGAGATGCTGACCATTCTCAGTGCCGAGATGGAGGAGCCAAAGGAAGAGGTCGAAAAGATTGAGGAAGTCGTGCGCAGTCTGGGAGGGACTCTCTCCCGGACCGATGTTTGGGGAAAGAGGCGCTTGGCCTACCCGATTCAAAAGAAAGCGGAGGGTTTTTACGTGCTCTTCGATTTCACGCTCTTGCCCGAGCAGACGTTCGAGCTGAAGCGTGTTTTGGGCTTGCGCCCTGATGTGTATCGTCAGATGATCATTCTGTTGGACGACTAGGGGGGAAGCGTCATGGCCAGAGGTTTCAACAAGGTCATCCTTATGGGCAACCTTGCCCGAGACCCTGAGATCCGCTACACGGTAGAAAAACGTGCCTGGGCCCGTTTTACCGTCGCAGTCGGATACTCTTGGAAGAACAGGGCCGGGGAGTTTCAGGAGGGCGCGGATTTCATCCCTGTGATAGCTTGGGGGCCACTGGCGGAACGCTGTGGCCGCTACCTGAGGAAGGGCAGCGGCGTTCTGGTTGAGGGAAGGATCAGGGTCCGCAGTTACGAGGCTCGGGACGGCTCCGGCAGGAAGTACGCGACGGATGTTGAGGCGAGCGATGTTACCTTTGTCGGCCCGAAAAGGAGTTCGGACTCCGACTCCTTTGGCTCCCCGGCAGCTTCACAGCGAGGTTTTGCCGACGATGCGGACTTTGGCAAGAGCATCCGGGAAAAGGGTTTTGGCGATGAAGACGAGGAGTTCCCCACGGACTTTGCAGAGGCGTTTGGCAAAGATGATGGGGACGATGAGGACTCCGATATCCCCTTTTAGGTTTTGAGCGTTTTTTTTTGTTTTTTGTTAAGGAGGTTTGTGCAATGAGCGGAGAGAACAGACCGGCGCCAGCTTCCGACGGTGCTCCTCGTAGTAACGGCCCTCGCGGCGGTGCCTCTCGCGGTGCCCCTCGTGGTGGGATGAGGAGAGGCGGCCGGAGACGTCCTAAGTTCTGTTTTTATTGCGTCGAGAAACAAGAGAAGGTAGACTACAAAGATGTGGAGAAGCTCCGTAAGTATATCAGCGAGAGGGGCAAGATCGTTCCGCGTCGCGTGACGGGCACTTGTGCCAAGCATCAGAGGCTTCTGACGGAGGCCATTAAACGGGCTCGCTATATGGCGTTGCTCCCTTATACTCTGGACTGAGGGCTCTTGTTCCCCATCGAAGGGCGAAGGGCGGCGCGAACCGACTCCTCCTTTGTGGCCGAACATCCAGCCTTCGTTTTTGAGATAGAGCAGGGGAGAGGCGCCTGACCTCTCCCCTTTTATTATTTGCAAGGAGGGAAATTCCATGACGGAACCCGATCACGGCCCCTCCAGGGTGCCGCGCCCCTCTTTGAGTCGCTGGGTGGCCCTGACTTCTCTTGCGACGCTGCTCTTTTTAGGGGGGGTCCATATACCGCACTTCGGCTTTTGGGGGATTCTCTTCTGCCCAACCCCTCTGGCTCTTCTGGGGCTCCGCCAGGGGGGCGCATGGATGACGGCGGGGTTGGGTACTGTGCTCCTTGTGGTTTTGACGGTTATGGGCCCGCTTTGGGCTGCCTACTTTCTCTTTTCAGAGGGGCTCTTGTGTTATGCTCTGGCCCTGCCGGCCCGATGGAGGCCCAGGGCTGAGAGCTCCTCCGCCAGGCTGACCGGAGGGGAGAGCCTGTTCATCTGCGTCGGGGTCTCTATCCTCATCAAGCTTTGCCTTACGGGGTTTTTTTACATTATGACGGGTGCCAACCCTCTATTGCCGCAGGTCGACCCTCTGCGCGCGGTCTTGAAGGAGATGTATCCGGACATCTGGGGCGGGGAAGGCTCTCAGGCCCTCCTCCTGAAAGAGGCCATTGAGGAGATGCTTCGGGTCCTTCCTCATATGTTCCCATCGCTTCTGGTGATTCTGGCGGGGCTGGACTCCTTCGTCAACTATAAGCTCTGCGAGGTGCTGCAGAGAAAGCGCGAGACGTCCTTGCCCTCTTTGCCGCCCTTCCGGGACTGGCGTTTTCCCAAAAGTCTCATGTGGGCCATGCTGCTGGCATTTCTTCTGCCCTTGCTGTTTGAGGAGCTCTCAGATTTTTCTCCTCTGGCTGTGACGGCGATGAACCTGAAGATTCTGGTCAACATCTTTTTTTTCCTTCAAGGGGCGGCTTTAGCCTGGTGGTTTTTCCATCATTTCAGGGTGGCGACTGTTTTCAAGCTGCTTGGGTTGTTCTTGCTTTCCTTGCCGTTATTCTGGCCCTGGCTCGTTTTTCTGGGGATTGGAGATATTTTTTTCGACGTTCGTGTCCGTCTGAATAGGACGGGGGCGTGACGTCCGTTGGAGGGCATATGCGATGAAGGTCATTTTAAAGTCGGATGTCAAAAAACTCGGACGTGCGGGGGACCTTGTGGAGGTCAGCGACGGCTATGCGCGCAATTTTCTCTTGCCCCGTGGCCTGGCTGATGAGGCTACGACCGGAAAGGTTGCGGAGCTGAAGGAGAGGCAGCGCAGTCAAAAGCTCAAGGAAGCCAAGCTCCGGGAGGGAGCTCAGGAGGCCAAGGCGCGCTTGCAGGGCAAGGTGATTCGCGTAGCTGCGACGGGCGGCGAGAGCGGCAAGCTCTTCGGCAGCGTGACGAGCGCTCAGATAGCGGAGGCGCTCCTGGAGCAGCATCAGGTGGAGGTTGACAAGAGGGATGTGAAGACTTCGGAGCCGATCAAGCAACCGGGCTCTCATCCTGTGACCTTGAGGCTCCATCCCGGGGTCCAGGTGGAGATGGTCCTTCAGGTCGACGTCCAGAACGACTAAGATGCATGAGATGCAGCCCTATGACCGCGTTCCGCCTCAAAACCTGGGGGCTGAACGCGCTGTTCTGGGCGCGTGCCTTTTGGAGCACGAAGCCCTGGGAATTGCTCTGGAGATCCTGAAGCCCGAGGATTTTTATGACTTAAAACACCGGTCTGCCTTTGAGGTTATGTTTGACATGTACGCTGCAAGCAGCCCGGTCGATCTGGTGACCCTCACTGAAGAGGTGATGAAGCGGGGGCTTTTCGAACGCCTGGGGGGACAGCCTTTTTTCGCCTCCTTGGTGGCGGAGGTCCCGACCACCGCCAACGTCGGCTATCATGCGGAGATAGTGAGAGAGAAGTCGGTTAAGAGGCGGCTTATTGAGGCGGGGAGCCGGATAGTGAGCCTGGGGTACTCCAGCGATCTTGAAGGCTCGATGGTGATGGATGAGGCCGAGCGAATAATCTTTGAGATATCTGAGAACAACAACCGCGCTGATTTTCTCCCGGTCCGGGAACTCCTTGGTACGGCTATTCAGAATATTGAGCTCAGACGCAGAAGTAGCGGCAGCGATTTCACTGGCTTCGAGACCAGTTTTGTGGACCTGGACCGCCTCATAGGCGGCTTTCAGCCAGGGAGCCTGAACATCATCGCGGCGCGCCCTTCGATGGGAAAAACGGCTTTTGCTCTCAACATCGCTCAGTTCGGGGGCGGGGACTCGGGGGCCTCCGTGCTGATCTACAGTCTGGAGATGTCCGCGGAGTTGTTGCTGCTGCGCATGTTAGGCGCGGAGGCGCAGGTCAACATCAACGCGATGAACACCGGAGTCATCGGACGGTCAGACTGGGACGACCTCATGAATGCGGCGGGTAGGCTGACTCAGAAACCTATCTACATTGATGACAGCTCAATGCTGACGACGATGGATTTTCGGGCCCGCTGCCGTCGGTTTAAGGCCCGGCATGAGAACCTTGGTCTTATCGTCGTGGATTACCTGCAGCTGATGACCTTTGGCGGGCGCCCCATGGAAAACCGTCAGCAGGAGGTTGCGGAAATATCCCGGATGCTCAAGGGCGTGGCCCGCGAGTTGAACTGCCCAGTCGTCGCCCTCTCCCAGCTGTCGCGTGAGACGGAGAAACGTCAGGATAAGAGACCGATGCTTTCCGATCTGAGGGACTCAGGCGCCATTGAGCAGGACGCCGATACGGTGATGTTCCTCTACAGGCCCGGCTACTATGAGGAGTCCAACCCCGACACCTACGAGGAGGCTTCACTTATTCTGGCCAAGAACCGCAACGGCCCAACCGACACGGTGCGGCTGATCTTCCGGCGGGAGATCACGCGCTTTGAAAACGCAAAAAGGTAAAAGAGATGGAAAAAAGGCAGCCCGGAGCAGCGCTCCGGGTTTTTTCATAAGGTTTTTTGCTGATAAAGTCGGCAAAACTGGCAAAAAACTTCAGGCTCTCTTCCTCAAACTCTGATAGATGCGCTCATGTTCTGCCAGGAGATGGCGGATGTCCCACTGAGGGTCCGGCTTCGGTCTGACGGGAGAGGGGGCCTCTGCAGCGGCGATCATCGCGTCGCTCAGGCTCTTTGCGTCCCCGGTCGGAAAGAGCCTGCCTCGCTCGGGAGAGGTCAGGAGCTCACGGATCCCCCGACTGTCAGCCCCTAAGACGGGCACTCCGAGAGAGAGCGATTCCATGACACTGCGGTTGAGTCCCTCGCGCTCCGAAGGGAGGACGGTGGCACAGGAGGCGAGCATCAGGAGCGGCACGTCCGAACGATGCCCCAAAAACTGGACCTGCGAGACGATATTCAGAGTCTCAGCCTGCTGACGAACGCTCTCCTTCAGAGGGCCGTCCCCGGCCAGGGCGAGGTGGAAATCCTTTCGCCGGGTGAGGGCCAGCGCGCTCAGGGCGTCCTTGTGGCGCTTGCCGCTATTGAACTCGGCAACCATCAGGAACAAGAATTCGCCGGGCTTCAGGCCAAGCTCACAGCGGATTTTCCGGACGTCCTCCGTGTTGAAATTGTCGGCTGAGTAGCTCAAGAGATCCAGCCCCACGCCCGGGAGCAGGCTGAGGCTCTCAGGGGGGATGAGCTTATGCCTCAGAGCTGCCTGATAATCCTCCTGATTGATGACGATGAGGTGGTCGGTCCAGCGACCGGCCCGGCGTTCCAGGGAGCGGTAGAGGAAGTTTTTCAGGGGGTGCCCTCCCTTGAAAAAGTGAAAGCCGTGGGCGGTATAGACGACCGCCGGACGCAGAGAGCGGGGCAGAGCGGAGAGCGCATGGCGGGTCACGAAGGAGGCCACGGGGGTGTGGGTATGGACGATGTCATAGCCCTTATGAAGGATCAACTCGCGGATGCTTTTCTCCGTTGCTCGAACTCCTCGGAGCTCCCAGGGTCTCCGTGAGAAAGGGACGTCGTAGAAACGGCCGAAGCCCTGCCGGGCCTCGGCCAGATCTTCAAGGCAGGAGGCATCGCGGGCCAGAGCGTCCACCTGCCAGCCTTTCTCCCGGAAGTGTCGGGCGTAGGGGAGCAGGAAGGCCTTGAGGGTGGTGGCGATGGTGGTGACGATCAAGAGCTTTTTGGGCATACGAGCATTTTCCTTTCAGGAGACGAAGCCTACTCAGGGTCCAGTCAGATTCCGCAGATTCACACCCCATCGCGCTTCCGGAAGTCAGCAGCCGGAGCGTTTTTGGGGGTTGATAATGGCGTCAGAGACGAGGTCAATCTTGTTCATTGCCTGAGTTTCTGAGCCGGGTTGCCCAGAAACGTGCAGTTGTCCGGCACGTCGTCCAGGACGACGGCTCCTATCCCCACGGTTGAGTTTTTTCCGACCCGCAGCCCCTGTAAAATGGAGGCGCCTGAGCCTATCAAGGTCTCGGAATTGACCGTGACGTTGCCTGATACGTTGACGTTTGACAGGACGGAGCAGAAGTCTCCGATGACGGAATCGTGTCCGATGTTGGATCCCGTGTAGAGAAAGACGCATCTGCCGAGCGTCACCGAGAGGGAGAGCGAACAGAGGTGGGAGATGATGACGCCCTCCTCCAGGTGTACCTTTGAGGACAAGGTCACGTCCCTGTCGATGATGTGGGGGAAGTGGATGTGAGGGAGAGGCTTGAGGGCTTCGTAAATCTGTTTTTTCGACTTAGGGCGCGCGATGGCGATGACTACGTCAAGGGGGCGTTCAAAGTTCACGGCCACTTCAAGGTCCCCGAGGACCGTTCCGTTCTCCCGCTCCGTCCCGGCGGGCTCATTATCGTCCAGGAAGCCCAGGAAGTTCCAGATTCGATGGCGCTCGTTGATCCGACGGACTATCTCGGCGACCTCCCGCCCTACCCCCCCTGCGCCATAGATGACGAGGTCATGCATGGGAGCAGTCCGCCAGTGCCGCGACGGCGATGACGCTCTCGGGGGAGACCGGACGATCCGGCACCACGATGTTGATGATTTCTTGCATACCAATGGCTCCTTTACCTAATCTATCTGTTTCCTACGGGCGTACGTCCTTCAGTCTGTCCGCCTCCCGGAACCTGTGAATCTCGGCATGGTAGCCTCCCCCGAGGCTGAGATGCCCTTGCGCCTCAGGACGCTTCCGACGGTTTGCAGCAGAATTTTGAGGTCCAGCCAAAGGCTTTGCCGTTCCACATACCAGACATCCAGCTCAAATTTTTCTTCCCAGCTCAAGGTGTTGCGGCCTTTGATTTGAGCCCAGCCTGTGAGACCGGGCTTGACGTTCAGGCGTTGCCTCTGACGCTCGCTGTAGAGGGGGACGTAATCCAGCAGCAGGGGGCGGGGCCCCACCAGGCTCATATCACCTTTCAGCACGTTCCAGAGCTGAGGCAGTTCATCCAGGCTGGTGCAGCGCAGTTTTTGTCCAAAAGGCGTCAGCCGGTCGGCATCCGGTAGGAGGGCGCCGTCCTCGTCCCGAGCCTCCGTCATGGAGCGAAACTTATAGAGGCGGAAAGGGCGGCCGTCTTTTCCCGCACGGAGTTGGGAAAACAGCACCGGATGGCCCAGTCGTCTTCGGATCAGGAGCCCCAGAGCCATCAGGAGGGGAGCCAAAAGAAGCAATGCTGCCAGGGAGAGCAGGGCGTCCAGAAGACGCTTCATGCTTCAAGAACTTCCTTCAAGCATTCTATAACCCGCTCCTGCTGGGGTTCGGAGAGAGAGGAGCCGGAGGGCAGGCAGAGTCCGCATGAAAAGAGCTCTCCCGAGACATCATGCCCTTCCTCATGTGGCCAGTACGTTCCTCCTGCAAACACGGGTTGCAGGTGCATGGGTTTCCAGAGAGGGCGCCCTTCGATGTTACGCGCCTCCATGCGTTCCAGGACTTCAAAGGGAGAGATGCGGATAGGAGGTCTCAGGGCCAGGGTAGTGAGCCATCGAGTGGAGCGGCTCCACAGAGGTTCGGGCATAAAGGAGATGCCCGGAACGTCCTTCAGGGCTTCAAAGTAGCGTTTAAAGATGTTGCGGCGTGCCTCAACCCGGCTCTGAAGATGGCGCATCTGAGCGCGTCCGATCGCGGCCAGGACGTTGCTGAGGCGGTAGTTCCAGCCTAAGATAGAGTGCTGATACCAGGGGGCAGGGTCCCGGGCTTGAGTCGAGAGAAAACGTGCCCTGTCGATCTGCCCCGGGTCGTCGGAGAGGAGCATCCCGCCGCCCGAGGTCGTGAGTATTTTGTTGCCGTTATAGGAGAAGACGGAAAAGGCTCCAAAGGATCCCGAAGGACGGCCTTTGTAGAGTGCTCCGAGGGATTCGGCTGCATCCTCCAGGAGAGGGATACCGTACTGTCGGCATAGGGCCAGGATGGGGTCCATGTTGCAGCTCTGGCCATAGAGGTTGACGACCACGACAGCTTTTGGGAGCCTGCGTTGGGCCGAGGCCGTTTCGAGTGCGCGGGCCAGTGCTTGAGGGCTCATGTTCCAGGAGTCCGGCTCGGAGTCGATGAACACGCATTCCGCTCCCAGGTGATAAAAAGGCGCGATCGTCGCCGCAAAGGTGAAAGAGGAGCAGAAGACGACGTCGCCCGCTTCTATCTCCAGCAGCACGGCTGCCAGGTGGATCCCTGCCGTCCCTGAGGAGAGGGCCAGAGCAGCCTTTCTTCCCGTATGGACAGCAGTCTCACGCTCAAAAGCGTCCACGTGGGGTCCCAGGGGGGCAATCCAGTTTGAGGCGAAGGCTTCTTCGATCAAAGTAAGCTCGTCTCCGCTCATGTGAGGGGGAGAGAGATAAATCCTTTCTTCGTGATTATGACTCAAGACGCTCCCCCTCGCTCGCTGCTCATGAGCTTCTCCTCCCTTCTACATCTGAAGGATTCAGCTCAGGAGCGCAGATCTTTTTTAAAATTACAAAGAAGTCAAACTTCTCAGATGCCTTGTTGAAGAAAGTTCAAAGTTCAAAGATGTTTAACCCTTAGTTTGAACTTTACAAACTTGATAACTTTGAACTATTTTTTCCGTGTCTTTTCCGTGTTTTCCGTGGTTAATTGTTTTTCTTTTTTCGTGTCTTTCGTGTGGCTCGTGGTTCACTGTCTTTGTTTTTTTCGTTTTTTAGTCTGCGCGAAGTTTAAGTAAATAAGCTCAATGGTAACCCAAAGTTTAGCGCATTCTGTGGTAAATTGAAACCTTTGCCCTGTGCTTCCACCGCGCTTACGATAAATGGCGGATTGCGGAGGTTTGGGTACGGAATTATAATTTGGTCATTAAAGGTCAAATAAATTTTGACAGGGGGGAATTAACCATGGATTTCAATAAACTCACTCGCAAGAGCCAGGAGAGCCTGGCGGAGGCCCAGAGTCTGGCTGTAGAGTATGCCAACCAGGAAGTGGATGTCGAGCACCTTCTGTTGGCCCTTCTGCGTGACGGAGAAGGGCTGATCCCTCGTATGCTGCATAAGATGCAGGTTGATCCGAAGGTTTTGGAAAAGCTTGTGGCTGACGAGGTTTCTCGCAAGACGAAGGTCACGGGTAGCGGCATTGAGGCAGGAAAGGTTTACGTGACTCAGCGGCTGAATAAGCTGCTGAACGCGGCAGAAAAAAGGGCACAGAACTTGAAGGATGAGTATGTCTCAGTGGAGCACCTTTTCCTGGAGATGCTGGCGGAGGGTAGCAGCTCCAATCTGGGGCGCATCTTCAGCAGGCTTGCAATTACCGAGTCGGCGTTCCTGAAGGCCCTCACGGAGGTGCGGGGAGCTCAGAGGGTCCAGAGCGCCGAACCTGAGGCGACTTATGACGCGTTGGAAAAATATGGGCGCGACCTCGTGGTAATGGCTCGAGAGGGTAAGCTGGACCCGGTCATTGGCCGGGACGAGGAGGTTCGCCGCGTTATCCGGATCCTTAGCCGAAAGACGAAGAACAACCCCGTCCTTATAGGGGACCCCGGGGTTGGGAAGACAGCGATCGTTGAGGGGCTGGCGCAGCGCATCGTGAGGGGCGACGTCCCGGAGGGCCTGAAGGACCGGACGGTCTTTGCGCTTGACATGGGCTCTCTCATCGCAGGCGCAAAGTTTCGCGGAGAGTTCGAGGAGCGCCTCAAGGCTGTCCTGAACGAGGTCAAGCAGAGCGATGGAGGTATCCTTCTCTTTATAGACGAGCTGCACACCATCGTGGGAGCAGGGGCGGCTGAGGGTGCAGTGGACGCCGGGAACATGCTCAAGCCAATGCTGGCACGAGGAGAGTTGAACTGTATCGGTGCCACAACTATTGACGAGTACCGCAAACACATAGAAAAGGACGCGGCTCTGGCCCGGCGGTTTCAGCCCGTGTTGGTCGAGCAGCCGAACGTGGAGGACACCATCTGCATTCTGCGCGGGCTGAAGGAGAAACTGCAGGTGCACCATGGGGTGAGCATAAGGGACAACGCGCTTGTGGCTGCGGCGACCCTCTCCGACCGTTACATTACGGATCGCTTTTTGCCGGACAAGGCCATCGACTTGGTGGACGAGGCCTGCGCGATGATCCGGACGGAGATAGACTCCCTGCCTTCGGAGCTGGACGCCGCCTCGCGGCGCATGATGCAGCTTGAGATAGAAGAAGCGGCCTTAAAACGAGAGAAGGACGCGGCTTCTGCTGAACGTCTGAAGGCCCTTCAAAAGGAGCTTCAGGAGGCCCGAGCCGAAGCGGATGCCCTGCGCGCTCAGTACGATGCGGAAAAGAACTCCATATCCGGCGTGCGGGAGCTACGTAACCAGATAGATACGGTGAAGGCTGAAATCGAGAGGGCCGAACAGCAATACGACCTGAATAAAGTGGCGGAGCTGCGCTATGGCAGGCTCAGGGAACTTGAGGAGGAGTTGAAGGCCAAAGAGGCGACAGAGGCGGAGGAGGCCCTCTCAGGTAAACTCCTGCGTGAGGAGGTCACGGAAGACGAGATAGCCGATATCGTGAGCCATTGGACGGGCATCCCCGTGAGTCGCCTGGTGGAGGGTGAGCGCGAGAAGCTCCTGAAGCTTGACGAGGTCTTGCACCGGCGCGTGGTAGGACAGGACGAGGCGGTAGATCTCGTGGCCGATGCGGTGCTCCGGGCACGTAGCGGCATCCGGGACCCCAGACGTCCCATAGGCTCTTTCATCTTTCTGGGCCCCACCGGCGTCGGGAAGACGGAGTTGGCGAAGGCTTTGGCCGAGGCCCTTTTCGATTCGGAGGAGAACCTAGTGAGGTTTGACATGTCCGAGTACATGGAAAAGTTCTCCGTCTCTCGCCTGGTAGGGGCTCCTCCCGGCTACGTGGGGTACGACGAAGGGGGGCAGCTCACCGAGGCGGTGCGCCGCAGGCCGTATTCGGTCGTTCTCTTTGACGAGATCGAAAAGGCTCATCCGGATGTGTTCAACGTCCTGCTCCAGATGCTGGACGATGGGCGGGTCACGGACAGCCAGGGGCGCGTGGTGGATTTTAAAAACACGATAGTGATTCTGACGAGCAACATCGGCGCGGAGCTTCTGTTGGAGGGCATAACACCGGATGGAGAGCTGAAGAAGGAGACACGTGAGGCAGTCATGGATGCTTTGCGAGCCTCGTTCCAACCGGAGTTCCTGAACCGTATCGACGACATCGTCCTGTTCAAGCCGCTGCGGCGCGAGGAGATCCGCAAGATCGTCAGTATGCTCCTGCGAGGCCTTATGGAGCGTCTGGCGGAGCGCCGGATCACCCTGGGGCCAAGCGAAGAGGCTCTGGATTTCGTGGCTGAGGCTGCTTATGATCCCGTGTACGGGGCACGTCCTCTGAAGCGCTACCTTGCGCGCAATGTGGAGACGAAGCTGGCACGGGAGTTGATAGCCGGCAACATCAAAGAGGGCGATTCAATCAGCCTGCAGGTGAACGACGGAACCCTGACGTTTGAGAAGGAGGAGTGAAAGGAAAGGCGCGGGGGACTTTTGCCTGCGCCGTTTTTTGAGGGTCTCCTCCATACATTCCCGGGGAGCTTTCGATGTTTTTGAGCGGTTATTATGGTAAGCTTAGTAAGCATCAGAGATGAAACTGGATGGTTTGAGGCTCGAAAGAGCCTTGCTGCTGAAATCTATTTCTTCAAGAAATTTTTTGCTCAAAAGGAGGGGAGCGACCTTGGTTTTTGAATTGATGTCCAACGGTCTCCTGGCTGCCCTGCCTGAGGCCTCGCTCCCTGTCGGACTCCCTGACGTTTCGGGACCGCAGGTGACGCTTTTGTTGCCTTATAACCGTTGCCTGTTGGGGCACTCTTCCCTCGAAGGTTGCGATCAATGGTTGTGGGGCAAACCGGGAGGGGTTTTTGAAGATCTTTCCCTTTTTGACGGACAGTCGGTGACTCTGGAGCTCGACGAGGTAACGCAAATTATCCTGTCTGGAGCTGTTGTGACGTGTATCCGGAGTGCCTTGCTCTCTCAGACACCGCCGCCCGGGGACCATCTCTCCACGGTGCTTATCCTCAGGGGTATGCTGCGCTCGCATCCTGCCTTTAAGGATGGGGCCCCTTTCCAGGATGAGGAGGCTTTCATGGCCCTCGTTGAGAACGACGAGCTCCTCAGAAAATGTTATTGGGTGGTGCGCTTTGCGTTGTTTAGGGGGGAGTTTGAGACTATCACACGAATCCGCACCTGGCTGCGAGCAGGCCCGGGGTCTTTTGACGTTCAGTCTCATGAGAACCGGCCCAGGATGTGGTTTTCCCTCCTTGCCTTACCGAAGGAGGCAGATATTCAAGAGCTTGAAGCGCTCAACTTCTCCTTGGACGACCTCCAACATATGACCTCTCAAAACACGGTACCGCTTCTACTCTTCAACCCTCGCTCGGGTTATCTGGCTCTCTCCTCTATGGGAGAGGGGGAGGGCGGCTCGTTTCGCGTCTGGGCTTTTATACCGCCGGGGCTGTGGGGAGAGCTTCGGGAGAAGCGAAAGCTTTCTATCAATGAGCTTTTGTTGGCCGTATGGGGTAACCAGGACATTGCGGCTGCACTTGAGATGAGGGAGCGCTACGCCCCTTCCGGGGCGGCTGTTTCCCCTCAGGAAGCCTGACGCGGGTGCCTTTCCACGGACAAACAAGGCTCTGCGAAAACCTTACAGAGTGGCCCTGAAGATTAGGGCGCTCGTGTTACGGTTGCCTTGCAGCAGGAACCACAAAGAAAAGCGACGAAAAGGGTGGGCTGCATGGAGGCGGACTTTTTGAACGAGCTGGAGGAGCGTTCCCTCAATGTGAGGCGCGATGTAGTGAAGATGCTGGGGATGGCGCGCTCCGGGAACTTGAGTTCCTCTCTGGCTGCGGTCGACATTCTGGTGTGGTTGTATGGGGCTGTTTTGGACGTTCAGCCGAAGCGCCCTCTCTTTGAGGAGCGGGATCGTTTTGTCTTGAGCCATAAAGCTGCCGCGCCGGCACTTTACGCCGTTCTGGCGGAGCGAGGTTTTTTTCGCAAGGATGAGCTTTGGGACTACAGACGCCTGGGCAGTATGCTTCAGACTTTTCCCGAGTATCGACGAACTCCTGGGGTCGATGTTTCCTGCGGCGCTTCAGGGATGGGATTGGGGATTGCTCTGGGGCTTGCCTTGGCTTTGCGTGCCCGAGGGAGTCATGCGCGTGTCTTCTGTTTGACGGGTTCTATGGAAATGGGGCTGGGATCGACGTGGGAGACGTTTGAGGCCCTTGACTCCGTGTCCTCCTCTGTCGCCATCACGCTCATCCTTAAGCGGGAGGTTGCCCGAAACGGAGCCGCCTCCGTTTCTGCCCAGGGGCTTGAGGCACCTTTGCTGAAGCGTTTGGAACTGCTTGGATGGCCTGTTATCCAAGCGGATGGGCATGATATGGCTGAGATGGGACAGGCCCTTTCCTCTTTGCCTATCTCCTCTCCTGGGGTTTTGTTGCTTCATACGCTAGCGGGCAAGGGCATTCCCTCACTGGAGGCCTCTTTTCCCTGTGCAGAACAGGCTCTCGATCGCCAGACGACAGAGCGCCTCCTGGGAGAGCTGGAGGGAGCGGCGTTATGAGTATGGAGCGAAGTACTGCAGAGCTTTTTATCTCAAGTGTCGCTCTTTTGGCGGAGGAGCATCCTGACGTCGCCCTTCTGAATGGCTCAGATGTGAGGTTCAGCGCTGCCTCTTTCGTCTTTCTGGATGCGCCCCTCGGAGCGCAGGCTCTGACCCTGATCGCCTCCGGTTTAGCGCTTGGAGGAAGGCGGGTCTTTGTGGGATCTCCGGCGGCGTCACTGGTGGGGCAGGCTTATGAACAAATTCGATCGGC
>JAAYOR010000171.1 GCA_012520235.1 Fretibacterium sp.
CCTTAAGCCGCCAAACATCAGCTGGGGCATCATCTTTCCTCTTTCATGGACCCTGATGCAGCTCATCCGCTCTCCTGACGGGAGCGTCCTGGAGCTGTTGCCCGGTTTGATTGCCATGAGCGTCTTGTTCGGCACAACCTCCATGCTCGCTGTCACCATCACCTTTGAGCGGAGCGGCAGATCGTTTGAGCGGCTTCTGCTGGCTCCCATCAGCCTGAACACAATGGTGTTGGCAAAAATTGCGGGAACCGTCTTGTTCGGTGTCTTCAACGCGTTTGTCCCGGTGGTTTTTGCAGCCTTTTTTGTTGATCTGAGCGCGGTGAGCTGGGGTTTGGTGCTGAACGCCGTTTTGATGATCGCCATAACCTCTGCTCTGATGGGGCTTCTTATAGCGGTATCGGCTGAGCAGGTGTTTGAAGCACAGACCTTTTCAAATTTCTTCCGCTTTCCGATGTTGTTTCTCTGCGGGCTGTTTGTGCCGATTTCAAGCCTACCGGTCTTCCTACGCCCTGTATCCTACTGCCTGCCATTGACCTACGGAACGGACGTCCTCAACGGCGCGATCACGGGTATGAACACTCTCTCACCGGTCTTGTGCTTCGGGATGCTGTTGGCTTTTACGGCGGCGCTGTTCACGGTTTGCCGTCGCAAAATTGACAGGAAGTGGATTTTGTAGAGGGCGAGGTCTGAAAGTGAAAGGAAAGAGGGGTTGATACGCTGCGCCTTTGCCCATCGACTTCAGGCTTTTCAAAAAGCGTCCGCTGCGCTATCATAAATACCGGTTTTACCGGACAGAGCCGGTGGGGTGATTTGCAATTTGGGAGTGTAACCTGAATGGAGGTTGAAGGTATGAAACGTCTTTTAATATCAATTCTTGCAGTGATGATGGTCTTTACTCTTGCCGCTGGCGGTGTCTGCAGCGCACAAACTGAAGAGGCTGCTGTTCGCGTCGAGGAGGCGGGGGAAGAGTTTCTGGCTCAAAAAGATGCCTTTGAAGAGTTTATTGACGATGATACGGAGTATCAGATCAAGGTTGTCTTTTCAGCAAATGTTGTGGTGAAGGACTTCAAGTACTTTGAGACCACTATTACAGAGGTGGATAAAGATGGCAAGGAGGTTTTTGATGTTATCAAGGAGCTGTATTCCGCTGACGAACTGTCGCCGGAACGTCCCCTTGTCATCAGGATGTCCTTCCCCGGGAGCATGCCCAGCCGAGGAATATCCTATGTGGATGAGAACGGCACGACGAGGTATTTTGCTGTCTGCATGAGTGGCGAAGATGGTTCGATTTTTCTGTACGAATTTTCCAAGTGAGTGAGCTTTCCTGACCAAAGTCCGAGAAAATAAAAGGAGCCGCGGGTCTTAAGAAAAAGGTCTGCGGCTCTTTTTTTTTTGCTTCCTGCGGTCTGTCCGGCGTGCCGTGTCTTTATATAGTGTGACGACCTGGCCTGAGGAGGGCTCAGGCCGAGTTCAGCCTCCTGCCGCGCCCATGCCGACGTCTGCGGCAGCCGCCACAGCGCGACTCCTCTCCGTCGCAAAGCCGGTAGGTGCCACCCTCAATTTTTAAGGCAGTTCCGTGGACCAGGGCATGGGCAACCTTTTTCCGCGCCCTCTCATAAATTTGCTGTACGGTTGTCCGCGCGACCTGCATGAAGTTCCCGCACTCCTCCTGAGAGAGTCCCTCATTGTCAATCAGGCGGATAGCCTCATACTCATCCACCGTCAGGATGACAGCCTCAGGACATTCTGCTCTGTCGGATGCGATAGGGGTGAATTCTCTGACCTCGGGAAGGCCGCAGACTTTCCTGCATTTTCTTGGTCGAGCCATGGATTCCTCCTTCCTTATCAGGACGGATGCCCGGGATGTTCCCCAGGCATCCGTTGCACGTCAGTCGGACTTTTGACTCTTTTGACTAGGCTTCCTGAAGCTGTCTTTCAACCTCGGCAAGCTGCTCCTGCAGGTGAGCTTTGGCGGTGAGCAGTGAGTCTCGGTCCTCCATCCTGACAGGGGGACAGAGCCCCATCCTACGGCCACGCCCTATGAAGGCGCATTGGCCTCTCCCTTGCCGGCGCCCCATATCAGCGCGTCGGCCTCTTCCTTGTCCACGAGGCATATCGGCCCCGCCCCTCCGGCCTCTTCCCTGTCCAAAACCTGCAAAGTTTCTCATCCCTCGCGGGCCTGTTCCATCCATACCCGGCATCTTTAACATCATCTCCCTAATCATGATTTGCGGCATATGCCACTTTTAAGTCTCATTATAGCTTGTTTTGGGCATATGTCAATAACATCTTGAGAATTGTGCGCTCAGTATCCAAGAGGAGCATGTTGTGGTATTCTTTCGCAGGGTTGGAATA
>JAAYOR010000172.1 GCA_012520235.1 Fretibacterium sp.
CATGAACCGAGAGTAGTCCGCCCCTGCCAGATGCGACAGGTCCACGGGGGAGGGGACGTACCCCAGGGGCCTGTCCTTCTCAGGCCCAGCTCCCTTCAGTCCGGGCCTGCGCTCTCCTTTTCTGGTCAGCTCCTCTCGGTATCGCAGAAATTCCGGGGAGAGGGGCGCGCTGCGTCCAAAGGCAAAAGCTCCTCCGACAAAGAGGAGGAGGAGAAGCAGGCAAAAAGCGACAAACCCGCTACTGAATTTTCTCATGTTTCCTTCCCTCCTGCTATGAAATGACGATTCAAATCCATCCGCGGGACAACCCCACGCTCTGTACAAGAAAATTATATCAATTCCGGTGTTGCATTTAGCTTGGCAACTAGAGCCTGCTTTTCCTTTTTCGTCTCCTTCGCGTGGTTCACGGTTTATGGAAGAAGAAATCCCCCAGCCTGATGACTGGGGGATTTCTTCATGCGATTTGCTCAGCCTCAGCAACCTACCCTGTCAGGTTAGGTTTACGAGTCCTTCTTTTTGCAAAGGGCAAGGCCGAGGAGCGCGAAGGCCACTATCGCGCCTGTGCCTGCACTGCATCCGCCACTGCCACCTGGTTTTCTGTCGTCACCGCCACCGCTGGATCCGGGTTTGTCCTTCTTCTCTTCTACAGGGACGGAGGATTGATGCTTTGCGTCCTCTGCGATCAAGGTGACGTTGTTCTGATTCTCGACGGTAAACGCACCCTCCAGAATCTCCACGGCATAGCCTGTGCCGACACCCTGTGCCTCCAGGCGGGCGTCATCGTTCACGGTTAGATCTCCGCTCCTCACGAAGAGCCCCACCGCATCGGGCCCTTCTCCCTTTGTCGTCAACCTTGCGTTCCCCGCAATCTGGACGTTTTTCATAGAATAAAGACCGTATCCGTACCGGCCGCCTACTTATGCGGATAGTCTTTTAGGGACGCTGGGCCGTTAGGTTGTATAATAATGGTGTCAATCAGGAGGTGTTCGGTATGGGTGAAGCAGAACCACAGGTGATGCACGTGCCGGAGGGGATGAAGCACACGATAAAGGCCAGCGTCTTCTCTGACCTGTTCAGCCACAAAAAGTACCTGCTGCAGCTCTATCAGACGCTGCACCCTGAGGATACGGTGACCACTGAGGATGACCTGAAGGACATCACCATTGAGAACATTCTAGTGGATGGTCTCTACAATGACCTTGGTTTTATGGTGTCGGACCGGCTGATGATCCTCCTGGAAGCCCAGAGCACATGGACGGAGAACATCCTTATCCGCGCCATGCTCTACATGGCTCAGACCTGGCGGAGGTATTTTACCGATTCGAGGAAAAACCTCTACGCCAGTAGCCGCGTCAATCTGCCCGAGCCGGAGATCTATGTTATCTATACGGGTGACCGAAAGGATTGCCCCAACGAGCTCTCGTTGTCAAAAGTGTTCTTTGCGGGCAAGGAATGCGCTGTTGAGGTGCGGGCCAAAATCATCTATGGCGAGGGTGAGGGGGACATCATCACCCAGTACGTGA
>JAAYOR010000173.1 GCA_012520235.1 Fretibacterium sp.
AGCTTCAAGGAACACCCCTACGTTACCAACAAGTATCAGGACTCGGGAGCTGCGTTCCCTTTGAGCACTTAGGAGTGACATTTTATCTGAACAATTAGGGGTGACATTTTCTCTGGCTATTGACAGGTTTTACACTCTGAAGCTGGGGGAGACCGAAGAGAGGAACCGATGCCGATGAAAGAGCAAAGAGCGGTTTTATGCAAACAAATCCTACCTTGATAAAGCGAGAAAGAGAGAAATGAGAGAGGAACGGCAGGACGCCCCTGCCGTTCCTCTCTCATCAGTCCCTACTGTCATGTCTTATTCAGAATCAGGGCGCCAAGTCTCAAGGTAAACTAAATCTCCATCCTTGGCCTGCAGGATAGCCGCCGGCTTATTCAGGGGATTATGTTCCTCGTCCACAGTCCACGTGAAGTGCGTCACTTTGAGGTCTTTGGTGTTTTCGATGGCATCGCGTATCGCAGGGCCTTCAACCTTGCCGGCCGTCTCTATGGCATGGGCAAGCATGAGGATGATGTCGTACCCTTGGGTCATGTTCAGAACCTCGGTGGAGTCTTTTCCATACTCCTTTTTGAATTCAGCCTTCAGGCCATCAAGCAGAGGGTCGTCGGGGCTCATGGGATAGACCCAGAAAGTTCCCTCCATAGCGTCCCCTGCAATTTCAAAGATGTTGGGGCTGTAGCCGTCGCCTCCCATAAAGAAAGGCTTCCAGTCCAACTCCGCCGCCTGCTTGATGACAAGCCCCATCTCTTTGTAGAGCATCGTCAGGGCAACTGCGTCTGCCCCCCATTCCCTGGCTGCGGTCAGCTGGGCCCGAAAATCCACGTCACCGCCACGGAAGGCCCAGAACTCGTTCTCTACTCCCAGCTCGTCCGCCCGCTTGGTGACAAACTCCGTCAGGCCTTCGGAGTATGGGTCTCCGACGTCCCCGATGATCGCCAACTTCTTGGCGCCACACTTCTTGATGAGATAGTCTGCGATGACCTTGCCCTGATAGGGGTCGGTGTAGCAAATCCGGAACATATAAGGACGCACTTTGCCCGTATTGGGATCCACTGTGACGGCCGGATTCGTGGCGGTGCTGGAGATGACCGGCGTCTCCCCCTTATCGGCGATAGGAGCGATAGCCAGCTGGATACCACTGTAGTTCGTGCCTCCTATGGCTGCAACATGATCATCATAGATCAAGCGACGCGCGGCCGTCACCGCATCCTCGGGCTTGCCCTTCACGTCATAACAGATCAGCTCCAGCGGACGGCCCAGGACTCCTCCCGCCGCATTGATGTCCCTGATGGCCAGGAGAGCACCATCACGCTCATGCTGCCCCCATGTAGCCCCCTCACCGGTGAGAGTCGCCAGGTAGCCTATCTTAATCGGCTCCGTCGCCTCCCCCGTTCCAAGCCCTGCCAGAAGAATAAAAAGGACAAGGCAGACTCCAAAGGTTTTTTTGATAAACTCCATATCTCTCGCTCCCTCTCGTGTTTTTAAAAGGCAAAGATTTTAACCTTGCCTGACATGCGGAGATTATATTCTAGTTTAAAAAATAAATCAAGCATGAAATAAATTTTCCTCGCAAGGAAAGGAGAGCTCATTGATCCCGGCTTGTTGCGGGCAAGATTCAAAAAAATCTGGCGCGACCGAGGCCGCGCCAGATTTCAAAGCCAAAGAAAGCACAACTCTTTAGGGTGGCATTATTCCTATCCT
>JAAYOR010000174.1 GCA_012520235.1 Fretibacterium sp.
CTGCGGGCTCAAGTGGCTCGGCAGGGTGACGGAGAACTCCAGGCTCAACGACCTCCCCCAGTTTACGGGGCTGCAGGTGGTGAACGACCCCGAGACGGGGGTTCCCCTGGCTGTCATGGACTGCCGCTGGATAACGGTGGCCCGCACTACAGCCGTCTCGGTGATAACGGCCCGGCTCTGCGCTCCCGAGGACCCCAAAACCCTGGCGATCCTGGGGACCGGCCTTCAGGGCCGCTTCCACGCCCTCATGCTGAAGGAGGAGTTCCCCTCACTGGAGCGCGTTTACCTCTACAACCGCTCTCAGGAAGGTCTCGACCGATTCCTGTCCGATATGAGCCCGCGCGTGGACGTGGAGTTCGTCCCAACGACCGGGGAGGAGGCCGTGAGGAGCTCGGAGATCGTGGTCACGGCAGGCCTCATGAAGCCCATGATCTACCTGGACTGGATCCGACCCGGCGCCCTCTGCCTGGGGCTTGACCTGGCCCGGGCCTGGCATGCCGATGTCATTAAAGGCATCGACCGGATTTTCACGGACGACCAGACCCAGTTCTGGAAACGTTACACCACCGAGCCCGAGGCCTATAGCGGCAAACCGGAGATCTCCGGCGAGCTGAGCTCCATCCTTCTGGGGCAGACTCCGGCGCGCAAAAGCCCGGAAGAGCGCCTCCTGGCCCTGAACCTCGGGATGGCCATCTGCGACCTCGCCCTCGGGGACCTCATATACCGGGAGGCCGAAAAGCAGAACGCCGGCGTGGTGCTGCCCCTCATGGAGCGGGAGGACCTCCTCCCGGAGCTCTCCTGACGTGTTTTATGCAATGCAATACACATACTATAAAAAAGGAAACGATGACCGATGAAAATGACTCACAGACAGCGCATTGAGAACGCCCTTCAGCTGAAGGAGACCGACCGACTTCCCTACAGCATGTGGATGCACTTCCCCAACCGGGACCGTCATCCCCGCCGCCTGGCCGAGCTGACCCTCGCTTATCAGAAACGTTTCGACCTGGACTTCATGAAGTTCATGCCCTTTGGCATGTACAGCACCATCGACTACGGCATCGACCTGGACGTCTTCCCCGGCTTTGTGGATGCCCCCGTGCCCCATAAGCCCTTCATCGAGAAGGTTGAGGACTGGGACAAGCTGCGTTTCGTCTCCGGGACCGAGGGCGAGTTTGCCATAGTCCTTGAGGCACAGCGTCTTCTCTTCTCCATGATGAACGAGAGGGTCCCGTTCCTGCAGACGGTCTTCAGCCCTATGACCACCGCCGCGAAACTGGCGACACCCAAGAGCCTGGCGGAGCACATCAAGCAGGACCCCTACCGCGTCCACCGGGCTCTTGAGAGCATCACTCAGACCACCATCCAGTTCGCCAAAGCCACAGTCGACCTGGGCGCAGACGGCCTGTTCTACGCCTCGCAGTTCTCCACCTCCGACCTGATAGACCTGCCCACCCACGACACCTTCGTCCGCAAGTACGACATGGAGATCCTGAAGGCTGTCAAGGACAGCACCTGGTTCAACGTGATGCACCTCCACGGCCCGAATACCTTCATCCGCGAGCTGCAGGACTACCCCGTCCACGCCTTCAGCTGGCACGACCGGGACGACGGCCCCTCCATGAGCGAAGTGCGCAAGTTCAGCTCCAAAGCCTTCCTGGGCGGCCTGAGCTGGGGCAAGAACTGGCTGAACAAGAAAGAGGACGAGGTTGTGAAAGAAGTGCAGGAGGTCGCCGCCTACAACGGCGGCAAGGGCGTCATCCTGGGGCCCGGCTGCGTCATCAACCCGGCCACGCCGGAGACGCACCTTGAGCTCGTCCACAAGACGGTTCTGACCACGGCAAAATAAGGGAACGGGCGAGAGGCAGCGGTGCGGAGAATAGCAGGGACAAAACTCCGCACCGCACAGGGAAGGTGAATGGCTATGCACATAGCGTTTTTCGGGATCTCCTCACTCTTCGACAAGAGGGAGAAGCAGAGCGTCCCCTGAAAGGCATTCTATCTGGAGGAGCGGCGCTCCTCCGAGGGGGAACAGGGCGGTGAAAGATGATGACCGCACTCAAGGCCCTTGCAGCGGACTCGGATGAAAAACTGAAGGAGCGGGTGGACCGGTACATCCGGGAGCAGATCTTTCAAAAGAGGACGCTACGTTGCGGAGACCGCATCCACGAACGAGAGCTCGCCCGGACCCTTGGGCTGAGCCGAACCCCCATCCGGGAGGCCCTCAAGGAGCTTGAGGAACAGGGACTCGTGGTGGCAGTAAAGTACCGGGGCTGGTTTGTGGCGGACTTCCACGAGGAGGAGGTGCAGGAGATCAACAAGATCCGCACCCTGCTTGAATACAACCTCTTCGAATTCCTCCTCTCCAGGGGAGGCCTGAAGCAGGAAGATCTGCTCCGGGCAGAGGAGCTCAACCGGAGGCTTGAGGAGGTCCTTTGCTCCGACGAGCCGGAGGAGACGAAATCCTTCGAGTTCGCGGAGCGGGAGATGGACTTCCATCTCTTCCTGTACTCCCTCCCCAAGGAGGGGTGCTATTGGACCAAGAAGCTGCTGCTGAACATCTCGTATCAGATCCGGTGCACCCTTCACCGATGGGTCTACCAGGAGGAGCAGATGAGGATCGGCATCAACTCCCACACCATGCTCATCAACTCCCTGAAAAAGGGGGACAGGGCAGCCCTGAGACAGTCCCTGTTCAAACGGCTGGACATCGCTCCATGGCTGGGTCGTGGAGCTGAAGCTGAAGCCGAAAAAAATTCCCGGGAACGGGACAAGGAGGACTGATTACATTGAACCGACGCGAACGCATCCAGGCAGCTTTGCAGAAGAAAGAGACGGACCGCCTGCCCTTCAGCCTGTGGCGGCACTTCCCGAACCTTGATCATCACCCGAGGAAGCTTGCGGAACTGTCCCTTGAGTACCAGAGGAAGTACGATCTGGATTTCATCAAGTTTACCCCCTACGGCATGCTTGCCACCATCGACTGGGGCGTGAAGCTCAAGTTCTTCCCCGGGTTCGACCTCGCCACCGTGGCGGCAGAGCCCGCCATCCACAGCGCTGACGATTGGACGAAGCTCCGCCGTTTCAGCGGCACGGACGGGGAATATCTCCATGCGCTTGAGGGCCTTCGCCTCACCATGCTTGAGATCCCGAAGGACGTCCCCATCATCCAGACCGCCTTCAGCCCTCTGACGAACGCCATGAAGATGGCGGGAGAGGCGCAGCTCCTGAAGCATCTCCGGGAAGAGCCGGAGAAACTGGAGAAGGGTCTGGAGGTCATCACGGAGGTCACCATCGGCTACCTGAAGGAGAGCATGAAGCGAGGAGCGGAAGGGGTTTTCCTCTCGACGCAGATGTCGTGCTACGACAAGATCTCCCTTGAGGAGCAGGAGCGTTTCGTCCGGAAGTACGACCTCCAGGTCCTCGAAGCCCTCAAGGGCATCACATGGTTCAACGTCCTGCACATCCACGGCTCCCAGGTCATGTTCAAGGAGTGCGCGGACTACCCTGTGCAGGCATTGAACTGGCACGACCAGGACGACGGGCCCGGCATGGACGAAGCGAGGAAGCTGACGGACAAATGCTTCATGGGTGGTTTGAGCCACCTGAAGGTGCTCCTTGAGGAAAACGCTGAGGGGAAGATCGCCGATGAGGTCCGCGACGCGTGGAACCGTGACGGGCACCGAGGTGTGATCCTTGCCCCCGGATGTGTAGTAGACCCGAAGACCCCTGAGAAGTACCTGTACCACATCCGAGACTGCGTCTACGCCACGAAAAAGTAAGAAGACACGCGACAGAAGGAGGGAGTATCCTGCATCATGGGGTGTACCGACAGAGTATCACTCAAGCAGTTTTTGAAAGAAGAGGTCAAGCCGGCACTGGGTTGCACGGAGCCGGTGGCAGTGGCACTGGCCACGGCGCGCGCGCGTGAGGAGCTGGAGGCGGCGGGCGACTCGCCCGTAAGCGTCCGGGTGACGGTGAGCTCCAACGTCTTTAAGAACGGGGCTGCCGTAGGTATTCCGGGCACGGACGGGCTCAAGGGAAACGCTGTGGCCGCAGCGCTGGCCCTGGTCTGTGGAAAGTCCGACTGGGGGCTTGAGGTCCTGAGGGAGAGTTCGCCGGAGAACGTCAAAAAGGCTCAGAAGTTCCTCGACGGCGGCAAGGTCACTATCACAGCAGACCGCAAGGCCAGCGGCGTCTACGTCAAATCGGAGGTGCAAGGCTCCAATCACTCCTCCTCCTGCACCATCCGGAAGAGCCACGCGAACATCACCGAGGTGACGAGGGACGGCGCCGTCGTCTTCAGCTCAGACGCATCCGGCTCAGGCCTCTCAACCTCAGGCCCCTTAGCTTCCGGTCCCTCCATCACGGCCGCTGAGGCCATCGTCTCCATGACCTGGGATGAGGTGATGTCCTACCTTAATGAAGCGGACGACGAGGACCTCGCCTTTCTGCTTAAGGGCATGGAGATGAACCTGGCTATTGCCAGGCGGGGTTTTGAGGGCAAGGTCGGCCTCGGGGTGGGCCGCGCCATCCGCGACTCCTTCCCCGATCCGGACAAGGCGGACCTGGGCTCCAGGATCAAGGCCTGGAGCGCCGCCGCCTCCGACGCGCGCATGAGCGGCGTCCCCATGCCGGTGATGAGCAGCGCCGGCAGCGGAAACCACGGGATAACGGCCATCGTGCCCGTGGCGCTCTACGGGCAGGAAAAAGGGATGGACGACGCAAAGATAGCGCGCGCGCTTCTGGTGAGCCACCTCGCCACCGCTTTTGTGAAGAGCCGCACGGGACGCCTCAGCTCCACCTGCGGCTGCGCTTTCGCAGCCGGCGCAGGCGCGGCCGCGGGCCTGACCTACCTCATGACGGGCAGCACCCAAAACGCGAAGACCGCGGTAGAGGCCGTGGTCTCCAACCTCATCGGGATGCTCTGCGACGGGGGCAAGGAGAGCTGCGCTTTCAAGGTCGGCACCGGCGCCATGGAGGCCTATCACGCCGCGCTCATGGCCTCAGACTCCTCCACCATCGAGGCACAGGGTGTGGTGGGCCAGGACATTGAGGAGACCATCGCCAACGCCGCAAAGATAGCCTCCGGCATGGGCCCCATAGAACAGATAATCCTGGATATCCTGGACGAGAGGGGATAGCAGACTGAAAGAAGGGGCACACTCCCCCCTCCCTCAGTCAGACACTTAAAACAAGCGCCGCGGGATATTTTTCCATCTTTCCCGCGGCACATTTTTGAGCTTTAACCTTGAACTTTCTTTATAGATAGCGGTCAACCTCGGCACGGGCATCGTCCTCCGAGAGGCTGAATATCCTGGCCACCCTCGCCACCGTCTCGTCCAGAGAAGCGCCAAATTCGCGACAGGCGTTCACAAATCCCTGAAGATTGCCTTCCTCTCTACCCTCGGCTCTACCTTCCTCCAGACCCTCAGCTCTGCCCTTAGCAAGGCCCTTAGCAAGCCCCTTGGCCTCGCCCTCGGCTAAGCCCCGGGTCAGAGCGCTATCCACTATGTTCACTTGGTAGCGCAGCCCGTCCTGGTAACGGTCAAAACGCGCGCGGTCCTCCGCTGAAAGAGCTAGGTAGTCCAGACGCTTCTTGGCCTCCTTGAGACCGGGCGCAGTGGCGTCAGCGGGGATCGCCTGGGTCTTAAAAAAATGCATCCAGTCGTCTATCTTCTTGCCATAACGCTCCTTGTAGTTCCCCACACACAAAAAATAATACTCCGGCATGACGTCCCCACCGTACTCGGGGA
>JAAYOR010000175.1 GCA_012520235.1 Fretibacterium sp.
AGTCTGATAATCTGCCTCCGACAGAGACCCAGAGCTTCCGCAGCCTCCTGGTTGGTCAGGTTCCCATTGACCAATAACTCCATGACCTTGATGCGCTTGATTTCTTTCTGTGACAATTCCACTCTCTCCTGCCTCATGCCCAGTATTATCCCAAGCCTTATCGCGGGGGGGGAGGGGTGACATTCTTACTGACCAGTTATAGGGGTGACTTTATCACAGAGCAATGACAAAGACCGCATTTTCGTTGCACGGATTTCAAGAATAGGGTAAACTAACCAGACAGAGCATTCAAAAGATATGCATCACTAAAGAGATTGACGACTCTCCGCCTCGGGCCTCCCGACCTTGAGAGCGACTCCTGGAGGAATAGCTTCTGAGAAGGTAACCCTTGGAGGGGTAGCCCCGAGGAGAGCACTTCTGAGAGGAGCGCTTCTTAGGGGATAGTTCCGGAGGCGCGGAGAGAAAAAACCGCAAGGAGCGCAACGATGATTACGCCCCGCATTGAAGACTATCTTGAGGAAATTTTCCTTTTGGAGAGCACTGGCCGCCCCGTCACCGTGACCGAGCTGGCGGAACGACTGAAAATAACAAAGGGAACCGTAACGGCAACGGTTCAGAAGCTGGCAGCTCATGGCTTTCTAACTCACGAGCGTTATGGTGCCATGCACCTTACGGACAGAGGCCGACGAAAGGGATTGGTCGTGTTCCGACGCCACGAAGGCCTGAGAGCCTTTTTTCACGAGCTTCTGGGCCTGGATAGGGAGAAATCCTCTGAGATGGCTTGCTCCATGGAGCACTATATCGACTCGGTGACGGAGGAGAGGCTGTACGCAATGCTCGAATTCTTCCGCAGAGCGCGCGCGGACAGAGCCCCCTGGGTGGACGAGATGTTCGATGCCATTGAGGAGCGGATACTTCTCCCCCTTCCTCTCACCCTGGTCAAGCCAGAAGACAAGGGTACGCTTGTTCGTCTGACAGCCGAAGAGCCTGACCGTAAAAAGCTGGCGGATATGGGGTTTGTCCCAGGCCTCACCCTCACTCTGACTCAGGTTGAGGATGAAGAGTATGTGGTGGAGCTGGAGAACCGACAGGAGGTTCGTCTGGCCCTGAACGAGGCAGCCACCGTCTGGCTATTGCCATCCTGAACAGAAGCAAGAGAGCATCCCCCTTATCGGCACCTTATCGTAGGAGACGCAGCAGCCGCTCGGCTAAAAAGCTGCCTTAAAGGCAAGGCCGGACCTGAAAAACTTCAAGCCCGGCCTCTTCCGACTGTTTCCCGTCGCGCGAAACGCACGGGGGGTATCCACAGGGATGGTCCCATGTTAAAACCCGGCCAGAAAAGCCAGCAACAGCCCTCCCGCCAGCACAGAGCCTATCTGGCCAGAGACATTAGCGCCGACGGCCTGCATCAGGATGAAGTTATGCTTATCAGCTTCCGTCGCCATCTTCTGGATGACCCGTGAGGACATGGGGAACGCGGATATACCGGCCGCTCCTATCATGGGGTTGATCTTGGTGTGGCGGAACAGGTTCAGCACCTTTGCCGTCACCACGCCTGCAGCCGTATCCAGGACGAAGGCCACGAGCCCCAGTCCCATGATCCCCAAGGTCATGGGCTGCAGGAAATCCTCCCCTGTCATTTTGTTGGAAATCGCCAGCCCCAGCAGAATTGTCACGATATTGGCTAGTTCATTCTGCGCTCCCTGAGCCAGGCGGTCCACCACACCACTCTCCCGCATCAGGTTGCCGAACATCAGAAACCCTATCAGGGAGGCAGAGGCCGGGACCAGGATGCCAGCCACAAGGGTGACGACGATGGGGAACAAGATCTTCGTCTTTTTTGATATCTTTTTTTCACGGTAGGGCATAGGGATGCGCCTCTCTGCCTCTGTGGTCAGAAGGCGGATGACGGGCGGCTGAATGATAGGTACCAGAGCCATGTAAGAATAAGCTGCAACAGAAATAGAGCCCAGGAGCTGTGGTGCGAAGCGGTTGGCCACGTAGATGGAGGTGGGGCCGTCCGCCGCCCCGATGATCCCTATGGCTGCGGCCTCCTGGATTGTGAAGAAGCCCGTGGAATACGCCAGGCCCATCGTAAGGAAGATGCCGGCCTGGGCCATCAGGCCAAAAACCATCGTCACGGGGGTTTGAAAAAGGGGCGTGAAGTCGATCATCGCCCCGATGGCGATGAAGATCAGCAAAGGAAACAACTCCGTCTGTATCCCCAACTCAAAGAGCCGGCTGATCGCCCCAACCTCGATCTGACCTCCCAAGACGTGAGTCAGGGCGGACGAAAGGGGGATGTTGACCAAAAGTGTTCCGAATCCCATAGGCAGCAGAAGCGTCGGTTCATACTGCTTGACAATAGCCAGATAAATGAGGAGCAGCCCCACGCCGATCATTACTAGCTGCTGCCATGTCAGCGCCGATAGACCATGAAACAGTTCCATGCACAACCCCTCCCAATCGGATCAAAGGGTCAAAGGGCGACCCGTAAACCCGTACAAAAGCACCGCCCAAAAGCGCGCTTCTTTTTCAAAAAGGAACGCGCTTTTCAGGCGCCCTGGGCCTCAATAGGCCAGATTATAAATTTCTTCGATATCGGCCCGGTCCAAGGCCTTCAGAACCCCAAAAGGTAAAAAGGTAGATGCGTTCTCGACGAGATGCGGCAGATCCGCCTCGGTGAGATCCAGCTCTCTCAAGGTCACGGGAGCGCCGACCGAGCGAAAGAAATCCTCCAAAAGCTCAATGCCCTCAAGAGCCTGCTCCTCCTCCGTCCCTTCAAAAACATCAAAGACCCCGTCGGCAAAACGCGCAAAAGGAAGCGGATGGCTCCGATAAAGATATCGAGCCCAGGCCAGCATCATCACAGCCAAAGAGGCGCCGTGAGGGACGTCAAAGAGGAGGCTGAGGCTGTGTCCCAGCTTGTGCGAGGCAAAATCCCCTCTCGTTGGGCGCCCGCAGGCCAGGCTCCCGTTGTGGGCCATGGAGGCAGCCCATGCGTATTCAGCGCGCGCATTGTAGTTATCCGGTTGCTCAATCAGGTCCGGGATCAAGCGCATCATGTTTCGGACCAGAGCATAGCCCAGCTCATCCATCAGCTCCGCGTCCTCGTAGCCGTCAAAAAGGCGCTCCATCGTATGGGCCATGATGTCAATGCCGCCGTTCACCGTCTGCTCCTCAGGGAGGGAAAATTGCACCGCCGGGTCGATGATGGAGACGCGCGGGAAAAGGAATGGGCTGCTGATAGAGGTTTTAGCCTGCTTTTCGGGGTTGGAGATAACTCCGACCGTGTTGACCTCACTGGCCGTCGCCGAGGCTGTCAGGACTCCAAAGATAGGCAGGGCCGTCTTCAACCCATCGATCTTGCCCTCAAAGAGCTCCCACACGTCCCCGTCATAGCACGCACCTGCAGCTATAGCCTTTGCCGTGTCAAAAACACTCCCTCCGCCGATTGGCACGATAGCGTCAACAGGAGAGGCCTTGACTCGGGCTATGCCCTCCCGCACCTTATCCACCCTTGGATTGGGGCGGATGCCTCCCAACTCCGGGAACGCAATTCCCTTTTTTGTCAGGGCCTCGGTTACTTGACTGTAAGCCCCGCTTTTAAAGACAGCCTGCCCTCCGTAGAGCAACAGGGCAGTCTTTGCCCCCACAGCTTCCAGCTGATCGGCTATCTGGGGGATCGTCCCCTTTCCGAAGATAACAATCGTCGGACTCCACCATGTAAAATTCTTCAACCTTCAAACACCTCCGAACTTCGATGCCCTTCGAGGACTCCGTTGTTATAAGAGAGAAGCCCCAGTTTTTTACAGTAACGCACCAACATAAAAAGTGCCAGCACCCCCCCTCCCAGGTCCACCACCGGAAAACAGAACCAGACCCCTCTTACCCCCAATAGGGGCGGCAAAATCAGGATGGGCGGAATCAGAAGCAAAAACTGACGGTGCAGGGTGAGAAACAGGCTTAACCTAGCTTTTCCAAGCCCCTGGAAGAAGTTGGAGGTAACCAGAGCTATCCCAGAAAACACAACTGCGGAGTAGGAAATGAGCATCCCCTCTGCAGCCAGGCTCAAGAGCTCCGGGTCCGAGGTGAAGCAACGCATCATAGGGTCTATGAAGAGGCGGACCCCAAGGGAGCTCAGAGCAAAGTAGCCCGACGTCAGGGCGAGGGCCCACTTCAGAGAGTCCAGGACCCTCTCGGGCCTGCCGGCCCCCCAATTGTAGCCGAAAAGGGTCTGGACGGCATCGCCAATTCCGATGGCGGGAAGAAATAAAAGGGAGTCCCAACCTGTGAAGATGCCTATGGCAGAGACGGCCAGGTCCCCGCCATATCGCCTCAGTGTCTGGTTGAAGAGCACGATCAGAAGCGTGAAGGAGAGCTCAGCCAGACAGGAGGAGAGCCCCAGAGCCCCGATGCGGCGCAGCAGCCTCATGTCAGGAGTGATGGCGCGAAGACGGATGCGCAAAATTCCCCGGCGCAGAAGATAAAACGAGAACACCCAAGCTGCGCTGACAGCTTGAGCGAGGACCGTCCCCCAGGCAGCGCCGATGACCCCCATCTTCAGCTTATAAATAAAGAGCGCGTCGAGGAGAATATTGACCAGAGCCCCCAGGACCTGAGTCCCCATGGCAAAGCCGGGCCTTCCCTCAGCCCTGAGGCAGAAGTTGAGGCCAAAGCCCAAGAGAGAGATAGGAAAGCCCAGTAGGACTATCCGCAAATACTCCCGCGCCATGGGCAGCACGGCCGGTCCCGCACCGGATAACCTGAGGACAAAGTCCAGGTTCGCTCTGCCCACGAGGAAAATAAGCCCTCCCAGGAGCAGGAGCGCCCCGCAGGCCTGCCCCAAAACACGCTCAGCCCTCTCTCTGTCCTCCTCGCCCAGGGCAATGGCAATGAGAGGAGCAGAACCCAGCCCGATCAAAAGGCAGAGGGACACCCCCAGGAGCATGATGGGAAAGCAAACGCTGATGGCAGCCAGCCCCTCAGTCCCGACTATTTTTCCAACAAAGATGCGATCTACGATGTTGTAAAGAGAGTTGGCAAGGGTTCCGGCCACGCCGGGCAAGGAGAAGGAGATGATGAGTTTTATGATGGGCTCACGCTCCATACGTTCCAGACTATCCATGCAAGGACACCTCAAGATGTTTTGCGGGAGACATGGAGGGTTCCCCCCGTCCTCTTCAGCCTAACAGAAAGAAAAAAATCTGTCCACGAAGAAATTTTTGCCGTCCATAGAGAGCTGCTGCCTGAGTAAGGGATATTATCCAAGCACCACCTGCACCCCTTAAGGGCCTGGAGTTTTGTCTTATCAGGCCGAAGCACGTGTTAAAGAGCGCAGCCTCATGTCAATGTCAAGGAAGCGTCAAGCACACACCGGACATTTCTCCGGGAATTCTAGTATAATGAAGTTCAAGGAGGAAATGCAGCAATTGTCCATTCATCTCATCCATATATAAAGGAGGTCTTAAAAATGACAACGAACGCCTCCATTGAGCGCATCAGAGCTCTGGCTCAGGAGGGTGAGCAGGAGATCATCGCGCTTCGCCGTCATTTTCACGCCAACGCAGAGTTATCCTGGGAAGAGGTCGAGACCAGCAAGCGCATCGCAGAAGAGCTGAAGAAGGTGGGTTTTGAGAACATCCGCATCGGCTTCGGGGGCACGCAGTGCGGCGTTACAGCCGAGATCTCCGGGGCTAAGGGCAAATGTGTTGCACTGAGGGCAGACATCGACGCCCTCCCCCTGAGCGAAGAAAACGAGACGGAGTATCGATCGAAAAACAAAAATGTCATGCACGCCTGCGGGCACGACGCTCACACAGCCTCTTTGCTGGGCGCCGCAAAGATCCTGGCTCAAATCCGCAAGGACCTCAAAGGGACCGTGCGCCTGTGCTTCCAGCCGGCTGAGGAGAGTGGCAGTCAGTCCGGCGCCAGGGTCATGCTTGAGGAGGGAGCCCTGGACGGGGTGGACTCGATCTTCGGGCTCCACGTATTCAGCAACATCCCCTCAGGGATGGTTCAATACCGTTCCGGCCCTATCATGGCTGCCGCTGACGGCTGGGAACTGACGATAACAGGAAAGGGAGGGCACGGGTCCGCGCCGGAGGAGGCCATAGACCCCACTATCGCAGCGTTCCAGATGGGCAATGCCTTTCAGTCCATCATCTCCCGGGAGGTTTCTCCCAAGGACACAGCTGTCCTCAGCGTGGGCGGCATCACAACGTCCTCTGATGTCTTCAACATCATCCCTGAGCGGGTGACAATGAAGGGAACCGTCCGCACCTTTCTCCCCGAGGTTCAGGACCGGGTGGAAAGCGCGATGGAACGCGTCACAAGCTCAATCGCCGAGGCCTGCCGCTGCAAGGCCGAACTGAAGTACATGCGATTTCTCCCGGCCACCGTCAACACCCCTGAGCTGGCGCTCCTGGTGCAGGAGATCGCGGAAGAACTCTTCGGGGCAGAGCACGTGGAAGAAGCGCCCTTAACGATGGGCTCTGAAGACTTCAGCTATTATTCCTACACAGGGCATATCCCCGCCGTCTTTGCGTTCCTGGGCGTCGGCTGTCCCGAGAAGCAAGGCACCACCAACCCTCACCACTCGCCCAAATTTGACCTCGACGAAGCTCAGTTGTACAAAGCCTCAGCCCTCTACGCAGCCTTTGCCTGGAAGGCTCTGGAGAACTCCTAGAGGGGCACCTCATCCCTCATGAATCTGGCTGTCTTCGACCTGGAGACCAACGGATACGCCGGAGCCTCCGTGCTCTCCGCCTCCTCTATCGCCTTTGACGAGGAGGGGCAAATCAGGGGCATCTTCAACCGCTTTTACCTGCCTACCGAGCCCTTCGCTCCACGCCTCTTCTCTATCCACAGTTTGTCGCCGGAGCGGCTCTCAGCGCTAAGGGAAGGGCAATGCTCTCCGGCCTACTTCGTTGAGGACTGGCCGGAGCTGCTGGATTTTTGGGCTAAAGAGGACGTGAATGGCATCGTCGTCCACAACGCCCGATTCGACTGGGCTTTTCTGCCTGAGGTGGCTCAGGCAGCATTTCCCTGTTGGTGTTCAATGAGGGGCCTCACAGACCTCTGTGCTTTGCCCCCAAAAAACTCCTCCCCAGGGAGATACAAACCACCCCGCCTGTCAGAGGCAGTTGATATGCTCTGCAACGGTCCCCTTGCACTCTCTCCCACAAAAGAACTGAGACGGGCGGAGGAGACGGTGAACGAGCTTCAGGCCCACGTCTCTCTGGCAGACTGCTTCGAGCTTTATCGGTTGGCCGTGCGAGTGAGGCTCCACCACCCCGATCGGATGCGCTTTCTCCCCTTTTCCGTGCCCTTTCGACCGCCTCGAAAGCCGCCGGAAACATTTCGCACTCCCCTGCCCCAGCACGATCCTTTCACAGAAGAGCTCAGAGCTTTTGAACGGACGCTTCTCGCGCTGAGCGAGACCGTCTGCTGAGAATCAAAGAACGCCCCTTCATCCTCGGATGGAGGGGCATTGCATTAAGGAGCCGTTGATTCAAACGCTTCATACTGGCAACCGACACCCTGTGTCTCTGGGGCCCTTTATCAGGTCCATGTAAATAGCATAGGGTTTGAGGCACAGCTTGATGGACCGCTGAATCCGACTGCCCCCTCAGGGCATCAGGGAACTGAAGTAGGCAGCATATCCCGCCGGAAATCCTCGTAGGGCATGGCGCGGTAGACCTCCGCAGGCTTTTTCGGCACCTGCAGTGCCGATACGGGACAGAAGGCCACACAACGCTGGCAGGATTGGCAAAGCTGGGTGTTTATCTGAGGGCTGGGGTCAAGGACTATGGCCTTCTCCGGACATATGGCAGCGCATCGCCCACACTTTACACATCTCGTCACATCCGCCTCGAAGGGGAAGAGCTTGTAAAATAGATTCCAGGGGTGCCGCGTGTGGGCCAGCCTGTAGAAGAAGAAGGAGAGCAGGGAGCCCCCCGAGCCAAAAGAAGCCCCACCCTCCAGCATGGAGGAGACAAACATCTCAACCTGCTCCATGGCCTTGGTCACCCGGGCCTCGTTGCGCTCATGTGGCATGGTTTTGTTCCCGTAATTGCCCGGCATCACAAATAAATGGGCCGCCACAGGTCTGTAGCCCTTTCGCACCAGTTCTTTCTTGAGGGGGGCTTGCATCCCAAAAGAAACCCCACCCATTGTGCCGAACAAAAACACCTCGCGCCCCTCACCTGAAGGCAGCCCTTCGATGAAGCGCAGGACGGTGGGATACGTCGAAAAAAAGGCCACAGGGAAAGCCAGCCCCACTGCCGTATCCTGGGGCAGGGCAGGACAGGGTGCCTCCATGCTTCGAAGGGAGACGGCGATACTGCGCTTCTCCAGCGCTCTGGAGACCGCCCGGGCGACCATCAGAGTGTTTCCAGTCCCTGAAAAGACAAAAAGCTCCACTTTTCTGCTGTGGAGAGGCGTCGCAGGAATACGCCCGGCAAAGGCCAGCGATTTGCGAAATGGGGTTGAGGCGACTCCGCCGGATTCCTTCCGAGCCCCGCAGCGCGAGAAACCCAGTTTTTCATAAAAAGGGATCGCTTCATCCAGGACCCACGCACGCAGATGCCGGGTCCCGGGCGCAAGCTGAGAGCATCGGGCCGCTGCGCGACCCACTAGATGCGAACCAACCCCTTGAGAGGCAAACTTCGACCGGACGTAGAGAAGAGAGATGCAGTCCGCTCCGCGCATCTCGATCAGCCCAGCCAGCTCCTCCCCCACGAAAGCCAGCTCAATGAAACAACCCAGAGCTTTGCGCTGTAAAAGCGCTTCCGGCTGAGCGTAGCGGCGCAGCGTCTCCCAGCCCTCAGAGGACAGTCCGGAGCTTCCTTTCTGAAGCTCCTTGAACACCTCGGACACCAGCTCCCGGACCGCCTGCTCATCGCTCGAAAGCATCGGACGGAAGCTCAGATCCTGCCCCTTCATCACCTCATACCTCCGTTTTCAACCAAAATTCGGAACTCTACATCTTTCCCGCTGCCTCCAGGAAGGCCTTCACCTCGTGCCTCCAAGGCATGGAGGGATGGGCACCATGCCGCGTGCAAGCCAGAGCCCCAGCTGCCGCTGCAAACTCAACTGCCTCCTCCAGGAGCGCACCTTCCGTCAACTTGACGCTCAGGGCCGCGCAGAAGGAGTCGCCCGCTCCTGTAGAGTCCACGCTGTGTACGCGAAACGGCTCAAAATGAAAGGCCTTCTGCCTGGAGGCGACATAACCACCCCGAGCTCCCCGCGTCACCACTACGGTCTTGACTCCCTGCTGCAGCAGCTGCTGTGCCGATTCCTGAAGCTTGTCTTCATCCATTCCGGAAGGGGCACCAGCCGAGGCAAAGGAGGGGCCCAAAGAATAAAAAGCCAACTCGGTCTCGTTCAGCACCAGAAAATCGACCTGGCGCCAGATCTCCTGCGGCAGCTCAACGGCTGGGGCAGGTGTCAAAACGGTCTTGCAGCCCGAGTTGCGAGCCATCTTAAGGCCCCAGGCCACCGTATCCAGAGGTGTCTCCAGCTGGAACAGAGCAGTGTCTGAGCGCCTGAAGACCTCCTTTGAGCGCTCAAGGGTAGCCCTATCCAGAAGAGCGTTCGCCCCCGAGGTCAGGACAATGGAGTTCTCCCCGCTGTCTGTAACGGTGATGACCGCAACCCCTGTCCCAACTCCTGCACAGACCTCCATATACTGGCAATCGACTTTTGCCTCTAGAAGGGTGCTGCGAAGGCGACGGCCGAAATCGTCGCTGCCGACGCAGCCCACCATGTAGACATCTGCCCCCAGACGGGCGCAGGCCAAAGCCTGGTTGGAGCCCTTCCCTCCTCCTGCCGTTCCAAAGGAGCTCCCCATCAACGTCTCGCCCAGAAGCGGCTGACGCGGCGCTCGGACGACAAGGTCCATATTCAATGAGCCCACAACGGCAATAACAGGCACTTCCATCGCCCCCTTCTCTTTAAAAAATTAGAGAAAAACATAAAATCTAAAAGCAAGATCTCCAAAGACAACAACAGAAGAGAAAAAGACATTGCAAGCCAAAGACAGTGCAATCCCCTTGAAAAAGGCATCGTTCCGTTGAAAGTTTCAATTCGGCTATGATACCATATCCCTTATAAAACGCTCTTCTCTCATACGGTTACGGTGCAGGCTTTCAGTTTAGTTATACCATAAGACTATCAATTGTCCGAGGTGATTTTTAATGGCTTTTCAACTCCCCGAATATCGCTACCCCAACTTTGATGAGCCTATCTTAAAAGAGGCGCCCCTGGCTCAGCTTGCTTTGGTGGTAACGGATGGTGTCGCCCCTGACGGCTTTCACGCCACCTCCATCTTTCCGGAATACTTCAAGACCGAGGCAGGCTGGCTGCTTCCCCAGGAGAGCCGGATGGACTGCGTCCCCGTCCTGAGATGTGACGAGGGAGGCACTTGGATAGACATCGTGGAGTTCCGCCGCCTCGTTCGAGGCGATCGGGTCATTCTGGGGCGAACCGAGGACGGCAGCGAGGGCATTTACGTCCACTCGGATGGCTTTGTCACAGACGAGGAGGATGAGCTTGAGACCTTTGCCTTCCGCTCATCCCGCTCGCGTGAAACAGCTTATTCCAAGGACTATGATGAACTTTATGAACTCATGCGCTACGAGCGTCTGCATGGCTTTATCGTCTGGGTCCTGGGACCGGCTGTCTCCTTCGATCACGACTCCCGGTTGGCCATGTCCCAGCTCATCGAAAACGGCTATGTCCATGCACTGTTGGCAGGAAACGCGCTGGCCACTCACGACCTGGAGGGCGCTCTCTTTAAGACAGCCCTTGGCCAGGACATCTACACGCAAAAAACCCAGCCAAACGGACATTACAACCATTTGGACCTGCTGAACCTGGCCCGTCGCTGTGGTTCTACGGAAAAGCTTATTCAGGAGGAAAAGCTCTCGGAGGGCATCATCGTCGCTGCGCATCAAAAGCAGATCCCAATAGTCCTGGCCAGCTCCATTCGTGACGACGGCCCCCTGCCTGAGGTCTATGCCAACGCCTATGAAGCTCAGGACGCCATGAGAGCGCAGGTGCGCAAAGCGACCACTGTCATTGCACTGGCTACACAGCTTCACACCATCGCAACGGGTAACATGACCCCAGCATACACCTTCAGAGAAGGCCGAGTCCGTCCTGTTTACATATACTCCGTTGACATCTCGGAATTTGCAGTCAACAAGTTGAGAGATCGAGGGACCCTCTCCGTCACCCCCATCCTGACGAACGTCCAGGACTTCCTCGTCCACCTGAAAAACAACCTAGACTAAACTAGTTCTATCTGAAACGCCTCAAAAAAACACTCCTCAGCAGAAAAGACGCTGTACTTATGACAAAAGTTCTGTAATAATAACTTA
>JAAYOR010000176.1 GCA_012520235.1 Fretibacterium sp.
ACATCAAGATCGAGAGCATCCTTGAGAGCGAGTCGAACAAGGACAGCATCGACGAACGGAACAACAGGGTGGACCTGAGATGCCGGGACTCTAAGGGCCGGGAGATAATAATTGAGATTCAGACGCAGCACGAGTTCAACTATCTCCAGCGCGTGCTCTTCGGTACGTCCAAGGCCGTAGTTGAGAGTCTCAGTAGGGGCGAGGATTACGAGAAGGTCGCGAAGGTCATCTCCATAAGCATCCTTTACCATCCCCTGGACTGCAGTGAGAACACCGACTACATCTACTATGGCCGCACGGATATGATAGGCTTGCACAAAAAGGACAGGCTCCTGGTCCGCAGGGCCGCCCAGGCGACCCCCGAGTACGGGGGGGCCGTCATGCCGGAGTACTATTTTTTGTGCGTGGGGAACTACAAGGAACGTTATGGCAAGAAGATAGATGAATGGATGTACTTTTTTAAGACCCAGGCCATCCCCGCCGATGCCAGTGCACCCGGTCTCAAGGAGGCTAAGAAACGTCTGGACTATCTGGCTCTTTCAGCGGAGGATCGCGCTCGTTTTGACCGTTACCAGGACGGCCTGCGCTACCAGGTCAACATAATGGAGAGCGCGCTGACCCGGGGCGAAGCCAGGGGGCTTGCCAAAGGCAGGGCTGAGGGCAGAGCCGAGGGCCTGAGGCAGGCGGCTCGGGCGATGTTGGAGCGGAACATGGACCTGGAAACGATCTCCGACCTCACCGGTCTGTCTGAGGACGAGCTCCTTTCCATGAAAAAATAAAAGGACTCATTTCATGAACCGCGAACCACGAAAAAACGATTAGCCACGGAAAAATACAAAAACTAAACCGCGAAATACGCGAAAATCGCGAAAGTTTGTGAAGTTTTACTTTGAACTGTTTTTGTTCGTGTTTTTCGTGTGGTTCGTGGTTAAAAAGTCTTTGAGAAAGGAGGGAAGATTGTATGGCGAAGGAACGGCGGCTTGTGTCGTTTGACTGGGCTATGAAGTCCATCCTTCGCAACAAGGCCAACTTCGACATCCTTGAGGGGTTCCTGACCTCGCTTCTTGAGGAGAACATCAAGATCGAGAGCATCCTTGAGAGCGAGTCGAACAAGGACAGCATCGACGAACGGAACAACAGGGTGGACCTGAGGTGCCGGGACTCTGAGGGCCGTGAGATCATCATCGAGATCCAAAGCCAGCACGAGTTCAACTATCTCCAGCGTGTGCTCTTCGGCACGTCTAAGGCCATTGTAGAGAGCCTCAGCACCGGCGAGGATTACCAGAAGGTTGCTAAGGTCATCTCCATAAGCATCCTTTACCATCCCTTGGACTGTAGTGAGAACACCGACTACATCTACTATGGCCGCACAGAGATGATAGGCCTGCACAAAAAGGACCGCCTCTTGGTCCGCAGGGCCGCACAAGCGCTCCCTGAGTCCGGCGGGGACGTCATGCCGGAGTATTATTTTTTGTGTGTGGGGAACTACAAGGAGCGTTATGGCAAGAAGATAGATGAATGGATGCACTTTTTTAAGACCCAGGCCATCCCCGCCGACGCCAGCGCGCCCGGTCTCAAGGAGGCTAAGAAGCGGCTGGACTACCTGGCTCTTTCAGCGGAGGAACGTGCTCGTTTTGACCGTTACCAGGACGGCCTGCGCTACCAGATCAACATAATGGAGAGCGCGCTGACCAGGGGGGAGGCCAGGGGGCTTGCCAAAGGCAGGGCTGAAGGGCGAGAGGAAGGAAGGGCCGAGGGCCTGAGACAGGCGGCTCGGGCGATGTTGGAGCGGGGCATGGATCTGGAAACGATCTCCGACCTCACCGGACTGTCTGAGGACGAGCTTCTTTCCATGAAAAAATAAGCCGCAACTAGCTGGACATCGTGATCCTATTCCGAACGGTACAGGTTCTTTTGAGCGGCAAGGGCGCTTATTGAGCTGAATAGCACGCTTATTTATGTATGGTTTTATTGTTTGTCTTTATTGCACTCGAGAGACCGCAGGGGCCTTCCCTTGCAATTGAAGATTGTGGTTTGAAAGATGTATTTTGTGACGTCAGGTGGTGTGAACATGAAGGACAAGACAAATGCCCCTAAGGGTATCTTGCACGTAACCAAGGCATACTTTCCCAAGCTTGGAGGCGTGGAGACGGTCGTCCGCCAGCTGGCTGAGGGGGCTTCTGCGGAGGGGCATAGGGTCTCTGTCCTTTGCTGCGGAGAGCAAAGTGCAGTCGAAGAGATCAATGGCGTCACAATCCATCGTTATCAGCCCTTTCTCAACGTCGGCAGCGCACCACTGTCGTTCCGTTTTATGCTGAAATTGTGGCAGTTGATGAAACAGCATGATATTATACATTTTCACGTCCCTAATCCCGTAGGCGAGTTGGCTTTTTGCCTTTCTCCATACAAACGGAGGGTCAAAAGCCTCTGCACCTACCACCTGGATCCGGTGCGGCCCAAATCCTTTGTTCGGGTCTACAAAGTGTTGCTGCACAGCTTTCTGAAGTGCCTTGACGTGATTTGCCCGACCTCTCCCAACTACGTCCGTTCATCTGATATCCTGCAACAGCACCAAAAGAGCTGTCTCCCTATTCCCCTGGGAGCTGAGGTCTCTCGCTTTACTGAGGTATCCTCCTCAGCGCTGGCAGAGGCGGAAAGAGCCGTTGAGAGCCTGAAACATCCCCGCGTTCTGTTCTGCGGACGCTTTTCTTACTACAAAGGCCTGAGCTATCTGCTTGAGGCCATAGCTCAGGTTCCCGACGCCTCTCTGATTCTGGTGGGGCGGGGCGAGAAAGAAGCGGAGTTAAAGGAACAGGCGGCCGCGCTGGGGCTGGAGGGTCGGATGCTGTTTCTCGATCACCTGCCGGATGAGCTTTACCCAGCCATCTACCACACGGCTGACCTCTTTGTCCTGCCCTCGGCGTATCGCTCCGAGGCCTTCGGCATTGTGAGTCTGGAGGCCATGGCGGCAGGCCTGCCTCTTGTCACAACGGAGCTGGGAACCGGAACGTCTTTTTACAATGTGGATGGGGAGACGGGTTTTGTCGTCCCTCCTATGGATCCTGATGCTCTGGCAGAGGCTATAAACAAGCTTCTGACTGATCGCGAGCTCGCTTCGCAAATGGGGCTTGCCGCTCGGAAAAGGGTGGACGATTTTGACCTGTCCCGGATGTTGAGAAGCTACCTGGACCTTTATGAAGAACTTTTGAGCGAAGCGACGAAAGGGGATTTCGCAGGACTATGAAAAAAGCGTTGGTCACGGGCATTACCGGGCAGGATGGGGCTTACCTTGCTTCTTTTCTTTTAAGAAAGGGTTATGAGGTGCACGGCCTCAAACGGCGCAGCTCGCTCTTTAACACAGCCCGTATTGACGGTCTCTATGAGGACATGCACGAGAAAAACCCGTGTTTTTTCCTACATTATGGGGATCTGACGGATGCCACCAACCTCATCCGGTTGCTCCAGTTAATTCAGCCCGACGAACTCTATAATTTGGCGGCCCAGAGCCACGTCAAGGTATCCTTTGAGACTCCAGAGTACACTGCCAACTCCGATGCTCTGGGGACCCTCCGTCTGCTTGAGGCCATGCGTATCCTGGGAATGGAGGGTAAGACCCGTTTCTATCAGGCTTCGACCAGCGAACTTTACGGCAAGGTTCAGGAGAGCCCGCAGAGGGAGACGACCCCCTTCTACCCCCGAAGCCCCTATGCGGCAGCCAAGCTCTACGCTTACTGGATCACGGTGAATTATCGAGAATCTTACAACATGTTTGCCTCCAACGGTATTTTGTTCAACCATGAGTCCGAGCTGCGCGGCGAGACCTTTGTGACGCGCAAGATAACGCGGGCAGCAGCGCGCATTGCGCTGGGCCTTCAGGAAAAGCTCTGGCTGGGCAATCTGGATGCCAAGCGCGACTGGGGACATGCGGAGGATTATGTGGAGGCGATGTGGCTGATCCTGCAACATGGGACGCCGGATGACTTTGTCATCGCCACGGGAGAGACGCGTTCGGTCCGCGAGTTTGCAACCCTGGCTTTTCGCGAGGCGGGCATTGATCTGGAGTGGAACGGGACGGGCCTTGAGGAGAAAGGCGTGGAGCCCAAAACAGGCCGCGTTCTGGTGGAGGTGGACCCGCGCTATTTCCGTCCGGCTGAGGTGGACTTCCTTTTAGGTGACCCCTCAAAGGCTGAGCGGCTTTTGGGCTGGAAGCGCCGGGTGCCGTTTGCTGAGTTGGTGAAGCGCATGGTGCGCTACGACTTGGAACTCTTCCAAAAGGATATTGCAATCAAGAGCGCGGGGTACGAGGTACGGGATGCACTGGAGGAAGGGGATTAAAACAGCTTTATCGGCCAGGTTTGAGAGGGTGTAAAGGATTTTTATTCTCTCTTATTGCTTGTGTGAAAGGGTTCTTTACAAGGAGTCGATCATGAGGTTTTGCGTGAATTCGCACACCTTATTAGATGGACTGAGCTTTGATGATTATCCCTCTAGGCGGTGAGCATGTGTCATGGATTATAATGTGCAAGATGAACAATTTGTTGCCTCCGTTTCTTCTTCAGAAGGAGGACGTATGGATCTTTTAGATATATTGATCATCTTGGCGAAGCAAAAGCGCTTTATTATTAAAACCATCTTGCTTTTTATCTTGTTGGCAACCATTTATGCGTTTTTTGCGACGCCAATTTATAAGAGCACGTTAACTTTTATGCCGCCAATTCCTCAGCAGAGTTCTCAAAGCAGTTCTATTCTTGCAGCGCTTGGTGGAGGGCTGGAAGACGTCGCAGTTTCTCTTTTAGGGATCTCCGCTCCTAGCGATTTGATAGTGGGGCTTGCTCAAAGTCGTGTGGTTGTTGACTCTGCAATCGATAAAACAGGCTTTGCGGCACATTGGAGCCCTGGATTTCTCAAAAAAATGATAATGGGGATACAGCGTTTTTTAGGCTTCGCTTCGCGACCTCCCCTTCGAGTTACAGTCCGGGAGAGGTTTATGGAAATGCTTGATGTTGTGTCTAACCCTAAAAGCGGGATCATTGCTCTCTCGTTTTCTGATGTCTCGCCAGATTTTGCGGCGAAAGTTGCGACCGCCATGTTCGATGAGTTGCGAGATTACATGCAAAATCAGCTAATCAGCCAAACGACAGCGCAACGGATGTTTTTGGAGGCGCAGCTTAAAGAAGTGCTCCCCTTGCTGGCGGAAGCGGAACAAAAGTTGACGGCTTATCAGACCAAGACAGGCATTCTTGATGTGACCGCTCAGGGGAGTGCGTTGATGACGGAGATGGCGGAGCTTCGTGCCAGGGTGGCGATAAAAGAGGTGGAGCTTCGCGCGGCTCAGCAGAGCGGAACGGCTAGAAACCCTGAGGTTCGCCGTATCCAGGCCGAACTTGCCGAAATGCGCAAACAGCTTCAGAAGTTGGAGTCGGCATCGGGGAGACTGGCCCCTTCGGAAGTAGGGTTACAAGATATTCCTGATGCTGCGCTTGAGTACATGCGCCTTATGCGAGACTTTCAATTTCAAGAAACGGTTTACAACATGCTCTTAAAACAATATGAGAGCGCTCGAATTTTAGAGGCCCAAGAACCTCTGATCATCCAGCTTGTCTCCCCAGCTGAAGTTCCAGAAAAACGGGATTCTCCAAAGCGTAAGCTCATCATATCTTTAGCAGGGGTTTTAGGGCTCTTTTGGGCGTTAATAGGGACTCTCATACGCCATTCTTTGGCTGACTCTTCCTTAGCGGTTAAAAAATTGCGACTGCGAGAGCTTTTGCGAATGAAATCTTCTAGGAAATAAGTGAACAGCATAGATGGCTGCAACGATGGGTGCTATTTCTAGGTCTAAACCATTGCAGGATGTGTTTCTATGAGCTCTCTCAATCAACTCTCTGTAGGCTTTGATAAGGCATTTAAATTTTCCTTTTTGTTGGCTGTTTTTTTATTGCCTTTTAGTTCACTACCTTATTTTCAGGCTCTCTTTGGAGAGCTTTGTTACGAAGGTTTTTTTTATGGAGTGCTACTTTTTTATTGTTTTTTTACGTTTTATCTGTTGCAAGGCGGCCCCGTCAAAATAAGACGGACATTCGTTTCTTATCTGCTGTTGCTTCTGTTTGTTTGGAGCATGCTTTCCGCGATCTGTAATTTTTCCTCTATAATATCAAGCTCGATGAAGGGAAGGAGCGGTTTAGAGAAGTTCATTTTTCAG
>JAAYOR010000016.1 GCA_012520235.1 Fretibacterium sp.
TAATTCGATCCTCAGCAGTCTGCCGCTCGGCTCCCCTCTCGACAGGATCTGCAGCGTCTCGGACCACATGGGGTACCGTCTTTCCCCCTTAAAACATTCGTTCTCCATCCTGGACTCCCCTTACAGCTGCGTTCTATCTCACGGGAGAAAAACGATCGCGACGCTCTATCTGGATCGCAGCCTCAAGCTGACGCGAGTCCAGTAGGTCTTTACTGTGAGCGCCCGCTATACCAAAATTGTCAAAGGCGCGCGTCGAGGCAGAGCTCTCTCCAAAAAGCTGAGCCTTCATATAGGGGGAGTGCTGTTTCTCTTTTGTGCGATCCTTTTGATATCCACCCTTCTTGTCTGGCATCAGGAGTATCGTTTCCAGGGGAGTTTTCTTGACTCCTTCTGGTCGGTCCTCTTCACATTAATAGGGCAGGGCGAGTTTGCTACGGCCCCTCGGACTCTGATGGGGAAATTTATCGTCTTTTTTCTGTCCATCGTAGGGGTCGCCCTTTTCGGTGTCGTCTTATCCGAGTTCATGCAACGCGTGATGAGCAGCAAGTTGAAGGAGATGATGGGGATGAACCGCTGCAAATTTCAGGGGCACATCGTTATCTGCGGCTGGAACTCCCGAGCGAGGTACATCGTCCGTGAGCTTCTGGCCTCCAAACGGGAGGTTGCAGTGGCAGCGTCAGAACGGCCTCCCGACTTGCCGCATGATGTCTTTTTTGTGGCAGGCAATCCCTCGGATAAAGAGACCCTGATCCGAACCGGGCTTCCAGATGCTGAGGGCGTCATCCTCCTCTCAGAACTGAAAGATCATGGCGATGACGCAAAGACAATCCTGACGGGGCTCGCCGCCAAAACCATCCACCCCGACATCTATGCGGTCATGGAGCTCCATGACCCTGAAAATGAGCCCTACGCCAGGCTGGCCAAGGTGGACGACATCATCTATTCGGACAATCTGATTGCAGAGGTCACGTCCATCTGCACTCAATACGAGGGAATCTCGTCCTTTATCCGAGACATTCTCTCTTCCGCCGATGACGGACATTCTTTCATCGTCTATGACGTGGGCGGAGAGTTCGAGGGTAAAACCGTTGGTGAACTTTTTCAGGATTATCGCAGGCGAAAACTTCTGCCCGTAGGACTGCTTCTCCCTTCTGAAGAGGAGGGCTCAACTGCTGCACCCCTTTGGCTCTCGCGCGTCAATCCTGATGAAGAAGAGCAAGTTGCCCTGCCTATGAAGGTCGTTTGCATCCGAAAAAACTGAGCCCCGGTCAATCGGGGTGGAAATGGAGAGAGCTTCCGATGAGCCGTAACGCTACATCCGCAAAATTTTTGGCCGTTCCTGAGGTCAAGGTATCTCTGATCTCTCTGGCTCATGGGGTCAATGACATGTATGCCGGATTTTTACCCGTCTTCATCCCTCATATCAAGGAGGTTCTGGGGCTGAATTACACTCTGGCAGGCGCTTTAAGTGTCATCGTGGGCATCTGCCACATCGTCTTTCAACCTATGATCGGCTACATGTGCGACCGGATCCGGCGCCCTTATCTGATGATGGTCGGCCCTATCTTATGTGGGCTGGGGGCTGTCATGGTGCCCAACTCCGGGACCTACGGGCTCGCTCTCTTTTTTGCCGGGCTCTGGGGGCTCGGCAGCGCCCTGTTTCATCCTCAGGGGACGGGAGGGGTGGGGTACGTCGCAAGGCAGGAGAAGCTGCCTCAGGCCCTGACCCTGTTCAACATCGCGGGGACCCTGGGCACCCTGCTCAGTCCTGTTATTGCCGTCTCCGTGACAAAGCTTTGGGGATATAAAGGGCTCTTTCTGACCCTTTTCCCTCCTCTTATCCTGGCCCCACTGCTCTTTTTTTCCATGCCTCTCCTGCGCCAGGAGCTTCCCGAAGACCTCGGACAGAAGGACGGTTTTTTTAAAACTCTCCTTGCCGTCTTTGGGGTACTCTATCCTGTCTGGGGCGTTGCGCTGGTGCGGGACATCGTCTTTCAGGGGGTCCGGTTTTTTCTGCCGCTCAAGATATCGGCCGACGGGGGGAGCCTTGACGCCATCGGGGCCGTGCTGTTCTGCTGCACTTTAGGGGGTACCCTGAGTATGATCCCGGTCGAGAGGCTTTCCCGGAGAGTGGGGGTAAAGCGGACTCTCTGGCACTCAATGTTCCTGGGCGGCGTCATCCTGTTCCTTGCAGCTAAAACTGTCGGCATGGTCTCCATCGCTCTCTACGTTCTGGGCATCTCCTGCATCTATTCCTCCATGTCCCTGACCGTATTCATCGCTCAGATGCTCATGCCTCATAAGCGAAGCATCGCCAGCTCCCTGGTTATGGGGTTGGCGTGGGGCGTGGCCAACATCTCTTTACTTCCCATTGGAAGTGTGGCAGACATCCTGGGGATCCAGGCAACCCTTGTATCCCTGGCTCTCTTGCCTTTTCTGGGGCTCCTGTTTTTTGCCTGCCCCATCTTTAAGAAGGTCTCCTGATGAACAAGGGCTGTACCGTTGTGGCAAAAATGATGAGAGCGCGCCCTTGGGCGCGCTCTCGTTCAGACCATCAGATGTCAGCACTGTGGGTTTTTGAGGAAGACAGAGGCCTTGGCCTTGCAAATGGGGCAGGCGTCAGGGGCAGAGCCCTCCTGGACAAAGCCGCAAATGGGGCAGAGGTACCAGTCCGCGTCCTTGCCCTTCAGACTGTCAAGCTTGTCGATGGCCTGTTGGTAAAGGGCGCCATGCACCTTCTCCGCCTCGTTGGCGAGGTGGAAGCTCCTGCGTGCGGTCTCCTGGCCCTCCGCCTCGGCGTCCTTGATAAAACCGGGATACATGACCGTAAACTCGTAGGTCTCGCCCTCAAGCGCAGATTTCAGGTTTGCGCGGGTGTCCTTGACGCCTCCCATCGCCTGAAAGTGGGCATGTGCGTGGTAGGTCTCAGCAGCTGCAATGGTTCGGAACATCTTTGCGACACCGGGATAGCCCTCTTTTTCAGCCTGGGCTGCATAGGCCAGATACTTACGGTTGGCCTGAGACTCTCCCGAAAATCCTTCCGCCAAATTCTTCATCGTTTTCTCGGACAAAACAAAAACCCCCCTCAGAATGATTATAGGTTTCCTCATATCTGCTTTGACATCACAAAGAAACCCAATTTAATTATAAAGCAGAAGCCCTTCACGGACAACTTTGATTCTACGTACCCCCCTTAATAACTCAGAGACTGGCGCCTTGTTGGTGTCCTCCGCAACGTTTCCTCCGGCTGAATCTGGTACAATAACACGTTGAGGGAGAGAGAAAAAAATCCCTGGCATTTTATTTGAAGGAAATGCTGATTGGACGAACGTTCCCTGATGGCTAGATAAAGATTTCCCCCCTTCTTGTGGGAGGGCGTTTTAAGGGAGGACGTTTTTGAAGAGTGGCGAAAAACCGCCAAAAACCGCCTTTTGCGAAAGGAGATGAGCGTGTGTGATGAAAAGCCAAAAAGACGATCTCCTGCTGGGAAAACTTCCTCCGGATGCTCTTCAGGCTGATGTCTTGCGTTATTGCGGTGCAAAACGTGCGGATGTCCTGGTGGGAGCAGCCCTGGGGGAGGATGCAGCCTTGATGCGTTGGCAAGGACAGCCCTTTCTGGTGGCAGCTTCGGACCCGGTCGTAGGAGCAACGACCGGAGCGGGGCGTCTTTTGGTCCATATCAACGCCAACGACGTTGCCTGCAAAGGAGGAGATCCCTCCTGGTTTCTGGTGACTCTGATAGTCCCCACTCAGGAGGGCCCCTCTCTTATCCGCCACCTCATGCAGGAGATTCATGAGACTTGCCTTGAATTGGGGGTGGCTGTCGTCGGAGGGCACACGGAGCTGACGGATCGCTATGACAGGCCCGTCATCTCAGGCACCATGCTGGGGCCTGCACGTTGTGCTTTATCTTCCGATAAAATCCGCTCCGGAGATCTTCTGCTTGCGACCGGACACGCCGGTATGGAAGGAATGTCTATCCTGGCACACGACAGACCGGACCTGCTTGCCTCTCTGGCTCCTGATGAACTTGATGAGGTGAGGGACTGGCAGAACGCTCTTTCCGTCATCAAACCGGCGCAGCTGCTTCGCCCCTTTGCCCGGTATATGCACGATCCGACAGAGGGTGGGCTCCACGGCGCTCTGCTTGAGATTCGCAGGGCCTGCGAGCCCGGTATCCGCATCGACGTGGATGCCGTCCCTATCTCGCCTCTGACAAAACGAGTGGCACAGGAGCTGGGGTTTGATCCGCTGCATTTGATCTCCTCCGGCATGCTGCTGGCTGTGCTACCACCCGAACAGGCTGACGAAGCCCAGAGGACCCTTGAGGAGGAGGGTGTCGCCTCTAGCA
>JAAYOR010000177.1 GCA_012520235.1 Fretibacterium sp.
CGTCGGTTGCAAGCTCTCTTCCCGAGGCGATGGCGGTCAGGGTCTCTTCAAGGGTTTTGAGCTGTCTCTGTGCGGAGTCTCTGAGATTTTGCCCGATACGCTTGGGGTTGGGATGATAAATTTGTAGTCCCGCGTTGGAGAAGAGGACGGCAAAGCTTTTTGGAGTTGTGGCCAGGGAGGCAGTCAGCTCTTGAATATCGGTGAGATCGAGGTCGGACCCCACGACCCCCACGGTCTTGCCGTCGATCTTAATGGGCACGGAGTAGCCCACGATGTACAGGGCGTCCTTCTCGTCCTCTGTGTAGGAGTAGTAGTTGGGTTCGCTCAGGAGCGTTTGTCCCGAGTGGAGAGAGGCGACGTACCAGTCCTCGGTGAAGCTCTCCTCCGTGTTGTCGAAGCTTCGGATGATGGCACCGCTGCTCCGGAGAAAGGTGAACTCAAAACGTCCTTTGGCCAGGTAACCGTCTTTGTCGGCAAATTCGATGTCCTTGCCGTCGAAGGCGTCCGGCTCGAAGACCACCCAAATTGAGGTGGCTATCGGGGTCAGCTCCAGAAGTTGTTTGACCGTGTTCATGGCCACGTTGCGCGCGTCGGGCGTCATGCGGTCCATGGTCTCCAGAATGCGGGCTGCGGTGTGGACGGAGTCAGAGACATTGGCGAGCAGTTGTTCTATGTCCAGAACGCTTCTGCGCGCCGCCTCTTTGGTGAGGGCCCTGGAGTTTTCCACAGCGTTCGAACGAACCTGCAAGGAGAGGTTAGCTACGATACCACCCTGGATGAGAAACAGCGCTCCCAACAGAACTAATAAAACTTTTGCCTGTAGACGAAGTTTGAATTTCATGAAAAACACCTTCCGTTAACCAATAATGGGTGAGAATGAGAAAGAAATCCAGCTGATAGAAAAAACACATTTAAGGAAAGAGCTGGTCAAATCACTCCCCCTTTAATCCCATAAAAGCAGGTGATGGCATCCAATAGTCATCGTCTGCCTCTGAAGAAGTATGAGGCTCCTTCAGAGAGAAAAAATGAATTTATCCTTCTCAGCTCCTAGTGCGACGCTCGGGAAGCGAGGGTGTGGAGCCGATGTTGAAGTGTGCCAGGATGTCCTGAAGTTCTCCTGCCTTCGAGGCCAGGTCTTGAGCTTCCTGGGCCACGTTCTCGGAGGCGGTGGAGGTGTCCTGGGCCGCGCGTCGGATGCCGGTGAGGTGTCCGAACGTTTCCGTGATGCCGGAGGCTGCCGAAAGGACGTCGTCCGAGACCTCTTTGGCCTGAGCGGCCTGCTCCTGAGCCAGGCCTGCCAGGTTCTGGACGGAGCCGCTCACTCGGGAGATGAGCTCCATCACCTTTCCCAGGTTGGCGACGGCCACGCCTGAGGTCTCGACAACATCGTCCACGATACCGTCCACCTCTCTCATGGAGGCGATGGAGGCGGCAGCCTTCTCCTGAAGGCTACTGATGAGGCTGCCTACCTGGTCTGCGGCATGGCTGCTCTCCTCGGCAAGGTTTCGGACGGAGTCGGCCACGACGGCAAATCCACGGCCCTGCTCTCCGGCGCGCGCGGCCTCAATGGCGGCGTTCAGGGCCAGGAGGTTGGTCTGGCCGGCTATCCTGACGATGGTCTCCACAAAGCTGCTGATGGAGTCGACGGAGACCCCCACCTCGTCAAGGGTGGACAGGGTGTTGGCAGAACGTCTGCCGACGTCCTCCATCTTTTTCACGGCCTCTCTTATCTGAGCTGTTGCCTCAGAGCTGGCCTCGGCCATGGCCCGTGCGTCCTGGGCCCCCTCATGGGCGGCTGAGGCGGAGGCGTTGCTGCCGGATGAGAGGTGTTCCACCTCTCCGGAGGTCCGGTTCAGGGTCTCAGCCTCGGCCTTGGAGAGGGTCTCTATCTGCTCGACGGAGCTCTGCATCTCCTCCATGGAAGCCGTGGTCTCCTGAGAGAGGGCCGCCAGGTTCTCCGAGCTGGCAAAGATGTGGGAGCTGGACTCCCGGATGGAACGTACAAAGGAGGCGATGCGCTCCCTCATGGAGGAGAGTGCCGCCTGCATATCGCCTATCTCGTCTCTCCTGATCTTGAGGGAGGTGGAGTCGGTCTGGGTGAAGTTGAGGTCGGCCATTTCGCTCAGAGAGGCCGAGACGCGCCGGATGGGCCTCACGATGCTGCGAGTGACGGAGAAGATGAGGATTCCCAGGAGGAGGATGCCCAGCAGGGAGGTCAGGATAACGCGTAAGGTGAGAGCATCGGCGTCCGCTGTGATGTCGCTGTAGGGGACGACGAAGTTGAGGGACCAGGGGGTGGAGACGTCCTCGACCTGCACCGGCAGGAAGAATTTCCAGCACATCTGGTCCAGCTGGATGGAGTATTCGTCGGTTGCAAGCTCTCTCCCTGCGGCGATGGCGGTCAGGGTCTCTTCAAGGGTTTTGAGCTGTCCCTGTGCGGAGTCTCTGAGATTTTGCCCGATGCGCTTGGGGTTGGGATGATAAATTTGTAGTCCCGAGTTAGAGAAGAGAACAGCAAAGCTCTTTGAAGTTGTGGTCAGGGAAGCGACTTGTTTCTGGATGCTGGAGAGGTCAATGTCGAACCCCACGACCCCCACGGTTTTGCCGTTGACCTTAATGGGTACGGAGTAATCCACGACGTACAGGGCGTCCTTTTCGTCCTCTGTGTAGGAGTAGTAGCTAGGCTCGCACAGGAGCGTTTGTCCCGAGTGGAGAGAGGCGACGTACCAGTCCTCGGCGAAGCTCTCCTCCGTGTTGTCAAAGGTTCGGGTGATAGCGCCGCCGCTCCGGAGGAAGGTGAACTCAAAACGTCCTTTTTCCAGATAACCATCCTTGCCGGCAAATTCGATATCCTTGCCGTCGAAGGCATTGGGCTCGAAGACCACCCAGGCCGAGACGGCTGCCGGGGTTATCTCGAACAGGTGCTTGACCATGCCCATGACTACGTTGCGCGCATCAGGAGTGGTGGGGTCTATCATCTCCATAAGCTGGGCTGCGGTGTGAACGGAGCTGGAGACGCTGGCCAATAGTTTTTCCAGGTCCAGAGTGCTTCTACGCGCTGCCTCTTTTGTGATGGCCTTGGAGTTTTCTACGGCGTTCGAACGAACTTGCAAGGAGAGGTTAGCTACGATGCCCCCTTGGATGAGGAACAGCGCTCCCAACAGAAATAATAAAACTTTTGCCTGCAGACGTAGTTTGAATTTCATAAAAAACACCTTCCGCTGATCAATAAAATTAGGTGAAAATAAGGAAGCTATTCGGCTGACAGAAAAACATGCTTAAGAAAAGAGCCGGTTAAATCACTGGCCCTTTAATTTCATAAAAGCTGCTGACAGCAGTTCATATGCTCAAACGGCGAGGTCCTCCGGCGCATCCCCGAGTCGAACAGCAAGATTCAAAGCCCCAAAGCCCTTCCGAGGATCAGAGGTGTGCCCTGAAAAAACGCTTCTATAAACCTAGAGAGAGGCCTCCGTCCTGCAGGAACTGCCCTTAAGGTTCATTTTTTCATTCGCTCCAGCACTGTTTTATACCCGCCCGCGCCGTAGTCCAGGAATTTTTTGACCCGGCTGATCGTGGCTGTGCTGGCCCCGGTCTGCTGGGCTATCTGAGGATAGGTCTTGTTCTCGCTCAGCAGACGAGCAACCTCCAGCCTCTGGGCCAGTGCCTTGATCTCTCCGATAGTTGCGACGTCCTCCAGGAAAGCGTACATTTCATCCAGCGTCTCCAGCTTTAAAAAAGCGGTGCATAGCTTGTCCGTCAGAGGATCCTTCCATTTTTCCGTCATCACAATCTGCCCCTTTCTTCATCACCCGGTCTATTTGCTGTTCTTGCTGTCCGCGCAAGGACTCCAACATCAAAACAATAGCATAAATTCTGCCTTTATGCCCTAGTATACAGCATGTAGTGCTAACCGAAGAGGCGTTCAAAAAATCTCCTCAAGTTTTATCCTTATGATACGATAACAGATATAGGGCGTTGAGTATCCTTAGCGCCGTTTGAATCAATGAGCGGTCGGCGGAGGGATTGTTTCATGAAGAAAAGGATCTGGAACGTGGCTTTGGGGGAACTCCTTGACGTGGAAGGGGTTTTGGCGGAAGACGTCGTCACGCGGACGGGAGCTGTCATCCTACCTGCAGGGCTCAGCTTAGGTGCTCTTCGGACGACGCGTCCGGAGATTGTCTCACAGCTTTTGAGGCATGGGATCACTCACGTCCGAGTCAAAAGCGTTCCCAACATCACGGCAGGGGAGTTCCGAGCTGCTCTGGGGAGCCTGCGCCCGCCGGTGGCGGAACTGAACCCTCTTTTGACGCGCATCATTGTCCATCAGTTTGGCGCCTTTTACGAACACGCTGACAGCCGTTTTCTCCGTGATGAGGGGCTGCGATCCCTCATGGGACTGGCGGGTCGTCTGCCTCGGGAGCTCCGGCGTACCCCTCAGATCACGCTCTCTCTGGTGGAAGGAGGCTCCGAGGCCGTTGATACACCCCATATCCATGCGGTCAACGTAGCGCTTCTGAGCGGTTACATCGCTCAGAGGATCCCCTTTGCGCCGCCCGCCTTCGTGGAGACTGCCGTAGTCGGAGGACTGTTGCACGATCTGGGCAAGGCCCTCTTCGCACTTCGGGAGAGCAGCGTGGCCGCTGGGGCGGAACGCGTCTTCAACACGCATCCGCTCCTCGGGGAGACCCTCCTGAGAGACGCGGGGGTCACGAATCCTCACATCCTTGGGGCGGTACGATCTCATCATGAGGCCTGGGACGGCAACGGCTCTCCGGACGGGCTGAGAGGCGAGGAGATCCCTCTGGCAGCACGTGTCGTGGCTGTTGCCAACGTGTTCGACAATCTGATGAGCGCGGAGAGCTCCCGCTGCGACCAGGCTGTGAACCAAGTGATAGGCCTGGGCAGCTCAGGCCTGGACAGCCGTGTGGTGCGTGCGCTTTTGAGCTCCATAGGCCTCTATCCGCCCGGTACGGTCGTCGTCCTCTCGGACGAGAGGGTGGGGATCGTCCTGGAGACGCGGGAGAGGGACTTGCTTTGCCCGCGCGTGTTGGTCTGCATCGACAGCCTGAACCGACGTATTCCCTTTGAGACGGTGAAGATACATCGGGAGGGGTCTGTCTACATCCGCACAGCGCTGGATGACTTCAGCCGCCGCAAGCTGCCACCTCTGAGAGAGGCCTTGGGAGGAGCCTGAGGCGCGGGCAGTTGGAGGCCTGAGAGAGCAGAAAAGCAAAAAAGACAGGTCCAAGATAAAAAAAGACAGGCTCGAGCCTGTCTTTTTTGTTCAGCTGCTTTCAGAGGGGATTGAAAAAGCCTCAGGCTTGAGGAGTTTCCTCGGGAGGCGTCGTCTCAGAGGGCTGAGGGGAAGCGGGAGCTTCGGGCTTAGGGGCGTTGATGAAGGAGGACTCGTAAGGCTGCATGCTGTTGCGCACCTTGTGGGGGTCCAGGACATTGTGCATGTTGATTTCGTACTGGTCCGTTCCGGAGGAGGCCACGAGGATGTCTCCGAGGTTCAGCATTCTCTGGATCAGGTTCTGGCGGACCTGGATGGTGCGGATGCTCCCCAGGCTGATTTCCGTGGAGTCGTGCGTAAAGATGCCTCTGGACAGGGATATCTCGTTTGGTCGGATGAAGAGGCACATCTGCAGGCGCCGGATGGTCATGTCCAGGAAGGCGGCAATGACGAAGACGAGGAAGGCTATCCACATCCACTTCTGATGGACCGGCTGCAGGGGAGCCTTAAACGAGGCCCAGGCGACCAGGATGAAAACGGCAAAAATAGCTGCAAAGTGGAGGTAGAAACTTCTCCATGCCCTTCGGTACGCTTGTTCTTTCATGTTATCTCTCTCCTTTGATTTACTCTTGGCTGACTGATTCCCTTAATGTGGAGCTCTGCTTAATGCCATTATAACGCATCGGCCTCCCGGAAGAAACAATTGAAGAAGCTGCTGCCTAAGCCTGCGTCTCCTTATTAGACTCTGAGTGCTTCGCGCTTCAATCTGCCTGCGAAGGTCCCACAGTTTCCTGGGTCTCCTTGAACTCCGCCGTAGCTGGAGGGGCGGGGTTGACGAGGAGGACCTCCCTGCGGGGATAGGGGATGGAGACGCCCTCGCTGCGGAAGAGGGAGATCAGATGATGCCTCATGTCGCTGCCTACCTTGAGGCCTGAGGAGGTCTCGAGGTCCACCCAGTAGTAGAGGGTGAAGATGAGGGCGTTCTCGCCAAAGTCCTGGAAGGTGACGAAGGGCTGAGGGTCCTTCAGGACCCTGGAGTGCGTCCGGGCCACCTTCAGGATCAGCTCTTCCACCTGTCGGGAGTCGGATTCGTAGCCCACCCGGATAGTGAGGGTCTCGCGCTTCTTTGAGTCGCCGCCCGTCCAGTTGCTCACCTGGTTCTCCAGGAGGTAGCGGTTGGGCAGGATGACGTCCACGTTCTCCCAGGTTTTGATGCGGGTGGAGCGTGAGCCTATCTCCTCCACGGTCCCGGCGATGCCGTCCACTTCAACGATGTCTTTCACGCTGAACGGACGGCTGAAGATGATGATGAAGCCGCTGATGAGATTGTTGAAGAGGTTCTGAGCTCCAAAACCGATGGCCAGCGCCGCGGCGCCGCCCAGGAAGGCGAACGCGGTGAGGGGGATGCGGACAAGCTGGAGCGCGATGATGAAAAACATGAGCCACAGCACGTAAAAGATAAGCCTCTGAGCGAAGGCGGCTGCTGTCGGGTTGACGGAGAGGCGGCGCAGCATGCGCCTTTGTATCCAGCGGCTGCCCCGGTTGCTCAGGAAGAAGCTGAAGAACATGAGCAGGAGGGCCAGGACCAGCTTGCTGATGGTGACGGAATAGCCTTCGCCACTCCAGAGGACCGTATTCCAGAAGCTTAGGAACGTTTTTTTGCTGAAGCTTCCAACCTGCTCTGCCAGGCGCAGCGTGTCCAGACGGGCCCCGGCCTCCTCATAGAGCATCTGTTCCAGGAGGATCTGCTTGGGAAGCTCGACAGAGTAGGGCGTAAAGACGGTGGAGATGGTGTCCTGAAGCGTCTGCAAGAGCTGGAGGAGATTCTGCTTGACCTTGCCGGTCGCCTTTTCCACCTCTGCGCTCAGGGTGGATATCCGCGTCTGGTAATCGTCTTGCAGGGACTGGATGCTCTCGTTTCGCGCCTTCAGTTCAGCAATTTTGCTCTGGCTCCGGTTGCGGTAGTTCCAGATTTCGTCGCCCTTTGCTTCGTTGTTAAAAAGTTTGTAGCGAGCTGCCCACACTGCCTGAGCCTCGTCAAGCCAGTTGAGAGTGTCCTGAATCAGGGTCAGGCTGTATTCCCATCGGTTCAGGTCGGCCAGGAGGGCCGAGTAGCGGGTCCCTTCGGGGGTGAGTTCAGCGGTTGAGGCTGCATCCTCCGAAAGATCTTGCCGTGCCTCCTCCAGTGCGACTGCCGCGCGGGCCAGGTTCTGCTTGGTTTGGACTATCTGTTTTTTCTGGCGCGCGGCCTCCTCCTGGAGCGCCTCAATGTTTTTATTGAGGAGTTCCTCGGTGAAGGAGAGGTTGCTCCGGATGCTGTTCAACAGGCTCTGCTCCGACTTGATGGCCTGAATCAGATCCCTGTTGCGCAAACTTCCTTCCTGTAAGGTCTGGATGGCGGACGCCAGCCTTACCCGGGACAGCTCCAGCTGGAGCCCCTGAATATGGCGGGCAATGTCCTGAGCGACGTCCGAGCCTGTGATGCCGTCTAGGGCTATCTCTCCCTGCTTTACCTCCTCCAGATAAATAGTGATTTTGTTGAGGGTGTTGCGCAGAGAGAAAAGCTGGATGTCAAGCCATTTGTTCTGCTTTTCGAGGTTCTGTCGGACCTTGTCGTGCTCGTTGATGTCGGTCGAGGTCACCGTAGGAACGGAGGGCTGAGCGGGCACAGCGTCCCCAGATGTAGTAGCATTCTCTCTGGCTGTCTGCTCCTCGTACATAACCCTGGAGTGGCGTAGGGTCTCGAAACGCGAGTAGGCTGTGTCCAGATCGTTGAGGAGTTGGGCGTAGTTTTTTCTCTCCTCCTCGGAGAAGCTCCATTGCCCCGCGTCATCGGAGGCCGTCTGCATCAGTTGCGCTAGAACGGTCTCCCGAGCTTTAACGTCGCTGCTGGAGAGGGGGAAATTCAAGAGCACCTTCTCGCATTCGGCTCGGGCCTCAGAGATATCCTGACTGACCTCCTGAAGCAGGTACTCCGAGGTTTGGGTCAGGACGGAATCTGATTCGGCGGACCAGCCCGGTGAAACCCCAAGGGTAAAAAGCAAACACAGCACGGCAATCAGCAGGATACGTGCCTTCAGTTTTTCAGATTTGTTCATGAGTAGCTCCATTCTTTGCGTTCAATTAAGGGAGCGCGAATTCATCCAACGCTCCCCCTGAGTTTTGACATGACATTTTAACACATGCATGGGCTGTGCCCCAAAACGCTTGCGTGTTTTGCCGTGGAAGACACTGATGAAGGGCAGTGAGGGGCAGAGTGTTTTTGCAAAAATCCGGACCTTCTGAAGGAGAGGGGGGATTGCAAAGAGAGTGCCTCCCCACCTCAGGGTGCTTCGTGTTAAAATAATAAAAAGGAGCTCACCGGCATGGGGCTTTGCTGGTGAGGTTTTTGCTGTTTTCGGGGTTGCGGTGTTCAGGAGATAAGAAAAGGAGCCCGACGGTCGGAGCTCTTTCCCGGAGCGTCCTGCACCCCTATGCCTGAGGAGGATTTGTTGGATGACGGAAGAGATAAAAGGAGAAGGGCTGTTCGGGAAGGTTGTCCCTCTGCCCTTGGTCGACGAGCTCAAAGAGAGCTATCTGAACTATGCTATGAGCGTCATAGTCGGCCGGGCGCTGCCCGACGTGCGCGACGGGCTCAAGCCCGTGCAGCGCCGGGTCCTTTATGCCATGATGGGGCTGGGGCTCCGGCATAACGTGGCCTATAAGAAGTCGGCTACGGTCGTCGGTGAGACGATGGGTAAGTACCACCCTCATGGCGACAGCTCCATCTACGATACGATGGCCCGTCTGGCCCAGCCCTGGAACCTGCGCTACTGCCTGGTGGACGGGCAGGGGAACTTTGGCTCCATTGATGGCGACAGGCCGGCGGCCATGCGTTACACGGAGGCCCGCCTTCATGACATGGGCGAGCTGATGCTGGCGGACATCGACGAGGACTGCGTGGACTGGGGCCCCAATTTTGATGAGTCCCTTCAGGAGCCTCTGGTCCTCCCCTCGGTCCTGCCGAACCTCCTCATCAACGGTAGCACGGGCATTGCCGTTGGCATGGCCACGAACATCCCGCCCCACAACCTTGGGGAGGTCGTGGATGCCCTGTGTCACATCCTGGACGAGCCCGAGCAGGCGACGCTTGCGGACGTTCTGGAGCGGCTCCCCGGCCCCGACTTTCCGACGGGTGGTATCATCTTGGGTCGTCAGGGGATCCAGGACGCGTACCGCACCGGGCGCGGCCGGGTGGTGGTCCGCGGGCGGATGCATGCGGAGGAGCGCAAGCGGGGCCGTTCCTGCGTCGTCATCACTGAGATTCCGTTCATGGTCAATAAGACCAACCTCATCGAAGCGATGGTTTCAGCTGTCCAGAACAAGGACGTCGACGGGGTTTCGGATATCCGCGACGAGTCCGATCGCGACGGGATGCGCATTGTGCTGGAGCTGGCGCGTGACGGGGACCCCGACTTGGTCATGCGACAGCTCTACAGACGCACGAACCTGCAGTCGACCTTTGGTGTCATTAACCTGGCTCTCGACAAAGGGCGGCCTCGCGAGATGCCGATCCTTGAGATGCTGAACCTGTTTCTGGAGCACCGGCGTGACGTGGTGCGTCGCAGGACGACCTTCCGGCTGAACAAGGCGCTTGCGCGGGAGCACATCGTGGAGGGGCTCATCAGAGCTCTGGATATCATCGACCGGGTCATTGAGGAGATTCGCGCGGCCCACTCCACTGCCGACGCCAAAGAGGCCCTGATGGACAAGCTCGGTTTTTCCGACGCTCAGGCTCAGGCCATTCTGGAGCTGCGCCTGCAGCGCCTTACGGGGCTGGAGCGGACTAAGCTCGACGAGGAGCTGCAGCAGCTTACCCATGACATCGCCTCGTACCGGGCTATCCTGGGTGACCCCAAGGTTTTGGACGGGGTCATCCGGGCGGAGCTGAAGGACCTGGCCAGGCGCTTTGGAGACGAGCGGCGCACCGAGATCCTCGACGACTATCAGGAGACCTCGGACGAGGACCTGATCCCGGAGAGCGACATTGTGGTGGTGCTCTCCAAGGACGGTTTTCTCAAGAGACAGGACCTTGAGAGCTACACCCTGCAGGGCCGGGGGGGCAAAGGCAGAAAGGGGGCGATCGTCCGGGACGAGGACGCCGTGGCCACGGTTTACGTGACCCATACTCACAGCGACCTCTACTTCTTTACCACCCACGGGCGTGTGATGACCCTCAAGGGCTTTGCCGTGCCCGAGACCCGGAGCGGCAAGGGTAAGCAAATAGCCCGGCTCCTGCCTCTGGAGGAGGGCGAACAGGTTGTCACCCTGAACGGGGGCAGCACGGAGGGCCTGAACTACGTCTTCTTCCTGACCCGGAGCGGGGTGGCCAAGCGAGTCGCACTTGCGGAGCTGGAGGGGTCCGTCCGGCCCCGTCGCATCATCTCGCTGGATAAGGGGGACGAGATAGCACAGGTGCTCCTGACCACGGGCCGGGACGACCTGTTGCTGATGACGGCAGGCGCTCAGGGGCTGCGCGTATCGGAGGAGGAGTTTCGCCCCATGGGCCGCACCGCAAGGGGCGTCCGGGCCATGCGTCTGAGCGAGGGGGACCACATCATCAGTTGTGACGTCGTCTGTGAGGAGAGCGACCTCCTCATCCTCAGTGAGAAGGGCGTGGCCAAGCGGACCCGTTTCTCGGAGTTCACGCCCCGTCATCGTGCGACCTCCGGGGTGAGGGCCATGAAGCTGGGGAAGCGGACCGGACGTCTCGTAGGAGGCCGCGCGGTCCGGGAGCAGGACGAGGTTATTGCCATCACGGCGCGCGGCCGCATGATCCGCGTCGCCGTCCAGGAGATCCCCCTCCTGAGCCGTATGGCGATGGGCAATATCACCGTGCGGCTGGACGAAGGCGACCTGGTGGCGGACTGCAGCATCGTCCGCACGGAGGACGAGGGCCCGGAGGAGAAAGTGCTTTCCGACCTCTCCCTGCCCTTCGATGAGGCGGAATGAGAGAGCACTTCGTTCTGCCGGAGCATGAAACAGCAGCGGGGCTGAAGCTTTTCCCGCTGGCTCCAGTGAGACGTCTGAAGGGAGGGAAAGTTCCTTGAAACTGGCTGAGGACGGAATTCCTACAATAGCCTTTCTCGTTATCGTCACGCTTGTGTTCTTTTGGATAGCGCTTCTGCCTGGCCTTATTCTCGCGGTCCTGACGGGGTTTGTCATCTGGTTCTACCGAGATCCCGAGCGGAGCCGGCCCGTGGAGGATGGGCTTTTGACCTCCCCTGCGGACGGCAGGGTGGTGGAGATAGAGCCGACCGAACACCCGTTCACAGGTCCCTGCGTGAAGGTGGGAATATTCATGAACGTCTTCAGCGTCCACGTGAACCGTACCCCCTGTGATGGAGTTGTGGAGTATCTGAAGTACGTCCCGGGAAAGAAGCTGGCTGCTTTTGCCCCTAAGGCTTCGGAGGTCAACGAGCGCCACTATGTGGGGCTTTCGACGCCCTTCGGGCCGGTGCTGTTGGTTCAGATAGCAGGGCTTCTGGCACGCCGCATTGTCTGTCGCCTGGCTCTTGGCGAGTCTCTGGCTGCGGGAGAGAGGTTTGGTATGATCCGACTGGGCTCGAAAGTTGACATTTATCTTCCAAAAGGAGTACAATTAAGTGTCAAAGTGGGAGATAAGGTGTACGCAGGCCAATCTCAGTTAGGAGTGATGTGGAAGTGAAATCTTTGAGGGTAAGAAGGAGACGCCTTCTGAAAAAACCTCTCTCGTTCAAGCAGATAGCGCCTAACATGGTGACGAGCGGCAATCTTCTCTGCGGACTGTTCTCGTTGATGTTGGCTATTGATGGACGCTTTGTGCCGGCCGCATGGCTGGTCTTTTTTGCGGTTGTCTTTGATGGGCTGGACGGCAAGGTCGCCCGGACTTTGGGTGGCGGGTCGCAGTTCGGTCTGGAGTACGACAGTCTGGCGGACCTCGTCAGTTTTGGGGTGGCCCCAGGAATGCTGCTTTATCTGGTGGCCCTCCGAGGGCAGCTGGGGATGTGGGGTGTGTCGGCATCCTGCTTCTTCGTCCTCTGCGTCGCGCTGCGCCTGGCTCGTTTCAACGTGGTGCATGTCCCGGGACCTTTTCAGGGGCTCCCAAGCCCCGCGGGAGGGCTTTTTGTCGCCTCCTTTGTCCTGGCTGACGTGCCGATGACCCCCATACCCGTCTCCCTCTTGCTGCTGGGGACGGGGCTTTTGATGATCTCAAGCGTCCCTTACGCCAACCTGAAGAAACTCACCAAAAAAAGCGCGGACCACAAAAGGTGCGCTGCGCTCCTGGGTTTCCTTTCCCTGACGGGGTTTTTCTTCCGCTCTGCGGCGCCTCTGGCGCTCTTCTCCCTCTACATCGTAAGCGGCTTGCTGCGCCTCGACTGGAGCGAGTGGCTCCTGCGCCGCAACGAGCTTGAGGAAGCTCCTGTTTCAACCAGGGTTTGAGGTTTCACAGGGGAGAGGCGTGAGGGGTAGAGGTGAGGTGAGGGGCGTTTTTTTTCGCTTTGCTTTCTTTAAGGAAGGTGCTGGTGGCGACCGATAACCATCAAGAGGGGGGGAGGCCCTCCAACCAAGCGGGAGGAAGCTCCTCCGGCAAAGGGAGGAGGGAGGTCTGTCAGCGCTTCCTCATGAGCCCTCCGTTCTTCGGGACGGAGGGCTTTCTGGTGGGTCGGGTTCGGCCTCTTACTTTAAGCCGTTTTAAAAGGGCCAACCGGGCAAAAAAGCTTCGGGCATGGCAAAGCGCGCGCCCAGCAGCTCCAGAATCCAGGGGCCCAGGAGCAGGGCTGCCCAGCAGCCAACGGCAAGATAGGGGACCAGTGGAATGGAATCTCCCCGTCCCCAGCGCACCTTTCCGCGCAGCATGAGGACAAGGATCCCAACACCACCTGCCATGATGCCGAGGTAAAGGGCGAGGAGAGTCAAGCGCCAGCCTAAAACAGCTCCGATGCCGGCCATAAAACAGGCATCACCCCAACCCATGCCCCCCCGGCTGACGAGGATGATAGCAGCAAAGATGGCCCACCCCCCAGCGGCGCCGAGGAGGCCGTTGATCACGGCGCTGCTCCCGCCCCATAGGCGGATGAGTATGCCCAGTACGCCGACAGCAAGTGCAAAGGCATCAAACACTTCGCCAGCCTCCAGATCCGTGAGAGCGTTCAGCAGGAGCCCGTAAAAGCCTGCTATGGAGAGAAGCCCGGCTGCCGACAGGCCCCAACGCGCTGCGAGCGTGGCGGAGCCCAGAGCAGCTACCCCTTCGACCCACAGGTAATGGGAAGAGATGCGAGCGCCGCAGCCCCTGCATCGTCCTCGCTGGGCGAGCCAAGAGACGATGGGGACCAGCTCCCTGGGGGTGAGAACCCGTCCGCATGACTCGCAGCTGGAGCGCTCGCGGCCCCACCAGGACCGTCCCTCCAGACTTCGATGTGCGACGACGTTTAAAAAAGAGCCCATGCAGGCGCCCAGACAGGCGGTGAGAACGACGAAAAAGGGCATCGCAGCCGTCTCCATGGATGTCGTCAGCGCTTTCTGTCCTTATTGTATCTGTCCTTGCTGTAGACTTGTTGCCCATAAGTGCTTGGGCCTTTTGAAATGCGGGCAGCGCTCTCGGCCTTCATGCTGTTGAGGGTTCTCTCAAACTCCCGAGCCAGCTGCTGACGGCTGCTATCCTCGGCAGTGAAGAAACTCTGGTCCAGATCCCGATCCAGGTACCCCATGTCGACCAGGGCCTGGACGTCGCGTATGTCCACGCCAATCTTCTCAGCCAGTGTGTCCACGTTGAAGTGTGTTCGGGGGTTGCTGCGGATGACTTCCCGGACCTGAGGATAGAGCTTGTCCAGGCGATCAAGGCAGTCCGGACACGAACGCCCTCCCGCCGCTGTAAAGATTTTTCCGCAAAGTCTGCAGGTGATCAAAGCCATCAAAAAACCTCCTGTTCTGCGACTGCAACGAAAATAAACGGCTCTGCCGCCGGCCCCGCCGGCTATGTGCGCCACCTTCAGGGTATCGTCATGCCGCTCTTTTTCTTTATTATAGAGCATAAGAGTGCAAAGCTACAGGGGATTAAGGAGGAATGCCCAATTATCGGGCGCAAAAAACGGGAAATTGCGCCTTGCACAAACGGGATACTGCAACATAAAATAGAAGGGGTCATTTTTTAAGAAAAGAGGAGAGACACATGAAACCGACGATAGTGGACCATATCGGCATTGCTGTGAAGAACATTGAGGCATCTCTGAAGTTCTGGGAGGAGACTCTGGGCATCCGCTGCACGGGGGTGGAGGAGGTCGCGGATCAGAAGGTGAAGACGGCATTCCTGCCCCTTGAGGATTCAGAGGTCGAGCTCCTTGAAGCCACGGCTGAGGATAGCCCGATTGCCAAATTCATTGCCAAGAGGGGCGAGGGGATACACCACCTGGCGATACGGGTGGAGAATCTGGAGGAGGCTCTGGCTGAGCTCAAGGCAAAAGGCGTGCGCCTTATTGACGAAACGCCCCGTAAGGGGGCGGGAGGCGCTCTGATAGCCTTCATCCACCCTGCGGCAACCGGCGGAGTCCTGCTGGAGCTCTCTCAGCGCTGAGCCCTTCAGCCTTATGAAGGCGCTTCTGGAAAGGGTCCTTCTCCGCTTTCTGGTGGAAATAGCGCGGCTCTTACCTCACCGTGTGGCCCTGGCTTTCGGCGCGTTTCTGGGGCGTTTGCTCTGGGCCTTCAGCCGGCGCAGGGTGGACAGGGCTGAGGCTCGCTGCGTCTCAGTCCTGGGCATAGGGGTGACGCGCGCGCGAAAGGTAATTCGGGATTCCTACCTCAACCTGGGGCGGTCCGCTATAGAGTTTGTGTGCATGAACCAGTTGAAGCCGCGCCTGAACGAGCTGATAACGATTGAGGGGCTTGAAAACCTTAAGGAGGCTCATGCCAGAGGGCTGGGCGTCCTGGCGATAGTGGCCCACCAAGGCAGTTGGGAGCTGGCCGGAGCGCGTCTGGTGAACGAGGCTTATTCCTTTGTCCCGATAGCGACGCCCCAGAGGAACAGGGGCGGATGGGACGACTTCGTCCAGACCCAGCGCCGGGACGTGGCGGGTTACTCCGATATTGCCCTCAGCCGGGGGATGGGCCCCAGAGAGGTCGTCAAAGCCCTCAAGCGGGGCGATGTCGTCTTGATCCTTCAGGACCTGGATGCCCGTGAGGATGGGGTGGTCGTGCCCTTCCTGGGACTGCCTGCCAGCACTGCCACGGGAGTAGTCAAGCTGCACACTCGATTTGGCAGCCCTGTTGTGCCTATGGTCGTCCTGCGCTGTCCGGACCGAATCCACCACCGCATCATCATTCGGGAGATCCTGAGCGACCTGACTGACAAGGATGGAAATCCTTTTGGCAAAGATATGGTCAAGTCACTTCAAATGTGCAATAATACCCTGGAGGCTTGGATACGCTCTCACCCCGACCAGTGGATGTGGCTTCAGGATCGATGGAAGTCGACGGTGCCTCTGTGATCCTGGGCCTGGACCCCGGAAGGGACAAAGTGGGCTGGGCCCTGACGACGGAGAAGGGGGAGCTTCTCCTTTCTGGTATCGTCCCCGTCTCCGACCTGGGCGGGTTCTGGCCCCTTTTAAAGGAGAGGCATCTTGACGAAAAAGCGCTGAGGCCCTGGATTCTGGAACGCCCCGGTCGAGTCAGAGGGGAGAGAATGGGTTCTGTCCTGCTGGGAAATGGGACGCAAGCTCGTTTTTTTGCCGAGAGTCTGACCAAATGGGGCTTGGCTTTCAGTATGGTGGACGAGCGCGGCACGACCCTTGAGGCCCGTTCTCTTTATTGGAGGCTGCATCGCCCCCCGTGGTGGCAGAAACTTCTGCCTCAGACCTTATGGGTGCCGCCCCGGCCGGTCGATGATCTGGCAGCATGGGCAATTGTATTGCGAGCTGTCTCGGGCGAGGGCCCTCAAATGAAAATATAGATGAAATGCGAAGGGCTTCCGCTTGAGGAAGCAAAGGCTGGAAGGGAGTCGTTGCTAAATGGCCAATATGGATAAACTTGCGGTCCTTGTCAATACGTTCGGGTCGTCTCTGATCTCTGTGGGGCAGGAGGTCGGCCTTGCCGTTGCCTTGAACAAATCGCAGGTTTCTCAAGGGGTCAAGGTGACTAATATCTGCGCTGCGTCCCTGATAGGGATAGTTGGCAAAGAAATACAGGGGACAGCCGTGGTCATGCTGGATCAAACTGGCTTTGAAGCGGTGGTCTCCGCAATGTCTGGCGGGATGATCCAATCTAATCCGCAGGACCCTCTGGCGATGAGTGTTGTCGGGGAACTCTCCAATATGGTGAGTGGGAGAGCCCTGATTCAGACTGCCCTTTCAGGCGTGGACGTCACGCCGCCGCAGCTCCTGGTGGGAGAGAACATCCGGAACGTGCCAAATCAGACGCCCGAGGTCAAGTGTTTCACTCTGCCCTTTACCCTGCAGCCTTCGGGAGTGCTTTATCTGGTCCTTTCCTTCAGCACCTCCTGAAAAAGGCCCAGGTGAGACTGATTTTTTTGCGATCCTTTTACAAGTCAGTAAAGAAGTTGTCTGATGGTTTGACGGCGGGGAGCCCGAGCTCGTTTGACAGTCCCGGGAGGCCCTGAAAACTGAGAGCGGAGAGCAGGGCGGTCGACTTTCTTTTCCCCGAGGCGACCGCCCTTTTTTGCGACCCGGGAGACGGAGGCAGGAAGCATGAAATATAAGGAGTGGAAGATATTGACGCAGGTGCGGAAAATGTTGTGCGCCCTTTTAGCGTCTTTGTTCCTTTTGCCTGCCGGTGCCGAGGCAGGGATCATCCTGGTACTCTCCGGAGGCGGGACGCGAGGCTTTGCTCACATCGGCGTTATTGAGGTCCTGGAGGAGCGGAACATCCCCATTCTCGGCATCGTGGGGACCAGCATCGGCTCTCTCATGGGGGCTCTTAAGGCCAGCGGATACGACGCGGCCGAGATGCGGAGGATCGTGGAGAACCTGGACCTCCCCTCCCTCATGGCAGAGAACACGGGGCCCATGTTCGTCTTCACCGGGGACGACACTCGGGCGAAGCGGAGTACTGTCCCTGCCCTTTCCTATAGGAAGCGAGGAGAGCAGGCGGGGCCTCTGGGGTTCCTCTCCGGGGACAAGCTCTTTCATTTTTTTATGCAGGTGATGAACCACGTTACAGTGACGGATTTCTCCGCCCTTCCCATCCCCTACGCGGCGGTGGCCACGGACATCCGGACCGGCGAGAAGGTGGTGCTGCAGTCGGGCAGCCTTCCATCGGCCATGCGCGCCTCCATGTCCATCCCCGCGCTCTTCGAGCCCTGGGAGATCGAGGGCCGTCTGCTGGTGGACGGAGGCCTGGTCTCCAACATGCCCATTGACACGGCGCGGGAGATCTTTCCCGGCATCCCCGTGGTGGCAGTGGATGTCTCGGACTCTCCGACGAAGGAACGGTCCGTCAGCTCTTTTGTCGATGTCATTGACCAGTCGCTCTCTATAGTCATGCGTTACAAGACCGAGCAGGAGGCCCAAAACGCCGACCTGGTGCTGGCGCCCCGCGTCGGGGAGTTCTCCTTTCTGGACTCCCAACAGGCGGAGTCGATAATCAAAAGAGGTCGCGATGCGGCCCTGGCTAAAATCGACACTATCCAGGCGCTCTCCGACAGCGGCCCCGATATCCTGATTGCCGCAACGCCCCTTTTCTCCAACATCGTGGGTGACGTCTGCATCCAGGGGCTGCCTGAGGGACTGGCGCTCAAAATAAGGAAGCAGTACCTGACCTGGGTTGGCAAGCGCTTTGACCCCAAAGAGGTGGAGAAAGGCGTTCAGCGCCTGATGGAGGTTGACGACATTGATACGGTGGATTATCGGCTTGACCGGACGGAGAGCGGCGACATCCTGGTGGTGCTGGATGTCCGCAAGAGCCCGGACCTAGAGGTGGGGTTCTCCGGCTACACGACCAATCTGCATCCCTACCGCTGGCTGTACCTCAAGGGGACGAAGCGCGGGCTTCTCTCTGAGAGCGACTCGCTTTCGGGGGTCGTCCGGATAGGCAAACAGTGGGGGCTTGATCTCTCCTACCTGACCGCTCCGGAGCCTCTGGACTCCTGGAAAGTGGACTTTGCAGCCCATAAGTGGGAGCTGGATCTCGATGGAGGAGGCAGGAGAGATTGGGACCGTTACAGCCTGGGAGTGAGCCGACTGTTCCGCGCCGGCGATGTTCGGATGGGTCTTGGGCTTGCGTATGAATACATTGACGCCCGGGGAGGAGGGAGCGAGAGCTCCGTGGGCCCGACGTTCTTTGCCACCCATGACACCCTGGACATCCCCGGGGACCCCACCGAGGGGTATGCCTGGCGGGTCAGTGCCTGGTGGCCGGACCTGGAGGAGTTCCTCTATCGGATCACCTACTTCAAGCCGTTGGGCTCTGGAGAGCTGTGGCGGACCTACTTCCGGCTGGGCTACGCGGAGGGAGACATGGACTCGCTGGGGCACGCGGTCTATCTTGGGGCGGCTGAGGAGCTCTATTCCATGGCGGAGAGCCCCGTGGAGGCGGAGCGGATGATCTGGGCCAACGTGGCCTTCCGGCGCATCCTGCAGCGCAGCGTCCTGGGCATCGTAGCGGCTGAGGTGTTCGGGAGCTATGGCTACGCGATGGACCGTGACTACGGTAAGGTTGCCTCACCCTGGGAGGTTGGGGTTGCTGTCAACTTCCCCAACAACTTCATCGACGCCAAGCTGGCCGCGATGTATGGCTCGGAGGGTTTCCGACTGGGCTTCTTCCTGGGTGTCCCCATCTGGGACCACTATCCCCTGCCCTGAGCCCCTTCGGTTGGCCCGGTCTTGAGGATTTGGAAGGCCCTTTCCTGCGTGTTTCGCGAATAGACGCGTAGGAGCTTTCTTATTTCTACAATTCTTTCTTAACTATAGGAGGTTTTGTGCAGGATGGCACGCAACATCACCCCCAGAAGCACTGATTACTCTCAATGGTACCTTGACATCATCAAGGCGGGCGAGCTGGCGGACTATGCCCCGGTCCGGGGTTGTATGGTGATACGGCCGACGGGCTATGCCATCTGGGAGTCCATCCAGAGGCATTTTGACGACGCCTTCAAGCGCACGGGGCATGTTAATGCCTACTTTCCCCTGCTGATCCCCAACTCCTTCCTGGAGAGGGAGGCCGAGCACGTGGAGGGCTTTGCGCCGGAGTGCGCCATGGTCACCCATGCCGGGGGGGAAGAGCTGGAGGAACCTCTGGCAGTGCGGCCAACCTCGGAGACGGTCATCGGGCATATGTACAGCAAATGGATCCAGTCCTGGCGCGACCTGCCGATTCTGATCAACCAGTGGTGCAACGTCATGCGCTGGGAGAAGCGTCCCAGGCTTTTCCTGCGCACCTCCGAGTTCCTCTGGCAGGAGGGGCATACCGCCCATGCCACGGAGGAGGAAGCACGTGAGGAGACGCTGCGGATGCTGGAGGTGTACCGACAGGTGATGGAGGACGTGCTGGCGCTCCCTATCCTGGTGGGCGAGAAGACCGAGGGTGAGCGCTTCCCCGGAGCCGTTGACACCTACACCTGCGAGGCGATGATGAGCGACACCAGAGCCCTTCAGGCCGGGACCAGCCACTTTCTGGGCCAGAATTTCGCTCGGGCCTTCGACATCCGCTTTCAGAACAAGGAGGGTGACCTGGAGGAGTGCTGGACGACCAGCTGGGGCATCTCGACGCGTCTGATAGGGGCTCTCATCATGACGCACTCGGACGACGACGGGCTGATCCTGCCCCCGCACGTGGCGCCAGTCAAGGTCGCCGTACTGCCCATATCGACGGACGAGCAAGTCCTGGACGACGTCCTGCTGCCGGAGGCCAGGGATATCACAAGCTCTCTGAATGAGGCTTTGGGTGGCCTTCATACCTTTTTGGACACCAGCTTCCACCTGAGGCCGGGTGATCGCTTCTTCACCCATCTCCAAAAGGGTGTGCCCCTGCGCCTGGAGCTGGGCGAGAAGGACATGAAGGGCGGAACGGTCCGGGTGGTCCGGCGTGACACGGGAGAGAAGCTGGACGTTGCGCGCGACGCACTGATCCCGACGATCCTGAAGCTCCTGGATGAGATCCAAGCGAGCCTGTACGGTCGGGCCAAAGCTTTCCGAGAGGCTAATACCTCCAAGGCTGCGACGCTTGACGAGCTCAAAGCTCTGATAGCGGAGAAGGGCGGGTTCGTCGAGACCTGGTTTGCCGGGACGCCTGACGACGAGCGTCGCGTTCGGGAGGAGACGGGAGGGGCCACTCCCCGCTGTATCCCGCTGGGGGACGATAGCCGAGGCACATGCTTCATCACGGGCAGGGAGGGGCGCAAGACCGTCTTTGCAAAGGCTTATTAAGGAGCCGCTGATTCAGTCGTTTTATATTCTCCAACTTTCGTTCGAGCTCTTCTGAGGTCCCGGCTTATCCGGTCACGCTCAAAAATAGTTGGGGTCTCTCTATCTCTGAAATGCGTTTTGTGGGATAATAAAAAAGAGGACAGATTGACATTATTATTGACGAAAAGGTCAGAGGAAACACAGGAGGTATTCAATATGGCAGTTAAGGTAGCTATCAACGGTTTGGGGCGCATCGGGCGCATTGTGCTGCGGTGCTGGATGGAGCGCAATTACAAGGACGTCGAGATCGTCGGGTTGAACGACTTGATCACCCCGGAGGACATGGTGTATTATGTCAAGTACGACTCTATCCATGGCAGAGCTCCGTTTGATGTGAAAGCCGATTCCGAGAGTCTTACCCTCGGCGGGAAGAGGATCCCGATGTTTGCGGAGAAGGATCCGGCTCAGCTCCCCTGGAAGAAGCTGGGCGTTGACATTGTGATGGAGTGCACCGGTCGCTTCACGAAGAAGCCGGACGCGATGAAGCACGTTGAGGCTGGGGCCCGCCGAGTCATCATCAGTGCGCCGGCGGAGGGCGTGGACCGAACCATCGTCATGGGCGTCAACGAGAAGGACTTTGACCCTAAGACGGATATCGTGGTCTCCAATGCATCCTGTACCACCAACTCCCTGGCCGCTGTGACCAGGGTGATGCACGAGACCTTTGGGATAGAGAACATGATGGCGACGACCATCCACGCTTACACCGCCACGCAGTTCCTCGTGGACACCCCTCAGAAGGGTGGTGGGCGTAAGGGTCGTGCAGCCGGCGTCTCCCTGGTTCCTGCCTCCACCGGAGCGGCTAAGGCGATGGGGCCTCTGTTCCCGGACCTCAAGGGCAAGATGGACATGATTGCCGTCCGCGTGCCCACCGCCGACGGCTCTTTGACCGACGCGAACTTCCTCCTCAAAAAGCCCGTGAGCGTCGAGGAGGTCAACGGGGCGCTGAAGAAGGCAGCAGAAGGCCCGCTGAAGGGGATCGTCGAGTACTGTGACGAGGAGATCGTCTCGGCCGATATCGTCAGCAACCCGTATTCATGTATCGTGGACGCTCTTTCGACGAAGGTCGTGGACGACAAGCTGGTGAAGCTCATGTTGTGGTATGATAACGAGTTCGGCTATTCCAACCGCATGCTGGAGCTGGCAGCCTTTATGGGCAACTAAGGCCTGAGAGATTTGGGGATGCAATAAGAGCCCCTGAAATTCCTGCGGCGGTCCGGGAGGGCCGCCGCTTTTGCTGGAACGATTGAAGAACAGGTCTTGAAGGGGGGTGGTGTATGGGATGGGGGTGGGCTAGCGGGGCGTACCCGCTTGGTATTCACCGAGCGTGGTGGGCTCTCACGTTGACGTGGTGTGTGAGGTCGGGATGTCGTTTGACGGGGTACTGGGGGTGCTCTCCAGGTTGGAGGCCGTCAGGGCTCTGAATGAGGTTGGGGTTTCGACGAGATGCCCTGTGGCTGTGCTTTCTCCGACGAAGAGGGGACCGTTTCAGTGCCGGCAGTTTGGCCGGCAGCCGGTTGACGGCGAGGGTCATTCAACCGGATGAGCTGACCGAGAAGCGGGAGCAAAATGGAGAAAGGACAGGAGGTATTCGACATGGCAGTCAGAGTAGCTATCAACGGTTTTGGGCGCATTGGGCGCACGATGCTGCGGTGTTGGATGGAGCACAATTCAGAGTTCGAGGACGTCGAGATCGTTGGGCTGAACCACCGATCCGGCCCTGAGGAGATGGCGTATTACCTCAAGTATGATTCGATTCATCGTAAGGCCCCGTTTGATGTGGAGGCTGATCCCGAGAACCTCATCCTCAACGGGAAGAAGATCCCGATGTTTGTGAATGAAGACCCGGCTCAGATCCCCTGGAAGCAACTGGACGTTGACATCGTGCTGGAGAGCACCGGTCGCTTCACGAAGAAGGCGGACGCGATGAAGCACGTTGAGGCTGGGGCCCGCTACGTCATCATCAGTGCGCCGTCCGAGAGCGCGGACCTCACCATCGTCATGGGCGTCAACGAGGAGGACTTTGATCCCAAGACGGATATCATCGTCTCCAACGCATCCTGTACCACCAACTGTATAGCCCCTGCGACCAAGGTGATGCACAAGATCTTCGGGATAGAGCACCTGCTGGCGACGACCGTCCACGCTTACACCTCCACGCAGAACACCTTGGACCACGCCAAGAAGGGCGTTGGGCGCAGGAGCCGTGCGGCCGCCGTCTCCCTGATTCCGACCACCACCGGCGCGGCCAGAGCGATGATCCCTCTGTTCCCGGACCTCAATGGCAAGATGGCCATGAGCGCTATCCGCGTGCCCACCGTCAACGGCTCCCTGACCGACGTAGGCTACCTCCTCAAAAAGTCCGTGACCGTCGAGGAGGTCAACGAGACGCTGAAGAAGGCTGCAGAAGGTCCGTTGAAGGGAATCCTTGAGTACAGCGAAGATGAACTCGTTTCGGTTGACATCATCGGCAACCCGCATTCATGTATCGTGGACGGCCTTTCGACGAAGGTTGTGGACGGCAGGTTGGTGGGGCTCATGCTGTGGTACGATAACGAGTACGGCTATTCCAAACGCATGTTGGATCTGGCGGCCTATATGGGCGGCAAGATCTGAGAGATTCGGAAATTCAACGAGAATAAGAATTCCTGAAATTCCTGCGGCGGCCCGGGAGGGCCGCCGTTTTTAAATTAGAAGGGCCGCCGCTTTTGTTAAAACGAGGGAAGGACAGGACTTGAGGCGGGAGCAACTTGAAGGGGAGATTTTTGATGCTTCGTGTGAACGGACAAAGACTCTGGGACAACCTGAACGAGATGGGACGCATCGGGGCGGGTGAGCGGGGGCGCACCCGTCTGGCTTTTACGGATGAAGATTTAGAGGCGCGCCGGCTCCTCGTCCGGTGGATGGAGGAGTTGGGCCTTGAGGTCCATACGGATCCCTACGCCAATATCTGGGGCCTGAGGGCAGGGCGGGAGGAGCTTCCTCCCATCGTTGTGGGCTCTCACATCGACACGGTGCGCGAGGCTGGGATGTTTGACGGGGTGCTGGGGGTGCTCTCCGGGCTGGAGGCCGTCAGGGCTCTGAACGAGGCGGGGGTTTCGACGCGGCGCCCTGTGGCTGTGATCTCCTTCTCCGATGAGGAGGGGGGCCGTTTCAGCGCCGGCACCATGACCGGCAGCCGGTTGATGGCGGGGTGCATTCAGTTGGAAGAGCTGGCCGAGAAGCGGGATCAGAGGGGTGTGAGCTGGCTGGAGGCTCTGGAGAGAAGCGGTTTTACGGGCAGTTCCTCCATCCTGAGACCCCACGCCTACCTTGAATACCACATCGAACAGGGTCCTGTGCTCTGCGACAAGGGAGCCCGTATCGGGGTGGTGGAGGGAGTGGTCAACCTTTCCTGGATGCGCTTCACCTTTTACGGGCAGGCTAACCATGCCGGTGCCTTCCCCATGGAACGCCGCCGGGACGCGGGCCTGGCAGCGTCCTCTGCCACAGTAGCGCTCAACCGTCTGGCGTTTGAATTAGGGGCGGGGACCGTGATCACTTCGGGGCAGGCACTTCAGGAGCCCAATTTGCCCAACATCGTCCCGGGCAGGGCCGTCCTGACGGTGGACCTGCGCTCTTTTAAAGAGGAGGTCTTTGCCTCCGGTCTGGCACGGGCCGAGGCCGTCGTGGAAGAAGAGGCTGCCCGGCATGGAGTGGAGGTGAGCGTTGAGCTTCTGACTCGTTTGGAAGGGGCAGTGTTCGCGCGGGAGATGACGGAGCTGGTGGAACGGACGGCCGGCGCTCTGGACCTCAGCTCCTGGCGGATGCCCAGCGGCGCGGGGCACGACGCTCAGATCATGAGCCGGCTCTGCCCCACGGCGATGATCTTTTGTCCGTCTGAGGAAGGTCGCAGCCACTGCCCGGAGGAGTTCACCTCTCAGGAGGATGCCGTGGCCGGGGCGGACGTCCTGCTGAACTGCCTGCTGGAGCTCGCCGAGGACTGAGCCCTTTTTCTCAGGGAACCCCGGGTTTCGTCAAAAGAACTTCTGCTTTCGGCGTGATTTGCCGATGTTCTATCTTTTCTCTGGTTTTTTTGATATACTCAACAGGGGCTGGTTGTGGGTTGATTTTTGGTTGATTTTTCTGCCCGAAACGGCCCCTTTTCTCTCATGATATCTTAAATGAGGGCTAGGAAAGGAGTGAACGGACATGACTATAGCATTTACCTGATTCAGGGCGATCCTGTGCACGGGTTGCATCCTGCAAAGGGCATGTCCGCTTCGTCGTCCTCCGGCCCCGATCCCCTCTTTTTCCAAACGTCTGACCTGATCCTCAGGCCGCGGCTTTTCTCCGTCTCCTGACTTTTGAGCGGGCGGAAAAAAGCGGGACTCTTCTGCGACAGGCCTTTTTGCGCTTTCAAAGACACTCATGCGTGTCCCTTTAAAGGGCTCCAGACCTTGGAGCGCCCTTGTCTTTTGTCTTGTCTGCAACAAAGGGGACAGCATTTCGGGAGGCCCCCTTGTCCGGGATTGCCGCACAGGAGAGCCGGCTGCACCTGTCCATGGGCCGGCAGAGGACGGTTGCCTGAGACAGACCGTGCGCCGCGTTTTTCTTCAGGACGGTGTTTTTTACAAAGACGTATTTTCTGCATGAATCCACAGAGGAGGAAATGGAATGTTCAGCATGAAAAGATGGGGACGGGGTAAGGGACGGTCGCTCTTTTTGGTTGCCCTTACCCTCTGGTTTTCTCTTGCCTCCGCCGGAGAGGCGGCGGTTTACTTTGTGAACAGCTCGAAGGAGGAGAACGGAGAGGGAATTTCCTGGGAGTCGGCCCTGAATGAGGCAGGTTTTATTGAGAAGCTTGGTACAGCTGTGTCCGGCGATGAGTTCTGGATGGCCGCCGGGACCTACCGTCCGGTGATCCCCGTATCTGTAGACGCCATCACTGCCGCTGAGCAGAAGAGCTTTTTCAAGCTCAATGAAGGGGTCTCCCTCTACGGCGGTTTCAGCGGTACCGAGAGCAAGCTGGAAGAGCGGAATCCCAAGGAGCACATCACGGTCCTGACGGGCGATCTGGCTCTGGACGATGAGACGGATGAGGCGGGGGTCACTTTGAGTGCCGAAGGGATAAAGGGCCAGAACAGCACCCCTGTCCTGAAGGCTAACAAGGCTACGGGTATTCGGCTGGACGGGCTCGTCGTCACGGGCGGAGATGGAAGTATGGGAGCTGGCCTGACCCTTACGGCAGGAGCAGAAGTGCTTGCCGCAGACTGTCTCTTCCAGGGGAACCGGGCAAAGACGTTTGGAGGTGCGGTCAATGCTGCTCTGTCTTCCTTTGACGTCCGAAGCAGCCGCTTCCTTAAAAATCAGGGTGGGCCGAACAGCCACGGCGGGGCGCTCAACTCCGTCCGTTCGAACCTCAGGCTTGTCGATACCGTTTTTGAGGGCAATAAGACCGGTTCGGATGAGGCCGGCAGCAAGGTGGGCAACGGCGGAGCCGTGCAGTTCAGCGACAAAAAAGACGATGACAAGACCCTCTTCATAGAGAACTGCTCCTTCCTCTCCAATAGTGCCGGAGCCGGGGGTGGCGCGCTTTATATCCAGAACGCATACGGAGGTGTGACGGTGCTCGGCACGTCCTTCAAGAACAATCGCGCCTCTCACAACGGCGGGGCGGCTCGTTTCACCACCTCCACGAACGTCTTGATTGAGGAGTGTCTCTTTGAGGGCAACGAGACCGTGATCGAGGGAGGCGCCATTTACAACTCGGAGGTTGGCACCGGAGGGCGTGGGATGGAGATCCGCTCCTGTACCTTCTCCGGGAACAGGACTTATGACGACCGGCACATCACTGACGTGAACAAGGGGTCGGGAGGCGCCGTTTATAACGGGGTTTCCAGCCCGGTCCTCATCAACTGCACTTTTTTCGGGAACGAGGCCAAGTACGGTGGGGCTCTCTTCAACCGGACGGGCAGCTATCCCCTCCTTCTGAACTGCACGTTCCACAAGAACAGGGCCGTGCCTCAGGAAGGTCAGGGGGGTGAGGGCGCTTCCGTCTACAACACCGGCTGTGATGCGGGCTATTGCAAGCCGGGCGGTGGGCGGATCGTAGCCTTCAACTGCATTTTCCAGGATGGGGAAGGTTCGGAGATCGTCAATGCCGGAGATTCCGGAGCGGCGCTGCACCACTCGCTCCTGCCCGAAGGGGCTGTCTCGGGGGATAAGACCGTGCTTTTTGAGGTGTCCTCGGAGGACCCGAAGCTTGGGGCTCTGGGCAAGCGTGGAGGACGGGTTCCCACCATCCTGCCCGGCTGGGCTAGCCCTGCGATGGACCGTGGGTGGGGGGTTGGCCCTCTGACGTCGTCGGACGTCCTCTCGGCGGACGTGTTCTGGCTGGATCAATGGCTGGAGATGGGGGTAGCCATCCCGTCTCAGGATGCCCGCGACATTGAGCGCCCGCAGTACGAGGGCGTGGACATCGGAGCCGTAGAACTCAGCTCGCATGAAGAGCCGATTTCGCCCGAAGAGCCGGCACCGAAGGATGCGATCTCACTTAACCCGCTCGACTGGAGCCTCAGTTTGGGCACAGCGGATGAAGCTGGCCTGATACCGGTCACGATCAGGACCATCCTCCGCATCGCTGGGACACCCTTCAGCATCAGGGTTGAGGGCACAGGGTTCGTGGGCGTCATAGAGGTCATATGCGATCTCCTCACATCCGGGAGAGACGTCAAAGCCGCTGTTAACACTGAAAATTCTGAGGAACGGGACTATATAGTCACCATCAAAGGAAAGACGAAGGATGTAGCTAACGCCGCTATCACAGAGGTCCGGTACAAGACCAAAGAAGGCGGTGCCGAGAAGAAGGTCGCTCTGCCGGAAGGCGGCATAAAGCTCTCCGATATGAGCCGGACCGACGGCAGCAGCGGTGGCAGCAGTGGCGGCTGTGACTCGGGCTTCGGGCAGCTTGCGGCCCTGGCAGTCCTGGCTCTCCTCCTTCGTCAACGCCGCTCTTGAGTGAGGGGAAGGGAAGCGACGCAACGCCCTACCTAAGAGCTGCGAGTGATTGAAACTAAGAGGGCGGAATAGGTCGGGGGGAGCATAGCTCCCCCCCCTTTACACATCGCAGATGCCTTAGCGCCATAACGCCATAACATATTGAAAACAAAATTAACCGCGAAACGCGCTAAAATCGCGAAAGTTTACATGGTCTATTTTTCTTTTCCGTGTTTTCCGTGGTTAATTGTTTTCGTTTTTTTCGTGTCTTTCGCGTGGTTCGCGGTTCATGCATTTCGTCCTTGTTTGAGTTAAGCCCGGACCGGCGGGCTCAGGGGATCAGGGCCGCGAAGAGCGGAGCGATGAGGACGGTTGCGACTCCCGCCACTGCGATGGCCAGCCCGCTCATGGCCCCCTGCACCTCTCCCAGCTCGAAGGCCCGGACCGTCCCCAGGGCGTGAGAGGCTGTCCCGATGGCAAGCCCTGCGGCAATCGGCTCCTCTATCCTGAACAAGGAGCAGACCCGGGAGGCGGAGATATTGCCAAAGAGCCCGGTCACGATGATGGCAGTCATGGTGAGAGCGCTTGTGCCGCCCAGCTCCTCGGCGAGCGCCATCCCGACCGCGCCGGTCACCGATTTCGGCAGCAGGGTGGCAAACTCCCAGTGGCTGAGGTCGAGCAGAACAGCCAGGCCCAGGACCCCAAGCGCGTTGGCCAGGACTCCGCAGAGGATGCCGGCCATGATGGCGGCAGCGTGCCGTTTCAGAAGGGCTATGTGGCGGTAAAGAGGGATGGCCAGAGCCACGGTCGCAGGGGTCATGAGGGCGCTCAGGAACCGTGTGCCCTCCTTATAGCGCTCAAAATCGAGCCTGAAAAAATAAAGGACGGCGATGAGCAGGAGGATGGCAATCACCATCGGGTTGGCGGCAGGGGTCCTCAGCCTTTTGGAGATACGGAGCCCCAGGACGTAAGCGAACAGGCTCAGACAGAGCCCGAAGAAGGGGGAGCTCTGTAGGGCGTCCAGCCAGGAGGGGGTCATGAGGGGCTCTCCGTCTTTTTGCGCCCGCGCATCAGGCTTTGTGTCACGAGGCCCGAGATGACCATGACCAGGAGCGTCACCAGGGTCGAGGCCGCGATCAGGGGGAGGAGGAGGGTCTGCAGCTGTTCTGTCAGGAGCAGGACCCCCGCTCCCGCGGGCAGAAAGGTGAGGGGCAGGATCTCCAGTAGGATCTCTCCGGCCCTCTCGACCTGAGGTAGCTTGAGCACTCCGGAAGCGAGCGACGCAAAGAGGAGGATCAGGCCGTAGACGCTGGCCGGTATCGGCAGAGGGATCAGCCTGTTGAGCAGGTCGCCTGCCAGGGTCATCCCGAAGATGATGGCAAATTGATTCAGGTATCTCATGTTTCGACCTCCTTTTTTCTCCTTTTCAGAGGTGCGTTTTATTATAAAGTAATTTATTATCATATCATGTTTATCTGTAGAGCAAAAAAAAATGAGCCCTGAGTATCATTTTAAACAAAAAGGCTCGGAGTTCGTGTTTTGTATAGTGAAAAAAGGTGCGCTTCGGCCTCAAATAGTGTTAGACTAATGTGAAGTTCTAGTTATATAACCACCACCTCAACCGGCGCAGGCAAAATGCCGAAGCTTTATTGGAAAGGGTAGGGAGCAGAGGAAAAGCGAAAAGCGGAGGAGGAGTACGTGCGGAAGGAGTGCGTTATTTTGGGGTTGCAGCGTTTGTCGATTTCCCTCGGAAGCGCGGAGTGTCAAGAGACCTGATGTGTCAGGTCCGAATGAGGCTGCCGACGACGTGAGAAGAAGGAGATAAGAGCGATGAAGATCAGACAACTCTTGAGGATTACGGGAGTGGCAGTGCTCATCTTTGCCCTCCTGAGCTTGACGGGAGTGCTTTTGCTGAACGACGCTCAGGAGAGAGAGCGCAAGGCTTATGAGGAGCAGCTGGAGTTCGTCCAGCTTGCTACGACCCTCAACGAGGCCTCGAACTACCTGACGGACGAGGCCCGTTATTACGTCCAGACCGGGGACAAGGTTCACTTTGACAA
>JAAYOR010000178.1 GCA_012520235.1 Fretibacterium sp.
TGATACGGATAGAGAAGGGCATGAGGATGTTGTCAGGCTGTTTGAGGCTATTGGTGCTAGGCGATATGAAGGGTATGCCTCATGGTATGTGACGGATGAATTAAGGGAAGCGCCAGAACCCAAACGAAGTGCCATACTATCTCTTATAGGACAATATGGAATAGCTGTCTTGGAATCCACTTCCGAAGCAGCTCGGTTGGCTGAGATTTACTTGAAGGCCGAAATCATTCCGAATTCATATCGTCTTGACAGTTTACACGTCGCAGCTGCATCTGTTTATAAATTGGACTATTTGGTTTCTTATAATTTTCGGCATATCAATCGAGATAAGACCAGAATATTGACAACCCATGTCAATAATACCGAAGGGTATGGAGGAGTCTGCGAAGGAGGTTCTGAGCAATGAACAACCGGACACCTAACCCGATAGAGGAGGATGAGCTGGATATAATACGCTTGAAAATCTATGAGAGAATCAAAGATATGACCCCAGAGGAGGAGGTTGCTTATTTTCGTGCGCAGAATGAGCCGATAATCAGGCAGTTCAACCTGAAGATGAGCCCCCTTAAACCGATGGAGCCCAGGAAGAGGGCTAAGACCTGCTAAGGAAAGTCAATAGCTAAACGGAGTTTTTTGTAGGTATAAACACAAGTTTAGTGGCTCTTAGTTTTTTGAGACCTCATGGCGGCATGGGCTACCCATAGTAGTTTTGTTGCAACAGCGCTTAAAGCCTGATTCGGATGCTTGCCGTGAGTGTCCTTTTTTCATAGTGTTCCTTGAAAATAGGGTCGCACCTTCCACAGCCAAGGAGGTGCTGGATGATGAGCACGAAGACTTTTGAAACCTTCGAGGACGAGCTGGACGCGATACGCCTGAGTCTCTATGAGGAAGTCAAAAATATGACGCCTGAGGAAGAGGTTGCTTATATAAAGGCACAAGTTGAGCCCTTATACCAGGAATTTGGTATAAGGGCAAGCGATCTTAAGCCGGATGTCGTTGCTCAGTGATAAGTGTAGCGTAGCTAAACCTACGGGCTTCGCCCTCCGGTCCACTCTATAACTGGTCAGTGAGAATGTCCCCCCCCCGCGATAAGGCTTGGGATGATACCGGGCATGAGGCAGGAGAGAGTGCCATTGTCATAAAAAGGGATCAAGCGCATCAAGAGGGAGAAGGTCAAGGTGTCGGGGCGTGTCATCCCGACAGGCTGAAACAAAAATGGCGGCATAAAATAAGGGCGAGCCTGTGAAGACTCACAAGCCCGCCCCGGAGTATCCCTGGAATTGGGCTCTTGCGAAGTATGGGCTACTCTTTTGAGCTATATCCGCACTGCACTAAACTTTCCTCGACGACACAAAACGGTCTGCGTTGGTGTAGCCGGCATCCGTAACCTGAACGGCTTCCGCGATCATGTGCTCTGCGAGGTTTCTTGCGACCTTTTGAAGGAAGCTGTCGACCCTGGCGAACATCTCCCCAAGACAGCTGGTCGGCCTTACCAACTTTGGCGTAGCGTTAAGCCCCGTTACCGTTTGGGTCTTCATCACGCCTAAGACGGTGTTGAAAAGAAACCCCTTACCTCCCGAGACGTCCCCTCCAAAGGTCTGCGTCATGTCTTCGGCACTGCAGCCCTTGATAAAGGCGGTGAGCTTCTCTCGCATGGACTTCATATCCCTAAGCTCAACCTTCAGACGCGCGAGTCCCTCCTGAGCAGACTTTGCATCCATCAGGTTGATGGTCCCGCTGGCTTGAATTTTCTGCCGCACGGACAGGGCGCCCTCAGTGTCACTGTCGCCGTCGCATACAAACCATTCTCCGCCTGCAGGCGTTCCGATGCAGCACAAAACGGCATTTTCCGGGTCGATATCATCAGGAAGCTCGAAGCGCTCTCCCTTTTCAATTTTGATGGAGCGGTCAGTGCCTCCGATCCTCACCTCTTCAATCGTGTGAAGGTATCGGTAGCCTTCGACGACATCCCACTCTTCGCCGTTTTCTATACGATCGCGCGCTCGTTCAAGCAGCGTTCGGTGGTCCCCGCCCCAGATGCCGGGCGAGGCCTCAACTAACGTAAGCTCCCCGCTGGTCTCCTGTCCCGACATCTTGGCCAGACTATGGGTCATGCTCTTTGAGGCGGAATAAAGCCTCGCTCGGAGCTCTTCCATTTCAATCTGCTTGTTGATGCGATCCAGATCCGAGAGCCCCTCTTTCCCCGCATCCTCCGCCAAGGAATTCATCTTGTTGAGGATGCTCTCCACATCACTCATGGATTTGTCCATGAGCGCAAGGATGGTATTCGTTGGGCCCGTTTTTCCACCGTTTCCCAATAAGCTCTCTGAACGATGAAAAGAAAGACGCTTCCCGATGTCGGAGAGAGATACCGTATCCACATTGCCCTGAGCCGTCGGAGTGTTAAATCTCAGTCTCTCCCATGCTGTGGTGCCTGTACGACCCAAAGAGGCAATGCGCGAGAAAAAATCTGCCGCTCCATTGACTTGCATTAATATCATCTCCCACCTGCGCTCAACTGTTATTCTCAGTTCTCGGAGAATTTATTGTCCATTCAATAAGTCTGATATAGACCATCGGAGCAAAGGATATCGGCATTAAAGTTGCCACATTCATGTATGCAATTCTCACAGGTGCATCCGGATCCTTTTCCACCCTCACATTGGCATAAAAAACTTAGATTATCAACTCAAACTTCGCAGCGTTGTCGTTGCTCTGTGAGCATAAGCAGGTGACCGGCTCTAAAAAGCTATCCGCAGATGAGCGCAGATTTCACAGCTTAAAAAAGACTAAAAAGGATTAAAATATAGAAGCTTTTGGTTGAAAGACTAGAAGATTTAAGCTCCTTAAAAAGAAGCTCTTTAAAAAATCTGCGTCCACCTGTGCAATCAGTCGAGGACGAAACCACGGGGTTTCACCTCGACATAAGCAGGAGCGAACGGCTGAAAGCCCGTAGGTTTAGCTCGCTACTCGACGCGGCATTCGGGGCCTGGCGGCCCCAAAGTAGCCGGTCACCTGCTTATGCGGATTCATCAAGCTTTATCAGTACGGCAGGGCGTCCTCCTCGTATGAGGGTCCGCCCTGCCTGTTGAGATTTGCTTAACTTAATCAGAGAGTTTCCCTTGCGGTTTTCAGGCCGTCGCCTCGGGGTCTGCCTTGATCAGCAGCTCATCGATAGGCTGATAGGGCCTGCCGTCCCGCCGCTTTTCAAATTCCTGCTTTGCCGCCTCTATCTTAGCTGGGTCATTCATCAGATCGTAGATGGCGCCGGCCATGGCCTTGGCCGCCTGAACCCCGCCCTTCAGGCCGATGGAGCTTCCGGCGAAGGCCGTTGACTGCCAGCTGTGGATGGGGATTCCCACGGGCCAGGTAGCGCCCCACGCCATGGATGTGGGCATGAGATTGGCAACGTCCCCCACGTCGGAGGAGCCCATGATAAACCCGCCGTGGTCGAAGCAGGGGAAAGGTCGGTGTGCCAAAATCTTCTCGTCATCCTTGAGGAAGAAAAGCTTGGCCTTGGTAGCAGCTGCCTGATCGGGTGTGAGTGTCTTTTGCATCTCCTCCGCGAAGCGCCGCTCTTCATCGGTGTACTCGATGGGGCCAGCGAACTCCATGAGGTTTGCCTCCAAAACCTCGTTTAGCACCTTGTTGGGGAGTGTGTTGTAACAGCCACCGAGAAGCTCGTAGCTCACCTCGGTCTCGGTCATCATCGCAGCGCCTCGGGCGACTTTAAGGAGCCTGGTCCACAGGTGAACCAGCTCCGCATCATGGGGCGCTCGGGCATAGTACCACACTTCCGCTCTGGGAGGGACGATGTTGGGCGAGGGGCCCCCGTCCGTGATGACGTAGTGCAGACGGTTCTGATCCAGCATGTGCTCTCTCAGGTAGTTTGCCCCCACGTTCATCAGCTCCACCGCATCAAGAGCGCTGCGTCCGGCCTCGGGGGAGGCGCCTGCGTGAGAGGCCCTGCCCTTAAACTTAAACTTTACGGAGAACAGGGCCGTCATCGTCGCGTCGGTCACGGAGCTGTAATCCCCCGGATGCCAGGCAAGGGAGAGGTCTGTGCCGTCAAAGTAGTTCAGCTTCGCCATCTTGGACTTGCCCGTCAGCTGTTCCTCGCCCGGGCAGCCAAA
>JAAYOR010000179.1 GCA_012520235.1 Fretibacterium sp.
TAGCGTGAACATCACCCCCGCTGACAATATGAGCCTGCTCTGCAAATCCCATTGTGATCGAGCCTGCTGCAACAATACGAGCCTTGCCCATGCCACGCACGCCACCGTGAATGGTAATGTTTCCCGAACTCTCAACATGAGCGGCCTCAACAAGCTGATGAATCTCAATATCGCCTTCGGAGAGCACTTTAAATCCTTCCCGCACCGCTCCTTTGATCCTGACCAGTCCCGTGAAGTCAATGTTGCCAACTCCAAAGTCCACGTCTCCATCAATCTCAAGCTCCGGCATCACCTGAAGCTTTCCGGCAATATCAACCAGCCGGCCGTCCAACGTGGCAATCAAAGAAAGCGGATCGTTCTCCTCTGGCGCCAGGCCAGCCCCCGCAGAAAAAGAGAGGTCCTTTCCCTGCTTGGCCGGCAAGACCGCCCCAACAACGTTCATCCCGTCAACTCCGGGGGTTGCTGGGTGTTTTACCGCAATGCGGTCTCCCTGGTGAACGTTGATAATCGCGCTGCGCTTTCTGTGATCGATGGTCTCAGCCGTCTCATCCACCTCAGGGGCACGAGTGGGGTCAATGAGGCGCTCTATCCACGCGTTTTTACCATTCTCCGCCGGACGTCCCTGAGCTACCACCACGGAGTCATTATCAATGCGCAAATCGGCAATCTTTCCGATTGCCTCCTCATCCAGTCCAAAGGTGACGGATTTAGCACGCATCGCATTCAGAATGTCCTCCCGCTTGGGCCAAGGCTTTGTAAAAAAAGGAGGCTCCACCGTCACGGATGCAGACATGTTATCCCGTGACAATTGAACGTTGATAAGAGCTTCACGCTCGTCAGCCGGACTGCGAGGAGCTATCTTCACCCGCTCTTGGGTCGCCACTCGGAGAAAATGAGAGATAGCGTCCTCATCATACTTTTTCACTCCATGAGTCCTCAAGTGTTCACGGACTTCCGCTTGAGTCGGCCTTCCTCCCAGTGCAGAAATCCAGATGCCCGCGTCATCCGCTTCAAGTTTCAAGTTCTCTTCTGACAAACTCATCCCTCCTCTGTCTTGAAGTAAATGTGAGATGCACAAAAATCTATCATAATTTCATGGCATCTTTATTTTAATGCTGTAAGAGGAAAAGTGCGAGTTATAAATTATAACCTTCTTCTGCAGCCAGATGTGCCCGGAGCGTTGTGATGGCACGCCCGTGAATTTGGGAGACTCGAGATTCCGTCACTCCTAAGACTTGCCCTATCTCTTTAAGAGAAAGGCCTTCGTAATAATAGAAGGACAAGACTTGCATCTCTCTCTCCGGCAATTTTTTAATAGCACCTTTAATGCGGGCTGCTTCGTCCTGGGCTTCCACTGATGCAAGAGGGTCCTCGTTCGCATCAGCTAAAATCCCTTCACGGGTGACATCCCCGTCTTCAAGCGTCACCAGCTCATCCAGGGAGACGATGTAACTGCGGCTTGAGAGCTCCAGAATCTCCCAATAGGTTTTTTCTTCAACCCCCATCTCCTGCATAACCCACTCATCACGCAGATGCCCTTTTTCTCTAAGGACTTTTTCTGAAGCCCGGTTCAGTTTTTGTAATTTTTCGCGCCCTGTCCGGGTTATCCAGTCACACTTGCGCAGCTCGTCAAGCACTGCGCCTCTGATCCTTGGGACAGCAAAAGTTTGAAACGAAAAACCCCGAGAAAGGTCAAATCGGTCAATCGCGTCCAGAAGACCAAAGACCCCAAAACTCAGCAGATCTTCGTAATCCAACCCAGAGGGAGGACTGACCGTCATTCTGCCAACCACATATTTTATGAGAGGGAGGTATCTTTTGACAATTTGCTCCCTCAGTTGCGCTGTGGGGGTCTCCCTGTAGGAGCGCCAAAGCTCAACATCGCTCATATCAGAGTCCAAGGCCACTCCTCCTGTTCGAGGGTTGGAAAATAAACATCCGTGCCCAAGAGTCTGCCTCAGGACACGGCAAAATTGTGAACACCCTTTTTTGCTGCCATGCAAAAAGCTCCCCTCAAAGCTTTAAATCGAAAAATCCGCTGGAGTTTCTTCTCCCCAAGGGGGGTGCTTTATATCTCCGACTTGCCCTTGCCCAAAGTCTTGACCGTCAACATCCAATTCGTGGTGGAAAATTCCACTGTACGACCCTTATTACCTCCCGTATCCGAAGCTACCAGAGCAATCCCCATTTTTGTCAGCATCTCCGTCGTCTCTTTCACGTTGCGGGCACCAACAGCAAGGAAATCTGTCTGGGTCCCAGGCAGGGCAAACATCTGAGCACCTCCGGCAATTTTAGCCTTCATCCGAGACTTAGAGGCACCCTTTTTGATCATCTCATCAACAATAGCAGGGACAGCCGTATCCGCAAACTTGCCGAGCTTTTCGACCTTCTTGGCACCCCGGCTATCAGGCAGCATGATGTGAGCCATCCCCGCTATCTTAGCCACAGAATCAAAAATAACGAGCCCAATGCAAGACCCCAAACCCAAGGTGATCAGCTTGGCAGGAGCGCTGACCACTACCATATCAGCCATTCCCACGTTATAGGAGTTTTCCATGGTCTAGAGCACCTGCAGCTTTCTCAAAAGCAACTCCAAAGCATCGGGATCCGGCAGCATGACAATTTTGCCAGATATAGCCTTCCCATCAGCTCCGTCAAGCTTCAGTTCAGTGTTGACGAACAAAGCCATCTCCCCCATCTGCCCAAAAATAGAGGCCACCACGTCAAGTATAGCAGCAAGCATGTCGTGGGCCACGCCAGGGACAGAGATCTGATGTCGTGTCCCAATCAGGAGATTGATGGCATTCAGAAACGAGCTCAGGATGATGTTCCCAACCTCAGACAGAGCGCTGTCAAGCATCTCCTGAGGGAGATCCGGGGGCAGAGAATCTCCAAACTGTTGCCTCAGAAGCAAGTCCACCAGCAGCCCTGCGTCCTCTTCGCTCTGAATGAAGATCAGGCTACAGGCGAAATCACCCAGAGAACGGACGAACACCGCCGCGATTATCTCCGTGGGGTCTCCGTAATGTTCGGCGAGCTCGTAAATGGAAATGAGCTCCGCCTTAGGAACATCCATCTCGATCATCCGAGACAAGAGCTTGGACAAAGCCGTAGCTGCGTTACCCGTGCCAATGTTGCCGACCTCCCGGATAGCGTCCAGCTGTAAATTGTTAAAAGAACTGAGATCAAGCATAAGATCAGCCCCCCACTACCCTTTGGTGGAGTAGAAGGACGCCACATCCAAAATCAAAGCCACGTTTCCATCTCCCAGGATCGTCCCGCCCGTTATCCCTCTGATTTTAGACAGAAAGCGTCCCAGCGATTTGATGACGATCTCCTGTTGTCCTATAAGCTCATCCACTATGAAGCCAATTTTGTTCTTACCAATCTTGACTACAACAACAGGATACTCACTGCGCTCCGAATCCTGCATGTCGGTACCCAGGACTTCCCCCAAGTCGCTCAGGGAAAGCACTTCGCCTCGCAACAAAGTCACAGGGACTCCATGAGCTGTCTTGATGTTCTCTTTTCTGACAAGGATGGTCTCCTCCACGTTCTCCAGAGATATCGCATAAGTCTCGTCTCCAACCTTAATCAGAAGGGAGAGAACGATGGCCAGAGTCAGAGGAAGGCGGATGTAAACACGCGTACCCTCACCAAAACGCGAGACTAGATCCATCTGCCCACCCAGAGCCTCCACCTTTGTCTTGACAGCGTCCATTCCGACGCCGCGACCGGATATATCCGTCACCTCCTTTGCCATGCTGAAACCAGGCATAAGAACGAGTTGAATGGCTTCCTCGTCCGAGATGACAGCTGCCTCCTCCTCCGTCAGAATCCCGCGCTCAATTGCTTTTTGCCTGACCTTCGCAGGGTCGATGCCTGCGCCGTCATCGGCAACCTCAATGATAACCCCGCTACCTTCCTGATAGGCAGATATTCTCAGTATCCCCTTCTCCGGCTTTCCGGCAGCCCGACGCTCCTCCCGGCGCTCGATCCCGTGGTCCAGAGAGTTGCGAATCAGGTGAACCATGGGGTCGCCAATCTCATCAATGACCGTCCGGTCCAACTCCGTCTCCTGACCTTCTAAGACCAGCTCAATATCTTTGCCCAGATTCTTGGATATATCGCGAATCAGCCTCGGGAAACGGTCAAAAGTAAAGGAGACCGGCACCATGCGCAACTTAGTCACCAGTTCCTGAATGTCGCCGGAAATACGTCCCAGCTGGGCCAGAGGCTCCTCAAAGTCACGAAGGCGTGCCTCCTGAACCAGGCGCTCAATCCGGGCGCGTCCAATGACCAACTCGCCCACGAGGTTCATCAATTTGTCCAGACGACCGAGGTCAACACGCACCGTCTGGCTGGCCTTCCTAACCGAATCAGATCTGAGCGGACGAGCCGGAGCAGCACTTTTAGAAGCTCTGATGGGAGAAACCTCCTCCTTTTGCTCCACCTTGGCTGGAGCAGTTGAAAACACTTCCTCTTCAGTCAGAATAACCTCTTCCAGAGAAACAGAGACGATATCACTTATTTTCTCGACAGCATTTTTAATCTCCTCTGAAGACTGCCGCGAACCCAGATAAACTGTAAAGTCCAAGCCAAACTCCTCATTTTCGAGGGCCTCCACCGAGGGGTCGGTCTTGATGAGGTCGCCCATCTCCTCAAGACGACTGATCACCATGTAGGCGCGCGCAGCTTTTAGAAGACACGATTCATTCAATGTCACATGAACACTGTAGACAGTCAGTCCCAGCTGGTTTGCCTCCTCAATCCACTCCTCCTCCTGCTGGGAGAGCTCAGACCGTCTCTGCTCTTTTTTCTTTGCCCCGGGTGCAGGCACTCTCACGTCCTTCAGATTTCTGAGAGACGCGACTAGGTCAGAGACGTCAATGTGGGAGTCACTCTCGCCGCCCCTGATAGAATCCACCATCCCCTGCATCGTATCAAGTGAGGTAAAAAGAAGGTTAATGTCGGAGTCGCTCAGATGAAGCGTGCCCTTTCGGGCCGCATCCAATCGGTCTTCCATGGCATGAGTGAGCCCTGCCATTTTTTCAAAGTTCATCGTTGCCGACATACCCTTCAAGGTGTGCGCAACCCTGAAAATTTCGTTGATAATCTCCATGCCCGTGGGATTTTTTTCAAGTTGTAACAGAAGATCGTCCAGCCTCTGCAGGTTGTCGCTAGCCTCGTCCAGAAATGCTCCCAAGTATTGGCCCATATCCATATCTGTCATGGTTTACCATCCCCAAACTCGTGATTTCCTAAATCCTGATACCTGACTTTCCAAACATAAAACATATTCAAGCGCCAGCTCCGCTCTATAAAACTGTCTCGTATCCTCAGCGCTGTTGTGTGCTGAGCCCCTACTTTCCAAAAACCTCCCGCACCAAAGAGGCGGGGATATCAGGGAGAGGAAGAAGTTCGTCCACGCCTCCAGCCTCAACGGCAGCTCGGGGCATTCCATAAATAACACAGGTCTCCTGGGACTCGGCAATAATATGCGCGCCTTTTCTGTGAAGCGCTAAAGCCCCGTCCGCACCATCCCTTCCCATTCCTGTCAGGACCACTCCAACAACCTTGCCCCCGAATTCGTCGGCAACGCTCAGGAACATTATATTCGCAGAAGGTTTCACAGACAACAGAGGCGGGGCATCAGAAAGTTCACAAAACACACCCGTGCCTTTTCGCCGGACTAGCATATGAGCACCTCCGGGAGCAATGACAGCCATTCCAGGCTTCAGCCTCAGGCCGCTCGCCCCTTCCACCACCTTCAGAGCTGAAGTTCCATCAAGACGACGAGCAAATGAGGCTGTGAAATCCTTAGGCATATGCTGCGTCACGACGATAGGGGCAGGGAAATCCCCCGGCAAAGCTGCCAAAAGCTGCTGAAGAGCCACTGGACCCCCCGTAGAAGCTGCCACCGCAACGATCTCGCGCCGGGGTCGGAATCCGGAAACGAGGGAGGTAGAACGCATGGGGGGTCTGAGAGCAACTGGAGGCAGCCCATCACGACGTGGAGGCCTCACACGAGCGGTGCTCGCCATGACGACCTTGGCTATCAGCTCCTCGCCGACCAGACGAATGTTCCTCGAAATGGCGCCTGAGGGTTTCCCAACAAAGTCTATGCACCCCAAAGCCAGAGCTTTCAAGGTGGTTTGAGCTCCTTCCTGCGTCAAACTGCTGACCATGATAACAGGAAGAGGACGGGTCCTCATAATCTCTTCAAGCGTCTCCAGCCCATCTTTCCGGGGCATCTCCACGTCCAGAGTAATGACGTCAGGAGAAAGACGCTCCATTTTTTCCAGACAATCCTGACCATCTCGAGCGGTTCCAACGACCAGAATTCGAGGATCCGCGGACAGGATGTCCTCCAGCATTGTCCTCATCAAAGCGGAATCGTCAACGATCAAGACCTTGATTTTAGAAGTGTTCATTCCTTTGACCTCACAGCTAAGTTCTGGTGCTCAGCTCCTGCTGACGAATGAAAGCTCCCATAAGCCTTTCCGTAAAAGCGGGCAACCCTTCATAGGCCATTCCCACGTCCAGACGGCCATCCTCATGTTTTTTAAAAATCTTTATCGCGCGGCAGACAATGAAAAAATCGGACTCCTCAATCGTCAGGTATAAAAGATAGCGACCGTTCACAAAAGCCTGAGAGGCGTCCTTCTTCAGAACAGAGAGCCCCACCCCGCCAAGGCTGATGTCGTTCAGACGAACATCGAACCAGCGTGACTCAATTTCCGGAGGCTCCGTTCCTTCCTCATGGTCCACCTCCATTAAAAAGGCACGACCTTTGATGGAACAGGGCACTCGGACGAACATACGTCGTTGGATCTTCTCAAGAGGTGAGGTTAGCTTGACCCACAACAGAGGAACGGGTACGTTCACAATGCGGCGGGTGACCGTTACTGTGGATTGATAAAAACAACCGCTGCCATCTATTCTCAGGCCAAACTCCAGACTCCGCGACATCGGGAGCAAGGCTCCTTTCAGCATCGGATGAGCCAAGGCCAACTCCCCGTCTTCAGAGAAGTCCTCCAGACGAGATGAATAACTTCCCTTGTAGAGCCCTGAGGTAATCCCAGCCTCGCACTTGGCCCCTATAAGCTCTTTCAGTATCTTAAAGGTTTTATCGGCACCAACGTTCATCGTCATTTCCCCGCAAAAGATCCCCTCGTCAGACGAAAGAAAAAGGCCTTCAGCCCCCTTGAGCTCTCGGACGTGCCTTTCGACTCCCCCAGAAGCCCGTCCACCAGATGACGCACTCCTTCCGCCGCATAACACGCCGGATAGAGGCGAAAAAAAGAGTTCCTGAGCCGCACCGCCTGCTCCACATGTCTGTCTCGCAAGACACACCCAAAATAAGGAACCGAAACTCCCAAAAAACGACCGGCGGCTCGCTGAATCCGGCCAGCAACATCCCGCCCCTCAGCCTCGCTACGCGCCATATTGACGACAAAGACAAGCTCAGCCCCCAAAGAGCCCCAGGAAGTTGTTAAGGCTTTCAAAACCCCATAGGCGTCTCGAATCGACGTGGGTTCGGGGGTCGTCACCAAGAGAGATGTATCGGCAGCCACAGCAAAGGATAAGACCCCTTTGTGAATGCCGGCCCCGGTGTCCAGGATCAGGATGTCCGTGCTCTCTTCGAGCTCCCCAAGAAGATTGATGAACTCAGACAAGGCTTCATCGTCAAGGTCTGCCAGCGTCTTGAGCCCAACCCCTCCTGGCAGGATGCGGACATTTTTCTCCACGGGGACTAAAACTTCATACAGCTTTCTGCTGCCGTCTATCAAGTGTGCAAGGTTATAACGCGACGTCACTCCACTCAGGATGTCAATGTTAGCCATTCCCAAATCAGCGTCCAGAAGGACCACTCTCTTGTCGCGATCCGCCAGCGCGCAGGAAAGGGCCAGAGACAGATTGCTCTTGCCAACTCCCCCCTTGCCACTGAGAACAGCAATTGTCCTCAGCTTCGTGAAGGCCTTCTTCTCTTTCCTTTGCTCCTCAACCAGACGTCTGAGCTCTCCTGCCTGGTCCAGAGGTGAAGCGCCGAACAACCTCAATTCTCAGGCTCCTGCAGAAGCAACTCCGCAAGACGTCCTCCTGAGGCAACCTCAATATCGTTAGGGACGTCCTGGCCTGCTGTAAGGAAGGAGACCGGGCATTGCATCTTGCGAAGAATGTTGTAAAGGGCGCCATAGCTGACGGTCTCGTCCAGCTTGGTGAAGATCAGATGCGTCACCGGGACGACAGACACATTTTTGACTACATCCA
>JAAYOR010000180.1 GCA_012520235.1 Fretibacterium sp.
CTACTCGATTGGGCAGGGGTATCTGCTCATGACCCCGCTGCAGCTTGCAAACCTTTATGCCGCCATCGCGAACGGGGGCAGGCTGGTGACCCCTCACCTCTCCAGGTTGGGATATAAAGAGCCGGTGGATCTGGGTCTGGACCCTGCGAAGCTGAACGTCGTGCGACAAGGTCTGGAGAAGGTCGTCAGCCGAGGGACGGGCTCCCGAGCCGGCCGCTTCGGCGTGTCCGTGGCCGGCAAAACAGGGACAGCCCAAAACGCGCATGGCGATGATCACGCGCTCTTTGCGGGCTATGCTCCTGCGGAGGCCCCTCAATACGTGGCTGTGGCGGTACTTGAGGCCGGAAAACATGGGAGCAGAGTGGCCTCTCCCATGGTGGGGGAACTCCTGGCCCATGTTCTGAGCCATTCTGTAGACGCACCTGAAAAGCGGGAGGACTAGAAGATGCGGGACAATAGTGTGAAGGCCAAGGGGCGTCCGGGCGAAATCAGCCTGAAGGGGATGGGCTATGGCCTGAAGATGCTTTTGCCCGACTCCCTGCCGGAGGACGAGCTGATGGAGAAGCTGAAGCACGTCCTGCCCCGCACCTCTCAACTGCCCATGGGAGAGGGGATCGTCATGGATCTTGGCCTGAGGGATTGTCCTGAGGAACTGATCCTGAAGCTTCTGTCCCGTGTGGTATGGCCTGGGAAGCTGCGAGTTCTGGCCTGGCTCTCCTCTCATGAGGGGACCCTGAGGCGTCTGAGGGACGCGGGCCTCAGCACGAAGGAGCCTGCTCCACCTGCCCCGCCTGTCTTTGCCCCCCGTCCTCATGCCCTGATCCTCTATCAATCCCTGCGCTCCGGCCAGAGGGCGGATTCGGACGGAGACGTCGTGCTCTGGGGGCATCTCAATGCCGGGGCCGAGATATCGGCAGCTGGCAGCGTCATCGTGCTGGGGCGGCTCAAAGGGCTTGTACATGCGGGGCGCGACGAAAGGGAGGACGCGTATGTTTTTGCCGGCTCTTTTGAGCCACAACAACTGAGGGTCGGGAGTAAACTCTCGTTTTCGGACGCCTCACGGGAGTGGTGGCAGAAGCCGGTGCTGATAACCCTGCAGGACGGTAAGCTGATCGTCAGGGAGACAGCCTCTCTCATGGGGCTGTCGTGACTTGAGGCTCCGAATGGCTGGGAGGCTCTGTGAGTTTTTGATTTTTACTTTTGTTTTTGAGATGAGATGACAGCCTGAGCCCTGTCAGGGCCCGGCGTTTTTTAGAGTGTGAATGGAGGGGTAACGTTGGGAGGTAGAGCGATTGTCGTCACATCCGGCAAGGGGGGCGTCGGCAAGACGACGTCGACGGCCAACATCGCTGTGGCCTTGGCCAGAGCGGGAAAGAAAGTGGTGGCCATCGACGCGGACATCGGTTTGCGCAACCTGGACGTCGTCATGGGGCTTGAGAACAGGGTGGTTTACACCTTTATTGACGTCATTGAAGAGAACTGCAAGCTGAACCAGGCGCTGGTACGGGACAAGCGGGTGGACAACCTTTTTCTGCTGCCTGCGGCCCAGACGCGCACCAAGGATGCGGTCGGCCCCGAACAGATGGTGGCGCTGTGCGACCAGTTGCGCCCGGACTTTGACTTTATCCTTCTGGACTGTCCGGCCGGGATAGAGGGCGGCTTTAAAAACGCTTCTGCCGGGGCGGACGAAGCTCTGGTTGTGACCACTCCGGAGGTGCCTTCAGTGCGTGACGCCGATCGCATCATCGGGATGCTTGAGTCCATGGGCAAATCCCCTATCCGTCTCATCATCAACCGTTTTCGCGCCAACATGGTTCAGGACGGTGACATGCTGGACCAGGAGGATATCCTGGACATCCTGTCCGTCAAGTTGATAGGGATAGTACCCGAGGACGACAGCGTCATCAAGTCCTCCAACCGGGGGGAGCCCCTGACCTTTGGCTATAACTCACCGGCCGCTCAGGCTTACTCCAACATCGCAGCCCGGCTTCAGGGACAGGAGGTTCCCCTCATGAAGTGGGACACCGGAAGCTCCTGGAATCTCTTGGACGGGCTCAGGAGGCTTTTCCGGATCTGAGAGAGCTTTTTGAACGCACCGTCAGGTTTCGCATATCGGACTGAAGCCGCGCTTCACGCTGCCGGCATGACAGGCCTCAGGCCTGCCGACGAGCTGTGGGTGGCAGGGGGTCGGGTTCCCTCAGGCGCGTTATTTTGCGATAGGAGAGATGAGAGTGGATTTCTTAAAAAGATTTTTCGGATTGGAGAGCCGTGATTCGGCTAAGAATGCCAGGGAGCGCCTCCGCATCGTCCTCATCCACGATCGTACGGACATCTCCCCTCAGCTTCTTGAGAACCTGAGGGCGGAGATGATTGGGGTTTTGACCAAATACATGGATATTGACGAGAGCAAAATAGAGCTGGAGCTCGATCGGGATGACCAGGCTGTGGCGTTGGTGGCCAACGTCCCTATCCTGAGGATCAAGCGCGGCGCTGGAGTGCTTTTGGATGAGGGCGAGCCTTCTTCCGCTCAGACTTCTTCGGAGCCCGGCAGACGTTCTCACAAAAAACGCCGCTGAAGGTTGATGAGATATGAGGCTCGCTTTTTCCTCTGAAGAGGAGGGCGGCTTGACGCGCCTGGAGGTGAGCTGAAATGGAGGCTCCTCATCTCTCGATCCTCAAGGAGGACCTAGCCGCCCAGGACCGCTTGCTCCTTTGTGCCGTCATGATTCTTACCGTGTGGGGCATTTTCTGCATCTACAGTGCTGGGGTCGGACGGGGCGGCGGGGGTTTTGCCCTGCGCCAGGGAGGTTGGCTGCTTTTGGGGATAGTGTGTTACATCAGCGTCGTTGCGGTGGGGTATCGCAGGCTGATGGAGCGAGCCTATCCTATTTATGCCCTCACCCTGTTATTACTCTTGTTGACTGCTCTTCTGGCGCCCAGGGTTAAAGGGGCTCAAAGCTGGCTGTCGCTGGGTTTTTTTCGATTTCAGCCCTCGGAGTTTGCCAAGATATCCCTCCTCCTGGTCCTCTCGAAGTCCTTGAGCCGCTACCCTCCCTTATCTCTGAAGCCTTTTCTGATAGGGCTGGCTGTGGCCTCTCCAGCGATTCTGCTGGTGCTGGCTCAGCCTGACGCAGGCAGCGCTCTGGTGTACATAGTCATCACGCTTGGCGCTCTGTTTGCTGCGGGGGCGCCCGTGCGTTATCTGGCTTCCATCATGGGGGCCGGAATAGTGGCTGCGCCCTTTCTCTGGCTGGGGCTTAAGGACTATCAGAAGATGAGGCTGCTTGTCTTCCTGGACCCGACCCGGGACCCGCTTGGAGCCGGTTACAATGTCCTTCAGTCCCGCATTGCGGTGGGATCCGGCGGCTTCTGGGGCAAGGGGTTTCTCAAAGGGATGCAGAGCAAGCTGCGCTTTCTGCCGGAGCCCCATACGGATTTCATCTTCAGCGTGTATTCCGAGGAGTTCGGCTTCCTGGGGGCCTGCGTCCTGCTGCTCCTCTTTGCCATCGTGTTCCACCGCATGATCACGGCAGCCCTGAGGAGCCGTGACGTGAGGTGTAAGGTCCTGGTGGCCGGCGCGGTCACATGGATATGGTTTCAGGCTTTTGAGAGCATCGGTATGAGCATAGGGCTTTTGCCGATAACCGGACTCCCTCTGCCCTTTCTGAGCTATGGGGGGAGCTCCTTGTTGTCGATATTCATAGCCCTGGGCGTGGTCGGCAGCATTTACGCCGACGGGGCTCAACGTATCCGGCAAATTTAGGTATCAGGCCGCAGGAGATGACTGCTGCCTTTGGAGGTTTGTCTATGCCTATGCCATTCCCGGAGTTCGATCATCCTATGTGGCCTCTTTTGTCTCAGGTCTCCAGGCCTTCCCGTTACACGGGCAGCGAATGGCGCGTGCCCCTCATGCCCTGGGACGGCACTCGGCTTCGCCTTTGTCTTCTGTTCCCCGATGTTTATGAGATAGGCATGAGTTACTACGGCTTTCAGCTGTTGCCTTCGTTCATCCGAAGCATGGGGTGCCTCGTCGACAGGGCCTTTTGTCCCTGGGTGGACATGGAGCGGCTTCTGCGCCATCATGAGTTGCCGCTCCTGTCCGTCGAGCAGGAGCACCCTCTGTCGGAGTTTGACGCTTTGGGGGTCACTCTCCAGCACGAGATGAGCTACACGAATGTCCTGACGATGTTGAGCCTCGGAGGCGTTCCCTTGAGGTCGGAGGAGCGTAGCGACTCCGACCCTCTGGTGATGGCTGGGGGGCCAGGGGCGTTGACCCCTGAGCCTCTGGCGCCTTTCATCGACCTCTTCTGCGTGGGGGAGGGTGAGGCGATGCTGCCCCCGCTCCTGGAGCTTCTGAGCGAGACGCTGGGGCAATCGCGAGAGGAGCGTCTGAGGGCCTGCTCTGCCCTCAAAGGAGTCTACGTTCCATCTCTCGTGAGGCCTCGTTTTGGGGAGGATGGGGTCTCCTTCGACTCCGAAGCCTCTTTGCCGGTGGTGCGCCAGATACTTGATTCTTTTGAGAGGGCTTACTGTCCTGACGATCTGACGGTCCCCTCCGTTGGGGTGGTGCATGACCGTGCGGTTCTGGAGATATTCAGGGGATGTTCCAGAGGCTGCCGTTTTTGTCAGGCGGGCATGGTTACGCGACCGGTCCGCGAACGTTCGCCGGATGAGGCGGTCCGCGCCCTCCTTGAGGCGCTGGATCGGACGGGCTGGGAGGAGGTCGCGCTTTTATCGTTGGCCTCGTGTGATTATGGGGGCCTCACTCAGGTTCTCGAAGCCCTGGCCGACCCCTTGAAGGAGCGAGGCGTAAAACTGAGCCTCCCCAGCCTGAGGATGGATGGCTTTTCCATCGCCCTGGCCGAACGGCTTCAGAGGGTGGGCCGGGGAGGGCTGACCTTTGCCCCCGAGGCCGGCACGCAGCGTCTGAGGAACGTCATCAATAAAGGCGTCACCAAAGAGGACGTTGTGAAAACTCTGGATGAGGTGTTTGAGCGCGGCTGGGATCGGGTGAAGCTCTATTTCATGATGGGACTCCCCACGGAGACGGTCGAAGACCTGGACGGTATCGTCGACCTGGCTCAGGCTGCCCTGAAACAGGCGCGCCGCAAGGGGCGCAGGCGCGCTTCTCTTTCGGTGTCCGTAGCGGGTTTTGTCCCCAAGCCTCACACGCCTTTTCAGTGGGAGCGGCAGAACTCTGTTGAGGAGCTGCGCGAAAAAGGGCGTTATCTCAAGCAGCACATCTCTGACCGAGCTCTCTCTCTGAAATACCACGAGCCGGAGCAGACGTTTCTGGAGGGCGTCCTGGCCAGGGGGGACCGCCGCCTGGCGGATGTCATTGAAACTGCCTGGCGCATGGGCGCCCGTTTTGACAGCTGGACCGAGACGTTTGACCTGGCGCGCTGGCTTAAGGCTTTTGAGGCCTGTGAGCTGGACCCGGAGGACCTTACGCGTGAACGCCGGGAGTCGGAGAAGCTCCCCTGGGATGTGGTTGACGTGGGGATAACCCGGGACTTTCTCCTGAGAGAGAGGCGACGGGCCTATGCTGCCCTTGTGACGCAGGATTGTCGCGTGGGCTGTGCCGCCTGTGGACTGAACTGTCACGGAGGGGTGGCGTGAACGTCCGTCTGAGACTTTTTTACGAGAAACGGGGAGGGGCCTGTTTTGTGCCACACGTTGCTTTGGCCCAGGTTTTTGCTCGTTCTGCCCGGCGGGTGGGGTTGAAGCTTGGCATGACCAAGGGTTTTTCTCCACGTTCCCGGATGAGCTTTGGCCCTGAGCTGCCCGCCGGGGTCGTGGCTCTCTGCGAGCCTGTGGACGTCTACCTGGCTAGGGAGAGTGTAGCGGCGCCCCAAGAGCTGGTTGAAACCTGGAATGCCGGCCTCCCGAAGGGTTTCCGGGCGGTGAACGCCCTTTTTCCGGCGGAAGGTGCTCCTTCTCTGGGCAAAGGGTGCCGCGAGGCGCTCTATCACCTGCGCGCCTCGAAGCTTTCGTGCGATCTCCTGCAGGAGACTTTGAGGGAGACTTATGCTGAGGACGTCCTTCTCCTGCCCCGTGATTTTCTGCCGGGCTGGACCTCTTTGCTCCTGAGCTCTCCGGCCTCAAACGGCATCGGCCGATGGGTGCGCGGGATGATCGGGGCGGGGCACGTAGAAGGCTGGCAGGACGTGAACATCGTCCGTGCCGCTATAGGTCTTTGGAATGGGGCAGAGATGGAGCTTCCCGGAACCCTCTCCCCCGCGCCCTTATGTTGCCGAAACGACTTAAGGGGCCGTTGACTCAGCCGGTGCTTCCTTGACGCATCCGTCATCTGCTCTCCCAAGGGCTGTGGGAGGTGGATGTGACTTGAGAGTTTTGAGCCTCTTCTGAAGAGGATAAATTTAGGGGGACGTACCATGTCTTCGGATAGAAAAATAGTGGCCGACACGATGGAAAACGAGGAGACGCGAGTTGCTATCCTGGAGAATGGCCGGTTGTCGGAGATCTTTATAGAGCGCATGTGGGATCACCAGAAGGCGGGGGAGATTTATAAGGCTCGTGTGGAGAGCGTGCTGCCGGGGATCAATGCGGCTTTTGTCAGCATTGGGGACGGCCGCAACGCCTTTTTGTACCTGAACGACGCACAGGGCATGACGGTGCTCCCCAATCAGGAGCTTGTGGTCCAGGTCACCAAGACTGCCAGGAAGAACAAGGGAGCGCGGGTGACCCCGCGCCTCTCCCTCCCGGGGCGCTATCTTGTCCTAGTGCCGGGCGGCGATGAGACGGGGGTCTCCCGCCGCATCGCCGATGATGAGGAGCGGAAGCGGCTGCGCCATTTTGCCAGGGAGCTGAAAGGGGACGATTTCGGGCTCATCATCCGGACAGCGGCCGAAGGGGTGGACGAGGCGGCTCTGGTCCAGGACCTTGAATCACTCCTCTCCCTTTGGCACGAGATCGAACATAACGCCTCTCAACAGATGGCTCCCTGTCTGCTCTACAAGGATATGGGGCTTCTGGGCCGAGTGTTGCGCGATGAGGTGCACGGCAGTGTGGACGAAATTCTGGTGGACAGGGAAGAGGAGTTTGAACATGTCAAAGACTTCGTCTCCAGGCTCTACGTAGGAGATCGTCCCCAGGTCTCCCTGTATCAGGGGCTGACGCCCATCTTCGAGCACTATGGGATCGAGCGTGAGATTGAACAGGCTCTGGAGCGAAAGGTGTGGTTGCGCTCCGGGGCCTACCTTGTCATTGAGCACACGGAAGCGCTCACGGTCATCGACGTCAACACGGGAAAATACGTGGGAAGCCTGGACATGCGGCATACGATTCTGGACACGAACCTTGAGGCAGCGGATGAAATCGCGCGCCAGCTTCGCCTGCGCGCGATCGGAGGGATCGTGGTCGTCGATTTTATCGACATGGAGTTCGAGGAGGACCGAAAAAAGCTTCTCGATCGTCTGGAGGAGGTCTTTCAATCCGACCGATCCCGCGCACGCGTCTTCAGCATGACGCAGCTGGGGCTGGTGGAAATAACCCGTAAGAGAGGGCGTCCGGACCTCAAATCCGTGCTGACCCGGGGCTGTCCTTTTTGCAGCGACAGTGGATGGGTGCTGCGCGAGGACACTGTGGCCATGTCGATGAAGCGTTTTCTGCGCAAGGTCGCGCAGGCCAACCGTGCCGAGGCCCTTCTGCTCCAGGCGAACGCCGCCGTGGCCCAGTATATTGACGACACGTACCTTGCCTTCTGGCAGGAGGAGCTGGAGCGTCAGATCGTTCTCCTGGGGATGCCCGAGTTCGCCTGGAGCAAGTACCGTGTGGAGCTGCAGGGCTCCCGTGAAGCGGTGGATCGCCGCGCAAAACAAATGGAGAGACGGGAGAGCAACGTCGTTGTCCATCGAGTTTCTGCGCCTTAACGGCTTCAAGAGCTTCGGTTCGAGCTGCGAGTTTGCCTTTTCCAAGGGCTTCTCCGCTATCGTCGGGCCTAACGGCAGCGGTAAGAGTAATATCCTGGACGCCCTGCGCTGGGTTCTGGGCGAGGGCTCTCCGACTTCCCTGAGGATCACGCGCCAGAGCGACCTTATTTTTCAGGGGAGCGCGAACTTTGAGCCCTCCAAGGAGGCGGAGGTCTCCCTTAAGCTTGTCTCAGGCAATGACTCGGCCCTGTTGAAGCGCTCCTATTCGCAGGAGGGGGGCTCGGTCCTCCAGGTGGACGGGACGAGAGTCCGCCTTCAGGACTTGGGAGAGCTAAAGGCTCGTTTTCAGCTGGAGGGAGACGCTTTCGCTTTCATCGGGCAGGGCGAGGTTGCCGAGGCCATCCACCAGCGTCCCATGCAGCGACGGCATCATCTGGAACTGCTCTTCGGCATCGACCGTTACCGAAAGAAGCGTGACGACACCTACCTCCGGCTCGCCTCAACTCTGGAAGAGGCTCAGCGCATTGAGACGCTCATCCGCGAGCTGGAGAACCGGAGGGAGGAGATAGCTCCCGAGGTCACGGTTGCGGTGGAAGCTCAGGGCATCCTGGATAACCTGGAGATAGTGAGGCGTGACTTTTATTTTGCGCGGCGCTTTGCCCTTGAGGGTAGACGCCTGGAGAACTGCTCCCGGCTGCAACTTCAGAAGGAACACGGCGACGTCGTGCGGCGCTGGCGCTCCCTCTGGGATCAGGCGGCCCGGCTCCTGGAGGAGAGGCTGAGACGAGAGGGCTTTGACGAAGAGGCATTCCTGGACCGGGAGCAGGCCCTCCTGGCCAGGAAAGAGGCTTTGCGACGTCAGGGCTTTGCCGCTGCGACACGGGTGAAGGCCCTTCAGGCCGACCGGGCGTCGCTGAACGAGGAACGGCTGAACCTCCTCAGGCAGCATGAGGCCCTTGAGACGGAGCTGGCCCAGATGCGAAAAGAGGAGGGCGAGCTTGCGAGAACTCTGGAGGAGCAGAGAGCTTCCCTGCAAACTCTGCTTGACGAACTTGAGGCCGGGCGCGCCCAGGCTGAACGTGAACGGCTGCGCCGCCGTGAGCTCAGCGACGAGCAGGAGGAGAAGTCGCTCTTCTGTTCCAGAGTGGACTCACGGCTGAGAGCTCTTTTGCTGGCCCGTGATGAGGGGGCTGAGGAGCGGGCGCAGCTTGAGGCCGAGAGGGCGCGCCTGGAGGAGAGCCTTAAGACCCTGACCCGCGACGTGAAAGAGCTGGGGGAACGCCACGAGGAGCTTTCCACCCAACACACCGATGCCTACTCCCTCTGTCAGAAGCACGCGGCGGCTCTCCAACAGCTGCAGCGCGAAAAGACACGTCAGGAGGCCGAGCTGGACGCTCTGAAGGAGAGTACGGAGTCCTCGCTCTATCCGGAGCCGGTACGCCTCCTGCTCTCCGCTGCCCGGCTTGGGCGCATCCGTTCCCGGCCGGAGGTTGTGGCGGAGGCGTTCTCATGTCCTCCTCATGTAGCAGAGGCCCTGGAGGCGTACCTGGGAGGCCGGCAGTTCTGGCTCCTGGGTCACACGTTCGCCGAGGCCCAGGAGGGCATTGAACTTTTGAAACAGCGCCGTTCGGGACGCGTGACGTATCTCCTGCTTGAGAGATGCCGCCCGCGTTTCCCCGATCCCCGATTCCGCCTGCCCCTGAGCGGCGTGACGGGCTGGGCTCTTGAGCTTATCACGCCGCGCGCGCCATGGGAGCCCGCGCTTCAGCATCTGTTAGGGGACCTTCTGTTGGTGGAGACTTACGCATTAGGGAGCGAGCTGGTGAAAAAGGGAGCCAGGTTCCCCATAGCGACCCTCGAGGGTGAGGTGTTCGCTCCGTCCGGGACGGTCAGCGGAGGGAGGATGCGTCAGAGAGGTGGGGCCATCAGCCACAACCAGCAGGTTGAGGAGGGCACTCTCCGCCTCTCGGAGCTGAAGGCGCGCATCGAAAAGTTGGCGACAGACCTCAAGGCGGCGGAGGCGCGCGAGCAGGACACGGCCCGCACTCTCTCGACCGAAGGCGAGAAACTGCTGCGCCTCAGGGAGGAGGAGCACGCGGCGCGCAGCGCCCTTGCCGCGCTTCTCTCAAGGCGGGAGCGCCTTGAGGGGGAGGGTATCTCCGCTGCGGAGGAGGCCGAGCGTCTGGAGCGGGAGCTTCATCAGGCCCGCCTCCGTTTGGAAGAGCTGGCCGAAGAGCTGGCAGCGCTCGGGGAATCGGTCGAGTCCAAGGGTGGCTCCTCCAGGTTGAGCGCGATGCAGAACGAGATCCACCTGACTGAAGAGCGTCTGAGAGGCAGACGAGATGTGCTTCTCAGGGCGGAGCGGGAGCGGGGTTCCCTCTCCGAGCAGCTTGCCGGTCTGGATTTGGACCTGGCGGCGGGGCAGGAGGAAGAGGCCTCTCAGAGGGAACTTCTGGCTGAGGTCGGACGGGGTTTCCTGGAGGTGCGGGATGCTCTGGAGAAGCTCAGGACGTCATTGGAGACAGAGCGAGGCAAGGTCCGGCGCGGACATCTGCGCCTTGAGCGTCTGAGGAGCAGGGCGCAGAATGCGGCTGCGGCAGCGACTGCCCTGGAGGCGGAGCTCTCCGCTCTCTCGGAGCGTCTGTCCGGGATTGAATCTGAGCTGGAGCAGCTTCGTGAGCTTTGGGATGAGAAGTATCCCTACCTCCCCCAGGAGGCGGCCGAGGTGGAAGGAGGGCGCGACCTGACGAGCACTCTGAGAAGCCTTGAACGGGACTTGAAAGCCCTTGGGACCTACAACCTGGGAGCTCTCTCAGAGGACATCTCCCTGAGTGAACGGATAGATTTTCTGACCGAACAGCTTGAGGACGTCTCGAACGCCTCCGATGAGCTCAAGCTCCTGATAGCTGAGACCGATGCCCAGGTTGAGGAAATATTTGCCAAGGCCATGGCGGACATCGACGTTCGGTTCAACGCTCTGTTCCAGCGGCTCTTTGCCGGAGGAGAGGCCCGCCTGAAACTGCAGGAGGAGGGGGAGGTCTGGGACAGGGGGGTTGAGATTTATGCCCGCCCACCCGGCAAGCGCCTTCAGAACATCTCGCAGCTCTCGGGGGGCGAGCAGTCTCTGACAGCCATCGCGCATCTCTTCGCTGCCCTTGAGGTGGCCCGGATGCCTTTGGCCGTGCTGGACGAGGTGGACGCGGCTCTTGATGAGTACAACCTCATCCGCTTTGCCGACTTGGCGCGCGAGTACTCCCGTTCACTCCAGCTGATCGTCATGACGCACCGCCGCACCACGATGGAACGGGCCGACCTGATTTATGGGGTCACGATGGTGGAGCCGGGGCTCTCCCGCATCGTCAGCATTGACGTGGAGAGCTACCGTTGAGAAGCTCATGACTCGGGATGACATCTTCGGGGGGCGCCTCAAGCTCCTTCAGCCCGACTCCGGGCCGCGCGTGAACATGGACACGATGCTCCTGGCAGCTTATGTGCGCGCGCCTTTTCGGGGCGCGCACTGCTTCGTCGAGTTGGGCTCTGCAACCGGAGCCGTCTCCCTCATTTTGGCCCTCCGCTTCCCGGGGCGTTTGAGGCTCCTCGGAGTGGAGCTTCAGCCGGAGCTGGTGGAACTGGCCGAGCGCAACAGGCTGGAGAACGGGCTCTCCGACAGGGTCTCTTTCCTTCAGGGCGATCTGCGTGACCCCGAGCTCTTGAAGGGCGAGATCTTTGATGGCCTTGTCGTCAACCCTCCTTACGAGACGCCCGGACGAGGCCGGACGAGTCCGGACAGGGCGAGGGCGATGGCACGACAGGGACTCCACTGTACGCCTGAGGACGTGGCTGAGGCAGCGAAGCGCCTTTTAAAAGAGAAGGGGCGTTTTTTCTCGGTCTTCCGAGCGGAGAGCGCCATCCGCTTTTTGAACGCCTTGTCCGCTTGCGGACTGGCTCCCAAGCGCTTGCGCTGGGTGCACCCCAGGGCCTCGCGTCCGGCCTCGCTCTTCCTTTTGGAGGCCCTTAAGGGAGGGGGAGAGGGGCTTACAGTCGAGCCGCCTCTTTATGTCCACGACGAGCAAAAGCGTTATACGCCTGAGCTATTGAAGGCTTATGAGCTGGAGGGAATATGAGAAACAGCCGCAGGAATCCGGAAAAAAAGTTTGAGCTGAGGGGTGGTAAACCGTGTTGAGCCTTGTGCCCACGCCCATCGGCAACCTGGAGGATGTGACGCTGCGCGCGCTGCGAGTCCTCCGGGAGGCGGATATGATCGCCTGTGAAGACACGCGCACCTCCTCTGTCTTTCTGCGTCGTTACGGCATTTCAGCGCCCCTCGTCTCCTTCCATCTTCATAACGAGAAAGAGCGTCTTCCCCAGCTGCTTCAGGCCCTGAGAGAGGGAAAGAACGTCGCGGTTATCAGTGACGCCGGCACGCCCGGGATCTCCGACCCGGGCTTTCTGCTCCTGCAGGCAGCTCTTGAGGAGGGGCTGGAGGCGGATGCGCTCCCTGGGCCTTCCGCGCTCCTCCCGGCCCTGCTTTTGTCCGGCCTTCCTCCGCATCCCTTTTTCTTTTACGGCTTTCCTCCCGAGAAGCCCGGTGTCCGAAAGGCCCTTTTTGCCTCTCTGGCCGATGCCCCCTGGACCCTGGTCTTTTACGTGTCTCCTCACAAGGCGGAGCGTCAGGTCTCGGAGATGCGCGAGATCTTTGGAGATCGTCGCGCTGCGCTGGTGCGCGAGATAAGTAAAGTGTACCAGGAGGCCATCCGCGGCACCCTGTCCGATATCCTGAGTCGTCTGGCTCTCGGAGTGAAGGGCGAGATGGTCCTTCTGGTCGCGGGGCGTTTGGAAGACCCTGAGGATGAGGACTGGCGCCTCTTTGCCGACGAGCTGCTGGCGCAGGGGATGAGGGGAAGAACTGTTGTGGAGGAGGTCATGGCACACTGCTGTGCCTCTCGTAATTCGGTGAAGGACTACGTCATGAAGCGATGAACGCCTGATACCGAGAGAACCTTAAATAGTTCAAAGTTCAAAGTTATCAAGTTCAAAGTAAAAGAACAGTTCAAAGTCAAACTTCACAAGCTTTCGCGTTTTTCGCGGTTAATTCTCTTTTCAACATGTCATGCCACTAAGGCATCAGCAAAGGTCGAGGAAATAATAAAGCTTTCCCCAAAACTGCGGGTAAAAACTTGGGAGAGGGCTTTTTGATTGACAGAGGGCAGGAACCATGCTATTTTTCTTTCAGATTACAAACAAAATAGGGAGGCTGCAATGCTCTCTTCAGAGTTTCTTCTGGACCTTGCTGCAAGAATACGCCAGGCGCTTGAGACCTCTAAAGAGTTTTACGCGTCTGAGCTTGATGAGGGAGCCCAACTCCCTGAAGATGTGAACTTGCCTTGCGGCTCCTCTTCCCCCGCCTCTCAACCTGAGGAGCTGAGAGGTGATGTTTTTTATCGGAAGCTTTTTGAACTATCCGAACAAAGTGGTGTCAGCGTCTCCGACGCCTGTAGCCGCCTTGGCCTTACCTTGTCCGCCCTGGAGGAAGCTCTGGGTCGGAAGAAGAGCCTCCCTTCCTCCAGAGAGACCGCAATGGCCTTTGCCCTGGCCCTGGAACTTGACCCGGGTCAGGCAGAGGAGCTTTTGGTTGCTGCCGGTTATGCTTTTGACGATCAGGAGGTCTATGACCACGTGATCCTTTACTGCATTGAGCACAGGGTGTTCGCGCTTCAGGATGTCAATGAAGCCCTGCAATGCTTCAACCTCAAGCCATTTAAGACAATTTTTCTCCCGCCGGCGGAATGAGCGGGCTTGGACAAGGGTGCAGATAATAAGGTGCGCTGGTTCAAGCGGCGCTTCTTTGATATTTTGCATCTGAACACAGTATGATTTTTTGGAGGCTTTTTGGATGGAATCTAATAAGGACAGGAGCTTTTACATCATTACTCCCATCTATTACGTGAATGACATTCCCCATATCGGCCACGCCTACACCACGATAGCTTGTGACGTGATGAGCCGTTATAAGCGTATGAAGGGGTTCGACGTCCGTTTTCTGACCGGGACGGACGAGCACGGTCAGAAGATCCAGATGGCAGCAGAGGGAAAAGGGCTGACCCCCCAGGAGCTTGTGGACAAGATCCATGTCAACTTCAAGGAGCTCTGGAGTGTCCTGAACATCTCCAATGATGACTTCATCCGCACGACGGAGCCGCGGCATATTCGCGTGGTTCAGGCGATGTTCAAGCAGCTGATGGACCAGGGTGATATCTACAAGGGCACCTACGAAGGGCGTTACTGTGTGCCCTGCGAGACCTATGTCCCGGAGTCCGGTGAAGGTGAGGGGCAAACGTGTCCCGACTGCGGACGTCCTCTGACGATGATGCAGGAGGAGAGCTACTTTTTCCGGGCTTCCAGGTATGTTCCTCAGCTCATCGAGCATTATGAGAAGAACCTGGACGGTGTCATCCCCCGTGCCCGCTATAACGAAATCATGAGCTTTCTGCGTGGCGAGGTGCGCGATCAGTCGGTCTCCCGCACGACTCTGAAGTGGGGCATTCCCATCCCGGGCGATGAAAAGCATGTTGTTTACGTCTGGTTTGACGCGCTCATCAACTATGCCACCTCCGCAGGTTACCTGGACGATCCGACAAAGTTCGCCAGATACTGGCCCTGTGTCCGTCACGTCGTGGGCAAGGACATCATCCGTTTTCACTGCGTTATCTGGCCCTTGATGCTGCTGGCCCTGGGGTTGAACGTCCCTGTCTCGGTTATCGCGCACGGCTGGTGGACGGTGGAGGGAGAGAAGATGAGCAAGTCGAAGGGCAACGTTGTGGACCCCTTCAGGATGGTGGATCTCTACGGAGCTGACGCTTTCCGCTATTTCCTCCTCCGCGAGGTTCCCTTTGGAAACGATGGGGACTTCTCCGAGCTGGCGCTGGTGGGGCGCATCAACAGCGACCTGGCAAACGACCTGGGCAACCTGCTGAACCGGACTCTGCAGATGATCGAGACCTATTGCGGCGGGGTGGTCCCGGCCTGTCAGCTTTCCGATCCGCTGGATCTTGAGCTCCGTGACCTGGGCTCCGCCACACTCTCCAAGGTGGACGCTGCGATGGAGAGCTTTTCCTTTGACGAGGCGTTGAAGGCTATCTGGGCTTTCGTCTCGCGGGGCAACAAGTATATCGACGAGACGATGCCCTGGAAGCTCAATAAGGAGGGGGACGTCAAGCGCCTTGCTGAGGTGCTGCATTCGCTTTATGAGACGTTACGACTTTCGGCCCTTCTGGTGGCGCCCGTCATCCCAAACACCGCGGAGAGGATCTATCGGCAGCTGGGCCTCACTGCAACCCCCTGCGAGCAGCGTTACGATGATTTCCGCTGGGGAGAAGGGGCGGGGACGAAGGTAGAGAAGGCGGAGGTGCTTTTTCCGCGCATTGACATTGAGGAATGGAAAAAACGGCGAGCCGCTTCATCCCAGCCCGTCTCCGTGCCTCAATCTGAGCATGAGCCGGAAATAGGCATTGACGGCTTCAGCGCCGTCGAGATGCGGGTGGCGCGGATAGTCAAGGCAGAGGAGATCCCGAAGTCCAAAAAGCTCTATAAGCTCAAGGTGGACCTGGGCTATGAGACCCGAACCGTCTGTTCCGGCATCAAGGCCTTTTTCAAGCCCGAGGAGCTGGAGGGAAGACTGGTGGTGCTGGTGACCAATCTCAAACCGGTGAAGCTCTGCGGCATTGAAAGCAACGGCATGATCCTGGCTGCCTCGGTCAAGAAAGATGGGGCCAGCGAGCAGCTGACCCTGATATCTCCGGCCTCCGACATCCCCCTTGGTAGCCGGGTCAGCTGAGATGAAGGCTGGCGCCCACGCCAAACCCTCCGAGCCGCGTGCCCTGAAAAGGAGAGACTGGGCATTTTTAAGGAGAGAGTTGGCTTTCTGGCAGGAGCGGGAGCTGATCGACGCCCCCACGGCCTCTGCTATTGAGGGGCTTTACGTCCCCTCTCAAGGGCATTTTTCCCAGGTCCTCCTCTCTCTGGGTGCTCTTCTGATCGGGCTGGGCATCTTGAGTTTCGTCGCAGCGAACTGGGACGATATCCCAAAACTGGCGCGCGTCATCATGATCCTGGTGGGCTACGTCGGCTCTCTTCTGAGCGCTTGGCGCCTGGAAGCCTTTCAGCCCCGGCTCTCTCGTGCCTGTCTCCTCCTGGGAAGCTGCGTTTATGGGGCCGGAATCTTTCTGCTTGCCCAGATGTTTCATGAGGGTGGGCATTGGTCCGGGGCCGTCCTCTGGTGGCTTACAGGCCTTTTGCCGACCCTCTTCCTCTTTAACGACGCTCTGCAGTTGTTACTCTCTCAGGGGCTGGCTCTGCTCTACGTCAACGGACATTACTTTGGCGTTGAAGCGCTGGATGGGGCTCTCTTCTGGGCTCATGCCGAGCCTCTCTCCTGGAAGGCTATCCTGACCGGGTTTGTGAGCCCTGTCTGGCCGCTCCTGATGCTGGCAGCCCTCTGGTGTGCCTGGTATCGCCTGGAGGAGGGCAGGGCCCCGGGTTTTGCCGCCAATATGTTTCTGACCCTGAATTATGTCTTCATCCACGCCCTGCGCTGTTCGCAAAGCCTGATTGCAGCGTCTCTTGCGATGGTCTGCCTTGGGGCGTTCCTGGCGCTTTTCGCGCGCGGGAGCAGGGGGGAATCCCTTGTGGGGTGGGGCGTGTGTCTGTGCGGCGTCTTCGGGCTGTTCCTTGCAACCCCGTGGGTCTGGGAAGAGCCTGCCCTGCAAACTCTCTGCCCCTTTGACGTGGCGGCGCGCTGGCTCTTTTCGCTGGGGTTTGAGCCAACCAACACGTTCCCCGTCCTCTTGTCTTTGGCTATCTGCCTTCTGCTGCTTCGGCTGATCGCTCAAGGGAGTTCCCTGAGCGTGGTCTTTTTCTGCCTCTTCGTGCTTTATTATTACTTCAACAGCTTCTACGCCTTCATGCCCAAGGCTCTGGCCTTCAGCATGGGAGGGGCGCTTTTGGTGTTGGCGGGACTCTGGGTGCAGAGGGTTCGACGGAGCAGGAGAGATAAGAAAGATAGTCTGGAGGGCGGGAAGCATGAGTAGCATGAAAAAATACCTCCTGGCCATGGCCCTTCCTCTGGCTGTCCTCCTCATCATACCTCTGCGCCCCGCTCTGGTATTCCTTCTTGGAGTGGAGGTGCGCCTTGCCACAGAGCCGGTGGACCCGAGGGAGATCTTTCGGGGCGATCACGTCAACCTCAGCTTCTCGATCGAGCGGCTGTCCCCGTTGCTCTTGAGCTCCGATGAGGCTCCTGAGGAGAGCCTGGAGAGCCTGGGGGTTGACGGGACCTGGTATGTGCTTCTGAGCAAAAACGCTCAGGGGATTGATGAGCCGACAGGCCTCTCCCGAACACGGCCCGAGAGCGGGGTCTACATTCGGGGCAGGCGGATGTACGGCACGCCCTCACAGGTGGCGCTTGACTACGGGCCCAATCTCAAGAGGTTTTACGTCCGGGAAAATACAGGCCCCGAGCTGGAGCGCGCCGCTCGCGCCGGAGCTCTCCTCGCGACGGTGAAGCTCTGGCGGGGGATTCCGGTTTTGGTCTCGCTTGATATGGCGGGGAAGGGGCGCATCCTTCCCTGAGCCCCTGAAAAGGGAAAGACAG
>JAAYOR010000017.1 GCA_012520235.1 Fretibacterium sp.
CGATCGTACCGATGTTCAAATGCGTCTTATTGCGCTCAAATTTCTCCTTCGCCATTACTGGTCCCTCCCGTAAAAATAGCTCCCTGTGATTGAGAATGGTTGAGGCATTTGCGCTATTGTACTCACGGCGTCACAGCCTCGATCTCGATACCGCCAAAGGCTCCTGCTCTGACACTATAAAGAAAGTCCTCATGTTGCTCAACAAACAGAAGCCCGGAAAGAACAGACCTTCCGGACTCAATCGTGTAAAACTGGAGCCGACTTCCGGACTCGAACCGGAGACCCCATCCTTACCATGGATGTGCTCTACCTACTGAGCTAAGTCGGCATAGAAATGGTGGTGGAAGTTGGATTTGAACCAACGTAGGCGCTAGCCGACAGATTTACAGTCTGTTGCCTTTGACCACTCGGCCATTCCACCACATTCAACAAGTTGTACGACTGGAGCCGGCGATCCGACTTGAACGGACGACCTGCTGATTACAAGTCAGCTGCTCTACCAACTGAGCTACACCGGCAAGCGTTTTCCGCCAGTCATATCGCAATACGATAAGGCATTTTACAGACAGTCTTCGGTTCTGTCAAGAGGTTTGTCGTTGTTTTGTCATTGCTCTGTGATAATGTAGCTCCGCTATATAAGCAGGCGACCGGCTACTTTGGGGCCATCAGGCCACAAATGCCGTGCCGTTCGCTTATGCCGAAGCGAGGCCCTATGGCTTCGTCTTCGACTAACAGGCGACCAACGAAGTGCAACGAGTTGCCTTGTTCGCTTAGGTTCTTCTGTAGAGACTGCTCTGGAGCATGATTTCTTCATCAGGGGCTTTTCCGAACAATGTAGTTCGCTTAACTTCACTATCAAACCTTTGACCCACCTTAGCATGTATAAAAAAATGAAAGCTATTATTCAGTCGCATTCCCCATGCAGGCACCAGGACTCCGCCCTATGAATCCTCACAGGAAGCAAACGTCCCAGCAACTCCTCGCTCCCGGGAAAAACGACCACTTTATCCGTGGGGGTCCGCCCCTGAAGCATCCCCTCTCCCTTTGGAGCCGGCCCATCCACCAGCACCTCAAAAACGCGGCCCACCAGTGATTGATTGATAGAGAGGGTAATGTCATCCTGCAATTCATTGAGGCGTGTCAACCTTGCCAGACGCTCCCCCCGAGGCAACGCTCCAGGCATTGAGGCAGCCGGAGTGCCCTCGCGCTCGGAATAGGCAGCCGTATGCACAAGGTCAAAGCGCAGCTCTTCAAGAGCTTTCATGGACTCAAGAAAATCTTCCTCCGTCTCGCCCGGAAAGCCAACTATCAAATCGCTCGTCAGGCCAAGCTCCGGAAGGATGGAGCGGATCATGTGTACCTTGGCGTCGTACTCCGCTCGCGTGTACTTTCGGTTCATCAATTTGAGAATACGGTCGCTGCCGGCCTGAATAGGGAGATTCAGGGAGGGACAGATGCAAGGGATCTCCGCCATCGTCCGGGCTATCTCCTCGGTGAAGTCCTGAGGCAGAGAGGTGACAAAACGCAGGCGCTCAACCCCTTGAACCTGAGAGACATCCCGCAAGAGAGAGACAAACCCATAACCGTCTTCAAAATCCCTGCCATAGCTGTTGACGTTTTGCCCAAGCAGGGTTATTTCTTTTACCCCGCTGCCAATTAATTTTTCAACTTCTCCAAGGATATCCTCAGGGGCCCGCGAAAAAAAACGGCCTCTCACATAGGGGACAATGCAGTAAGAACAAAAGTTGTCACAGCCATGAGCGATGGTGACGTACGCCCTGAAACGATTCTCTCGAAGCTCCGTGAACTCATCAAGGTCAAAAAACTCCCTCGGGTTTTCATCCAGGAGGTTGACTCGCACTCCCTCTCGGACAGCTCGCTCCAGGCCATCGGGCAAAAGCCCTATATGTCGCGGCCCGGAGACAAGGCGCACCCATGGGAAGCGGGAGAAGGCTCTTTTGCCCAGGTTCTGAGCAATGCATCCCGTCAGGGCGACATAAGGTCTTCGCCCCTTCTTCCAGCTCCCGGCATAGCGTCCCAACTCACTCCAGACTTTCTGCTCCGCCTTGCCCCGGACGCTGCAGCCGGTGATAACCACGACATCAGCTTTGTCTTCAGGAGCCTCCGTCCAGCCTCTACGGGACAGAGCTGTACGAACCCTGTCGCTGTCGTAGACATTCATCTGGCAACCATAAACCTTCATAAAGAAATGATGCAAGAGCGACCTCCGGAATTTTTTCATTAAAAATTTTTTTGCGCTTGGCCTCAACGGAGTTGAAGTTTTCCATCTTCAGCAGAGAACATGATTTGGATATTCAGGGTTCAAAGTTCAAACGTAGAAAGGGGCAGTGTCGCTTTTCGCCCCTACTGAACCCTGCGGCCTGTCAATAGCCAGAGAAAATGTCACCCCTAATTGTTCAGATAAAATGTCACTCCTAAGTGCTCAAAGGGAACGCA
>JAAYOR010000181.1 GCA_012520235.1 Fretibacterium sp.
CTCCAAGCGCAACACGAGGTAAGCAACTATGGGATATTATGGAGGGGACATAAAATAAAAACTTGACGAGCGATAACTTTAGAGTTATCGTAATGCTCGATAGGATGAGGGGTAACCAAGTGCATAAGATCGTTTTTTACAAAGATCGAAGCGGGAAAGAACCTGTGTATGATTACATGAAAGAGCTTGCGGAGAGTAAAAGCAAAGACAGCCGCATCAAGCTCACTAAAATAAGGGAGTATATCAAAGCTCTTTCAATCAACGGAACGTCTCTTCCTGGGAACTATGTAAAGCATTTGGACGGGGAGATATGGGAGCTGAGGCCGCTAAGGGACAGAATACTATTTGCAGCCGTGCTGGGCGGGCGCTTTGTTCTGCTTCACAGCTTCATGAAGCAGACACAGAAAACACCGGCAAGAGAAATAGCACGAGCAAAGCGAGAGCTTGAGGATTTTATAGAAAGAGGTGGGAATGATGGCTACTGAAAACGGATTCAGAGTATGGGATGAGGAGTTGGATAAAGAACTTTTCACTCCGGAAGAAATAGCAGAAAGCGATATGCGGGCAGCACTGATCACCGCCTTTGTTGAAGCAAGGCAGAAACAGGGAGTAAGCCAGCGGCAGCTGGAGGCGATGAGCGGCATCAAACAGCCGCAAATTGCCAGGATGGAAAAGGGGCAAGGCAACCCTCAATTGAGTACCATGCTAAAAGTGTTGGCACCTCTGGGAAAAACCCTTGCTGTGGTTCCTATAAAAACATGGAAAAACACAAGAATAACACCCCCTAAATGATAAGATTGGTGGCAGGGAACAGGAATAAAAAAATCGGCCCCTGAGCCAGACGTCAGGGGCCGATGGGATGGAGGGAGCGTTGGCGATGGGATTCTTTGAGGAGGCCTCTGAGGCCCTGCGCGTCTGCAAGGACGCCCCGGTGACGCAGCTGGTCCTGGGATGGCGCGCCAGCTACGTCGTCGCGTCGGACGGCCGTTGGGGCGTCGGGTTCGTCCCGCCCGAGCTCCACACGGCCCGGCCCGCTCACACGGATGCCCTGGTGAAAGCCTCGCTCGTCCAGCTCTCCGAGCTGCTGGTCTCCCCCTTCTCTCAAGAATTTGCCGCCGCGACCGCGGCCTGTGACGCGCTGCTCCCCTTCCCTCAGGGCGGATTTGAGCTGGACCACGTGATGCCGGTCGCCCGAGGCGACCGAGTGGCGGTGCTGGGCTACGATCGCGACCTGCTGCCCTTCATGCGCGACTGGGGCTGGCGCGTCGCGGTCTTTGACGACCAAGGTAAAGGTCCGGACTGCTTCCCTCAGGAGGACTTCCCAAGAGGGGTCGCCAAGGCGGAGTGGGCCTGGCTTTCACCGGACGCGCTGCGCGACCGGTGGCTCCTCTCCACCTCCGAGCTCCTGACCCGCAAAAAGGGCTGTTTCCTGCAGGGCCCTGGGCTGCCTTATCTGAAGCGGCCTCTGGCCGATCTGGGGGTGACTCACATCGCGGCCCCCCGCGCCGTAGGCGACCCGGACTCGGTGCGAGCCCACATCGCCGCCGGAGGGAGTCCCTGGCTCTGCCGCGACCTCGAGTGGCGCGTCCACTCCGCCCCCTGACCCGGGCTCGGGGAAGTGGAAAAGGGAAAAACAAAGAATATAAAAACCACGAAACACACGGAAAAGACACGAAGAAAAACAAAATATAAAAATGGAACCGCGAAAGATGAGAACAGTTCAAAGTTATCAAGTTTATAAAGTTCAAATCAAGGGTTGATATATCTTTGAACCTTGAACTTTGAACTTTGAACTTTGAACTTTGAACTTTGAACTTTGAACTACAAAGCTTGAGACAATACTCTGCGCGTTTGGCCTTCTTTTCAGTACGCCACTTTTGCCTTTTCAAAAGACCCTGCAATAAGGTAAACTATTTTACTTAACAAAGCTCACAAAACCTACAAACTCACAAAATCTACAAAAAATCTGTTCTCTGAAAGTAATGAGAGACCTTCGGTTGTTGGTTTGTCCCGCGCATCTGTACACGTCCATTCAGGAAAGTCCGACCCGCGGGAAAGGGAGTGGGAGCGGCATGAGTCAAGTCAACCACGCTCTCCTGGAAAATTGGAGCCAACAGGCGTTTTGACCGCAGACGGCAAATGCCTGATTTTTCAAGTTTCAGAAAGGAAGTTAAGCATGTTAAACATTATGAAGAAACTGGGAAAGAAATTCCGTGTCGCTTTGATCCTGTCGCTTTGTCTCGTGCTTTCCTTTGCGGGCTCGGGGTATGCTGGTGAGGAGCAGGTGCTCCGAGTTCCTCTGGACGCGGAACCGGATTCCCTCAACCTGGCCCGCGTCTCCGACTTCTACTCCGCCCTCGTAGCCTCACAGATCATCGAAGGCCTGACCTGCGTCGCCCTTCGCGACGGAAAACCGGTCGCGGAACCGGCCTCGGCGGAGTCCTGGGAGGTGAGCGACGACCAGCTGACCTGGACCTTCCATCTGAGGGACATGACGTGGGCCGACGGCGAGCCGCTGAAGGCTGAGGACTTCGTCTACGGGATCGGACGCGTGCTGGACCCTGAGACCGCCTCGCCCATCTCGGGGAAAATCCGCTTCATCCTCAACGCAGGCGCCGTACTGAACGGAGAAAAACCGCTCTCCGAGCTGGGCGTCAAGGCCCTTGACGACCGGACTCTGGAGATTCGCCTGGAGCATCCGGTCCCCTACCTCCTGGAGAGCGCGGCAGGCACAGCCATGTTCCCCGTCCGGCGCGACCTCGTGGAGAAATACGGGGACGCCTACGGGACGGACCCGGACAAAATCGTGGGCTGTGGCCCCTTCATCCTGAAGGAGTGGGTCCACAACAGCTCCCTCACCTTCGTCAGGAACCCCTCGTACTGGGACGCCGAGAACGTGAGGCTTGACCGCCTGGAGATGCGCATCATCGCCGAGGAGACCGCCAAGGTCGGCGAGTTCGAGAACGGGGGCCTGGATATCGTCTACGTCTACTCCATCGAATGGGTCAAGCAACTGAACGCTCAGTCCGACGAGGGGGGCAAGTACGTCCGATCCGTCCTCCAGCTCCCCGAGACGAGATACGTCTTCTTCAACCAGCAGGTCCCTCCCTTCTCCAACAAGAAGGTGCGCCTGGCCTTCAGCCTGGCTCTGGACCGTGAGGAGATCCACCGCGACGTCAGCCAGGGCATGGAGAAAGCCGCGTACGGCTGGCTTCCCCCTTCCATGAATCTGGACGGCGCAAACTTCCGCGAGCTTGCGGGCGATCCCCTAAAGGAACTGGCCGAAGCCCATCCGGACCCCAAGGCGCTCCTGATCGAAGGGCTTGAGGAGCTGGGGATACAGGGAGGGCCTGAGGCTCTGAAGATCCAACTGATGTGCTACAACGCCCAACGGGACTTTGCGGAGTACCTCCAGCAGTCCTACAAGGCCAGCCTGGGCGTGGAGCTGGAGATCGACCCGGTGGAGTGGCCCGTGCTCCAGGAGCGGAACCGGAACCTGGACTACGAGATGAGCTATAAATCTTACTGTGCGGACTTCAACGACCCCTCCTCCATGATGGACCTGTGGATCACCGGGACTCGAACCATCCCTACAGGTTGGTCGAACGAGCGCTACGACGCCCTGCTTCGGGAGGCCGGGAGCAGCGGCGACCGGGAGCTGAGGGCGAAAAATTACGTGGAGGCCGAGCGTCTGCTCCTGAGCGAGGGCACGATCGCGCCCTATGCCTACTCTGCCGAGTTCGACTACCTCTACTCCCACGTCGACGGCTTCAACACGCCCCTTTTCACCCCAACGCTCTACAAGTACGCCGGCATCAGGAAATAGCGGATCGGTTCGACAGGAGCTCCCGGAATGACCTGCTATGTCCTCAAACGCCTGATCCACGCGCTCGTCGCCCTCTTCATCGTGACGAGCGCAACCTTTTTCCTCATCCATAAGATGCCTGGCAACCCCGTCGAGGCGATGACCGAAAAGCTCCCCGAGTCCTTGCGTCAACAGGCTTTTGAACGCTACGGCTTCAACCGGCCCCTCCTCGAACGCTACGAGCTCTTCTGGAAGCGGCTTCTGGAGGGTGACCTGGGCCAGTCCCTGAAGTACCGGGGACGAAGCGTCGGGGACACCATCGCCCGCTACGCGCCCATCTCAGGGCTCCTGGGGTTGGTCGCCCTCGTCTGGGGCGCAGGGTGGGGGATCGTCCTCGGGCTCGTCGCAGCCCTCCACAGAGGGAGGTTCCTGGACTATGCCGTCATGCTCCTGGCCATCTTAGGGGTGTCCGTCCCCAACTTTGTCTTGGCCTCGCTGCTCCAGTACTTCTTCTCCATCCGTCTGGGCTGGTTCCCCGTCACGGGCTGGGGCGAGCTGGCCCACATCGTCCTCCCCGCTCTGGCACTCTCCTTCTACTCCACGGCTCAGTACGCTCGCTTCATGCGCGCATCGTGCCTGGACGTCCTGAGCCAGGACTATATCCTGGCCGCGCGGGCCAAGGGGATGAGCCTCCTGTGGCTCATCCGCCGGCACGTCTTGCGCAACGCCATCCTGCCCATCGTGACCCTGCTGGGTCCGCAGATAGCGCTCCTGTTCGGCGGTGCTTTCGTGGTCGAGCGCCTCTTCTCGATCCCCGGCCTCGGGTTCTACTTCGTCTCCTCGGTCGGAGACAGGGATTACACCATGATCATGGGACAGACCGTCTTCATGGCCGCGCTCTACATCTTCTCCATCCTGGTCGTCGACATCCTCTATGGGTTTATCGATCCCCGAATCCGCTTTGCCCGCGGCAGGGAGGGAAACTTATGAGCCCCCACCAGGCCCCCGGTCCGCGGGGCCCCGGCGTTCCCGACGCCGCTCTGCTTACCGACCTGAGCTCGGAGGATTTCCGCCGGGTCGGCAGGCTTTGGGAGCCGGAGCAGCCCCCCAAACCCTCTGTGGGCTACTGGCAGAACGCCTGGCGTCGCTTGAAGGAGAACAGGGCGGCGCTTCTGGCTCTGGTCATTCTGGCGCTCATCGCAGCACTCTGTATCGTGGGGCCAGGCCTGACGCCCTACGAACATGAGGAGCTGAACATGGCCGATAAGAACCAGGGCCCCTCCGCGCTCCACTGGTTTGGGACGGATAAGATGGGCCGTGACCTCTTCACCCGCGTCTGGGTGGGAGGACGGGTCTCCCTGACCCTGGCTCTCCTGGGCGCCCTGATAGACGTGGTGGCGGGGCTGCTCTACGGCGGGCTGGCCGCCTGGTTCGGCGGGGCAGTCGACAACCTGATGATGCGAATCACCGACGTGCTGTCCAGCATCCCTTACCTGGTGCTGGTGGTGCTGGTGTCGCTGGTCCTGGGACGGGGGATACCGAGCCTCCTGGTAGCCATGACCCTGACGGGCTGGTGTCAGATGGCCGTCCTCGTCCGCGGGCAGATCCTCCAGCTGCGCGAAAGGGGCTTCGTCCTGGCCGCCCGGGCCCTGGGAAGCTCCAACTGGACGATCCTCCGCAGGCACCTGTTCCCCAACGCCCTGGGGGTCATCATCGTGGCGGTCACCTTCGACATCCCCCTCTTCATCTTCGGAGAGGCCTTCCTCTCCTACATCGGGCTGGGGATCCAGCCCCCGATGACCAGCTGGGGGGCCCTGGCCTCAGACGCACAGCAGCAGATGCGCTTCTACCCCTGGCAGCTGTTCTTTCCAACCCTCTTCATCAGCCTGACCATGCTCTCTTTCCAGCTCCTGGGCGACGGGCTCCGGGACGCGCTGGACCCTCGCACGAGGCCATGACGATGGAGCGCGCCCTCCTTTCGGTCCGGGACCTGAACGTGTTCCTTCAGTCCGACGACGGGCCCCTTCACGTTGTCCGGAACGTGTCGTTTGACCTGAGCCGCGGCGAGACCCTGGTCACGGTCGGAGAGTCCGGCTGCGGCAAATCCATGACCGCAAGGGCTCTGATGCGCCTCCTTCCGGAGACGGGCGACGTACCTGAGACTTCCCGAATCCTCTGCCTCGGCCGGGACGTGATGCGCCTCTCAGAACGGGAGATGCAGAGCGTCCGGGGCCAGGAGATGGCCATGATCTTTCAGGACCCGTCCTCCAGCCTCAACCCGACCCTGACCGTGGGCGATCAGGTGGAGGAGAGCCTGCGGCTCCACACCCCGCTGCCCAAAGCGGAGCGCCGAGGAAGGGCGCTTGAGATGTTGCGGGCTGTGGGCCTGTCGAACCCGGAGCTGAGGATGAACCAGTACCCTCACGAGCTGTCCGGTGGGATGCGCCAGCGCGTCCTGATAGCCGGGGCTCTCATCTGCACGCCCCGCATCCTCCTCGCGGACGAGCCCACGACAGCGCTGGACGTCACCACTCAGGCCGACATCCTGGACCTTATCCGGGACCTCCAGAGGCGCTTTGACCTCGCGGTCCTGCTGATAACGCATGACCTGGGCGTGGCGGCTGAGGCAGGCGACCGAATTCAGGTGATGTACGCGGGCGAGATCGTGGAGAGCGCTCCAAAACGAGAGCTGTTCCGCGCCCCTGCCCACCCCTACACGCGGGCGCTTCTGCGCTCCGTGCCGCGACCCGGAGAGGGTGCGCGCCTCCAGGCTCTGGCCGGGACGCCACCCACCTTGAAGCTCTCACAAGGGGGTGTGCGATGCCCCTTCGCGCCGCGCTGTGACTCCGGGATGCCCATCTGCGCGCGCGCCGCACCGCCCGAATTTCACGTGCCCAGCGCGGGGGGCGGAGAACACCGGGTCCGCTGCTGGCTGCGCCACCCACAAGGCCCGGAGGGCGTCGAAGGGAGGAATGGACTCTCATGACCCTCATGACCAAACCTTTGCTGAAGGTGGAGCGCCTGTGCCGATACTTCCGCCTGGACAGGACCCGCGTCCTGAGGGCGGTGGACGACGTGAGCTTTGAGATCGCGCGGGGGGAGATCCTGGGGATAGTCGGCGAGTCCGGCTGCGGCAAGAGCACCCTGGGGCGCACGATCCTGGGCCTCCACCCCCTCACCTCAGGAAAGGTCCTGTTCGACGGCCGGGACGTTCACGCCGCCCGGGGCGCGGAGCGGCTGCGCTTCAAGCGCCGGGCTCAAATCGTGCTGCAGGACTCCTACGAGTCGCTGAACCCGCGCATGACCATCGGTGAGATCGTGGCGGAAGGACTGGAGGCCCATCGCATCGTCTCAAGCAAAAAGGAGAGGGAGGGGCGGGTCTGCCGCCTCCTGGAGCGGATGGGGCTGAGTCCGATGTTCCGCTCCCGGTTCCCTCACGAGCTCTCGGGAGGCCAGCGCCAGCGCGTCGGCATCGCCCGGGCCCTGGCGGTGGAGCCGGAGTTTCTGGTCTGTGACGAGCCCATCTCCGCCCTGGACGTCTCGGTGCAGGCCCAGATCGTCAACCTGTTCGCCTCCCTGAGGGAGGAGCTGGGCCTGACCCTCTTGTTCATCGCTCATGACCTGGCGATGGTGCGCCACCTCTCCGACCGGGTCGGGGTCCTCTACATGGGAGGCCTGGTGGAGCTCGCCCCCACGAGCACACTCTACTCGCGCCCGCTGCATCCCTACACGCGCGCCCTGTTGTCCTCCATCCCGGACGTGGACCCGGACAACCCCCTGAGCGGACGGCGCATCAAGCTCTCAGGCGAGGTGACAAGCCCCATCGGCGCCCCGAAGGGCTGCCGGTTCGCACCGCGCTGTCCCCTTGTCACCCCGCTCTGCCGGGACACCGTGCCCGACTTGGTCGAGGCGGAGCCCGGGCACCTCGTGGCCTGCCATCTTGCGGCACCCTCTGAGTGACCACTCGGCAGACGCTGAGACGGGCAACGACCCCACTGAAATGGCGAGACGCCGGGGCCCCAGGCCCCGGCGTCTCTTTTCTCTCACATGTTCTCTGAGGGTGCGCTAGACGCGGCAGGCCCTCAGCCCGTCCACGATGCTACGGAGGTAGGGCCCTATTATCCCCACGTCGGTGTTGTAGAGGATGTAGCGGTAGCCCAGGTCCAGGCGCTCCTGAGCCTCCTCCGTGCTCGTCACAAGGACGCCCGGGATCTTGCCGACTTTCAGGATGATCCTGCAGGCCTCCTCGACGACCTTCAGGACCCGGGGGTCCCGCACCTGTCCGGGGATCCCCATCGACTGAGACAGGTCGAAGGGCCCCAGGAACACGACGTCAATACCGGGCACGGAGGCGATGGTCTCCAGGGACTCAAAACACTGCATCGTCTCGCAGTGGATGACGGTCAGGATCCCCTCGTTGGCGCGGGAAAAATAGTCAGCCGCAGGCGTCGTCATCCCGTAGTCGGCGGAGCGCATCAGCGCGGCTCCCCGGATGCCTCCCGGCGCATAATGGGCCCCAGAGGCCACCGCCTCGGCCGTGTTCACGTCGTTCACCATCGGCACCTGGACCCCGTCGGCCCCGATATCCAGCACCTTAAGGATGGAGGTCCTCTCGTGGTTGGGCGCACGGACGACCGTGGACATCCCGCGGCACTCAGCCGCCCGGATCATGTGCTGAATAGACCAGGGGTTGCCCGGCCCATGCTCCGTGTCCACGATATGGAAGTCAAACCCGGCCAGCGCCATCAGCTCCACCAGGTCCGGAGAGTCCATCCCCGTAAACGTTCCGTACACAGGCTGCCCTGCCTGCAATTTTTCCCGTAACTTGTTCGTCTTCATCACTCAGTCTCCCTTTCGTCAGCCTTCGTCACTTCTGGTCCGCTTTCAGCTTTCCTCAACTTGAGTCTGGGTCCTCGGGCTCTCTTTTGAGACTTGCTTTTTTAGGGGATATGGGATCATCCACACCATCCACTTATCCACAACCCGCTGAAATCAAGCCTCCATACCCTGTTTCCCCAAAAACTATCCACAGCATTGTCCACTTATCCACATAAAAAGGGGGAGAAAGGCCCGGGCCCTACGCCCCTGTTGTGTTTTTATTACCTCCTGACGCCGGTCTGGAAAAAGGCCCGGATCTCCGACGCCGTTCGCTCGACGTCGGAGTCCTCCATAAGGGGGAACATCGGCAGGGATAGAGCCTCGCAGGCAAAACGCTCCGCCTCGGGGAAGTCGCCCGGCCTGTAGCCAAAGCGCTTTTTATAGTAGGGGTGCAGGTGCACAGGCTCATAATGGACCTGAAGCCGGATGCCCCGCTCCGCCAGATGGGCGAACAGAGCCGCCCTGTCCTCCGCCGGGACCCGGATGGGAAAGAGGTGGTAGGCGTGCCCCTTTGAGTCAGGCGGCAGGAGGAGCTGAGGCACGTCGGCCAAAAGCGTCCGATAGAGCGCAGCGATCTCCCTGCGGCGTGCCACGAAAGAGTCCAGGCGCCTCATCTGACTCAGGCCCAAGGCACAGTTGAGGTCCGGCAGACGGTAGTTGTAACCCAGCATCTGCATCTCGTTGTGCCAGGGTCCGTCAGCTGCCTCCTGAAACTGTTCGGAGTCCCGGGTGATGCCGTGGCTCCGGAAGAGGGAGAGGTAACGGGCGCGCTCCGGGTCGTCGGTCAGCACTGCCCCGCCCTCAGCCGTGGTGATGTGTTTGACCGGATGGAAGCTGAGGACCGTCATGTCCGCGTCCGCTCCGATCTTCCTGTCCCCCCGGTCCCCTCCCAGGGAGTGGCAGGCATCCTCAATAAGGACCGCACCGTACTCGGCGGACAAGGCTCGGAAGGGAGCCATGTCAAAGGGGAACCCCGTAAAGCTGACGGGGGCGATGGCGCGGATCTTGTGTGGGGGCTCCTCCAGCCTTGCTCTGGCCTTCTGAGGGTCAAGGCAGAGGGTCTGAGGGTCGATGTCAGCAAACACGGGCTCGGCCCCGACGTAGAGGGCAGAATTCGCTGTGGCAGCAAAGGTCAGAGGTGTCGTCAAAACCTGATCGCCCGGCCCCAGGCCCGCAGCCGCCATCGCCCCATGCAGGGCTGCCGTCCCATTGGAAAAGACCACCGCGTGCTTCACGCCCACGTAGTCGGCCAGGGACCTCTCAAAGGCCTCCACCGCCGGCCCCTGAGTCAGCCAGTCGCCCTTCAGAACTTTTACGACCGCCGCGATGTCATCGTCGTCCACCCACTGCCGTCCGTAGGATAAAGGTTTCACGTTCATCCAGCCTCCCTGAAACATCTGTTTTTGAGAGCATGCTTTATTTTAGCACCTGCCTGCACGGATTCCGCCCTCTCACTGAGGATAAGCCCAACTCCGTACTGTTATAATGCTTGAAAATCCAAACCAGCCGCCATAAGGCGGGCAGGTGACAGAAAGCTCGCGGGCGGAAAAACGGGAGAAAAACGGATAAACCGGAGGGATTGACAATGAAGAAAAAAATTCTGGCTCTGGCCCTGTGCCTCGCGGCTCTCCTGGTCAGCCCGTCACAGGCGGCTATCAGTAAGCACACGGTGAAGGGGGCCTGGAGCCGAGTGGCGTCGGTCGCAGGGCTTGATGTTGGCAGCATCCCGCTGCTCTTTGAGAAGGAGAAGGCTCCTAACGCATGGGTGAGGTTTGAGTCCTCTAAACGCTTTTCCGTGCACGTCACGGAAGGGTTGATGGCTATTCTGGCGGACTCCGACGAGATCGCGGGGATCCTGGCCCACGAGGTAGGGCACGTCCGATGCGGGCACTATAAGCGCGGGGTGGCGAGAAACGTGGGTTGGCAGATCGTGGGCAGCCTGCTGGGCAAGGGCAACGAAGTGACCCAGATAGCGGGGGCCGTGGGCATGAAGCTCGCCGAAAGCGGCTTCAGCCGGGAACAGGAGGTGGAGGCCGACGACTACGGCATGGACCTCGCGACTAAGGCCGGCTACAGTCCCTGGGGCCTTTACAATGCGATGAAGAAGTTCAAGGACCACGGGTTTGCCACCCAAAGAAGCGGTTTCAACTCTCATCCCCCCACGGAGCGCCGCCTGCGTCACCTGCGGGAGAGGGCTGAGAAAATCGAGAGGGGCGAGCTCGTAAAATAAAAAACTATCCGCAGATTTTCGCAGATTAAGAATTGAAATATTTTTTAAAATCTGCGCCCATCTGTGTTCATCAGTCCGAGGACGAAGCCACTGGGTTTCGCCTCAACATAAGCGAACGGCATGGCATTTGTGGTCTGGCGGCCACAAAGTAGCCGGTCGCCTGCTTAAATGACCTGGGCTTTATGGTCTCAGACCAGCTGATGATCCTCCTAGCATCTGGCTGATTTGGGGGAGAACCTCTGCGGCAGCCGTCGCGTCAACCTGCCTGAGCCTGAGCTCTACGTCATCTATTGGATACGATGATGTTTGGACATTTTTGCCGTCAAACGGTGCGAGTTTGAGCCGTTTGACGGCGTATTTCTATGTCCCACACATCCCTGAAGTCCACTCCCTTGCATTTGTCTTTTGCGGCGAGCGAGTGGACTTCAG